>JBBPZZ010000151.1:0-29999 GCA_038198445.1 Rubrobacterales bacterium
AATCCTGCCGATCATGCTCCAGACTCCCTCTCTCTAGCCACCCTAAACCACGTAGGGCTCTTGTGTATTCAAACCGCCCTCAAGGTCGTACTTGTGCTTGATGTAGAGCTTGCCGTTCTCCCGGATCTCCGCCTCGGTGTAACGGTACAGCCCTCTCGGCGGTGGTCCTCCGACCCATCCGCCGTTCAGGTCATACAGCCCACCGTGACAGGGACATAGGAACAACTCTTGCTCCTGTCGCCAGCGCACCGGACAACCCAGATGCGCGCACGAGTTGCTCAGTACGTTGATGTCTTTCAGCAGCCCCTCACGCTCCTGCTTGCTGAATCCTTGTTTCTTCTTGTCCAGAATAGCGGGACGCTTGGGTTTTCCCAGCTCGTCGCCGCTGGAGCCCTGCCGCCCCTGGCTGAGAACCGGCGCCTTCCAGGAGAGCCACACGGCATTCCTGACCGTAAAGTCCTCTCCGCCTCCGACTTTGCTCTCTTTCTGTATCTCCTTGTCTCCGTAGGACTGCTTGATCGGGAACTCGACCGGGAAGTACTTGGGCTTTCCCTCAGGCACGTCGCTGACCGGACCGACCTCTATCCATACGTCAGCCACGTTTGATTGTCCGAGGACCTTCGTCTTGATGACCGGCCCGAGGACGAACGCCACGGGAGGGATGGTCAGTACGGCTCCCATCACGGTTCCCATCAGCCCAAGGCCCAGGAAGTCGCCGCGAGTCATGGGATCCTTCTGTAGTTCCGTCAACTTCTAGCCCCTTCTATACAAAACCCGAACCTCAAACCTACCTGCCAAACCCGCTCGGCGGAGGCGAGGTCTGCACCTTGTAGTCAGGCTGATTATATACCGTGTATGGCACCCTGGAATTGGATTTCATCAGCCCCATATCCAGGGCCACGAACGCCGCGAGCACACCCAGAGCGAGCAGTGTCACCCGGTAACCGGCCCCGGGCGAACCGTAGCGGAACCGCAGCCGCCCTCGCAGGTACGTGATGAACGCTCCCAAGGTGGCGAGCAGCATTATCAGCAGCGCTATGTAGCGCAGGTAGAAGAACGGCGACTCGTATGGGAAGCTCGCGAGCGGCGATACCGAGTACAGTCCCGCCACAGCGGCCACCAACCCAAAGAAGCGGATAGGTATACGGCCGCCGCGGTCCGGATGGCGGCCCGCTCCCATATACATTGCGATATTCGAGAGGACGAAGATCAAGACGACCAGCGCGAGATTCAAGTACAACAAGTTCGAGCTCGCGCCGGAGGTAAGCCTCTCGTAAGATCCGCCCGATGCGGCGGAGGAAGTTGGATTATTCGGCACCGAAGACTTCATCGCGTACAAGGTAGCGAATCCGATCAGCGGCTGAAGGATCAAGAACCCCGTCCCCCAGGTGAGCCCGACCGAGGTGCTCCAGTCATAGTAAGCCTTGTCCTCGTCGCTCTTCGAACGGATGTACATAAAAGCCGCCCAGGCTGCCAGGGCGAAGGCCGGCCAAGAGAGATTGGCAAAGGTGCGGTGCAGCAGCATCTCCACGAACATCGGGTTGAAGATCCCGCGCATGGCCGAACCAAAGCTGGCTATGGCGCCGCCAGCGAGACCTGACTGTCCGGGACCGCCGCCCGTAGTCATGAAAGTATCGATGCCGGTCATGATCATCATCCAGATCCAAATAAAGAACCCCATCGTAAACCCCAGCGCGATGTGACGCTTCTTGTTCAACACACTGTAGCGGTCCCATTTGTAATAGTAGGAATACATCCCATACAGCGCTAGAAACATCGACAGCATGGCGGCGGCTATGAAGTAGAAGAAGTGCGTGAAGAGCGACGCCGTTACTTGAGGATAGAAACCGACCAGCAACACTAGAAAGAGCACCGCGAACGTGGCCCCGGAGCTAAAGGTCAGGACGTTGAAGCGGGCCATGGAGTGCGCCAGACGGTCCATGCGTGGGCTGCCCGTGCGGGCCCCCCACGCCTGCAACACCGGCGCCGCGATGGCAAACCCGACGAAAAGCTCCGCGAAGAACATGTGTACCAGCATCGTAAGACCCGTCAAGGTCCGTGTCCCGCCCATGAACTGGAACGTGTTTGAAAGGTCTACCTGGGCCAGAAACTGGAAATTCGACAAGAAAGTTGCGCCCACTCTCTATACTCCTTCTAGGCTTTCCGGGTTTCCCTGACGTTCGCCACCGACTCTCCGGTTTTGGCCGGTCCGTGCTGCCTGGAGCGATGCAGCGTGGCCTGATGTACGGCGCGAGGTTCGAGGCGCCGGTCCTCTATGTAGTACATCGCGCCGCCTCTTTGCAGAGTTTCCCGGATAGGGCGGATCAGCCGTCGCTCGCGCGTGCTGGCGAACACGAGGACCTTCCCCATCTCAAACTCTTCATTCCAGGTTCCGGCCTCTTCCCGCGGAGCTTCCATCTCGATAAGTATCGGTGAGACGCCGACCCGCGTGAAGGAGCCAGCGATCAGTATCGCCGCAAGAGAAATGAAGACCATCAGTACTGGGACGCCTATGGACGGAGTCGAGATGGCGAAGAAAATACCGAGCACGACAAAGGAGATAGCGAACCCTACAGGGACCTCAAGGCCCCTCCGGTCGTCCGGTATCACGATGTAGCGAGTCCCCTCGGGGAAAGGCTCCGGCTCGTCGGGGTTCTGGCGTTTCAGGACCACGGTCAGGTCGTCCCTGCCAACCCCGAGTTCCCGGAGATCCGTGACAGCCTGGTTTAGCTCCGCCCCGTCGCTTATCACCCCTATAACGGTGTACTCGGAATCTTTCTCCGGCACTTCCCGCTCTCTTTCCAATATCTACCTCCAGGGAGGATATGTAGTTCGCCCACTCGTAGCGGTTTGACCATTCACCAGCATACAGCGTCGTATCTTCGCACACTACCCCGCGTAACGCTTGGGCGATGCTTCTTTCACATTTTGCCGCCCGCCGACAGTGTCCGCTGTGAAAGCACCCCCACTTCACACCATCCGCTCGGGTAGACTTACGTTCGTGGACACTCGCGAAAAAGATCACGCCTCTGGGCCAGATCACAGCTCCTTCGAGCATTACGAAGAGCGAGGTCTTGGCGCCTGGATCCGGCGCAACCCCTGGCTCCTCGTGCGTTTGTTTATCGTCCTGATCTTTACGTTCGGAGCCTCCTCGACAGCCGCGAACTTTTCTTACGGTCTGAAGGGCGACCCGATTCCCTTGAGCGTGAAGCAACTCAACCGTGGCGAATTGCCGCCGGGCACCGAGATCGGTGACTACGTGGAGCTTCGAGGCAAGCCTGATTTCCGCATAAACCCCAAAACCAAGCAGCCCAAAATAGGGATCTCCGCCCGCTACGAGGTGGCCTACTATTACTTTAGTCTCAAGGAAACCGGCGACAACCTTCTGATACAGACCAGCCAGAACCCGCCTGATATCAAAAAAGGCGGTGCCCAGTTATGGCGCGGCAAACTCGCTACTGTGGATACTGTCATTTTCCACAACACCACCCAGGAAGGTCTGCAACAGGCCGGGCTTCCCAGAAGCGGGAGAACACCAGTAATAGAGACCGGCGACACCCCATCTTATTATCGTCAGATCTTTCCAGCTTACTCAGCCATAATATTCCTCTGGCTCGCCTCTCTGGCTTGGCTGGTCTGGAAGAAGAACAAACCTTTCCTCGGCGTCTGATAAAAAGCATCTGATAAAAACCAGAGGGGCTTTCTCAGCCTAGCCTGGTCCGTCTTGTAGAGTCCGCGTTATTCAAGAGGGATGGTAACGAGGGTTTATGCTAAATAGTCTTGGGGTAAAGTCCAGCCTGTAATAGCGTAAAGTACGGTATCTGCTATATTGTGGCGCAGGTGCCGCTCGGCAAACGCAGTTGGCATAGAAGGGGGAGGTGAGAGCAAATAGCAATCGTAGTTTGGATAGTAATCGGGTTGGTGGCGGGCGCATTGGCGAAATGGGTGATGCCGGGGCCAGATCCAGGGGGCATTATCCTCACTATCCTGATCGGGATAGCCGGCGCCTTCATCGGAGGGTTCATAGTCCGTAGTTTATTCGGTTCCTCTGCGGGATCGAGTTTCCTGGGCTCCATCTTGGTGGCGACCCTGGGTGCGATCATCTTGCTGGCCTTGTATAGGCTGGTCACACGCCGAACGGCATGATGCTTATTTGCAAGCAACCCACCTTAGTCCCTTAGGGAAGGAGAGAAAGAATATGTCCGAACAGAGAACCCAGCAGAGCAGCAGCGGAGGTAGCGGGAGCAGTGGAAACAGCGGGAGCCGTAGCCCTCTGCAGACTGACCGCGGAAACACGAGCATCCAGGACACCGTAGTCTCCAAGATCGCGGGTATCGCGGCCCAGGAGGTCGAAGGTATTCGCATGGGCGGTGGCGGCTCACAGGCCGTAAGCGGTCTGCTCGGCAGCATCACCGGCGGCAGTGGCGGCAGCCAGACGCAGGGCGTTTCAGTCGAGGTAGGACAAGAGGAAGCTGCGTTAGATCTCACGCTTACCGCCGAGTATGGAAAGTCCATACCCCAACTCGCGGAGGCAGTACGCCGCAACGTCGTCAACAGGATAGAGAGCCTGGTCGGCCTGCGGGTGACCGAGGTAAACATAACGGTCAGCAACATCTTCTTCCCGCAGCAAGAAGCAGAGCAGCAGCGGCAGAAAGAGTTGCAGCAGCAGCAGAAAGAGCAAGAAGCGCAGGAACAGCAGAGAGTCCAGTAGGAAACGGACGCTACTCGAAAGTCAGGTTGAGCTTTGACTAACGGACTACTGCAGATCGCGAGGGCGGCCTCGGAGGCCGCCCTCGCGACAGAGGGTGTCTATTCCATGGGTTCTGGGCGTTTTGTGGAAGCCGCAACTTATGAAGGCGGAGATAAAGTGACGGGTGTGGTGGTCAAGCCTGATGAGCTAGAGATACACGTAGTGGCGCGATATCCTTTGCCCAAGCCGATACCCGAAATCTCCAAAAACATTATGGAGCGAGTAGCGCCCCACGCCGGGGACCGGAAAACCCTGGTGGTTGTTGAAGACCTTGAGGTTGGTGCGGATGAGAATCTTTAACAGGATAGTGCTGATAGTGGTCCTGGCCGGGCTCTTCCTGCTTGGAGTGTACATGGTGGTCTACAGTTTTGATCTCTTCGATCACAAACTAGCCAGTTTGCCTTTCTCTCCGGCTGGTAAGAGCATCAGCGGCTTCATCGGCGATGTGACAAGAGGAAGCCTTACCGTGCTGGGCGTCATTATCCTGGTTCTGGTGGCGATCGTCGGTCTTATACTCCTGATAGCGGAACTCAAGCCCCGGACTCCACAGCGAGTGCGTATGCAGAAAGGCACTTATATCACCCGCGGCGTAGTCGAAGGCGAGGTGGAGGAAGCCGCCGAAGGCACACCGGACGTACTAGGTTCCACCACGAAGGTTCAGGCAAAACGTAGCCCGGGCGCGAAGATAAACCTTGATGCAAACGTGCGGCGCGGGGAAAACACCAACGCTATCAAGTCGAACTTGCAAGAGCGGGTGCAGCAAAGACTCGCCCGGAGCGGCATCCCGGTAGGCAGTCTAAAGATACGCCTGAACGAGTCAGACCCCCGAGAGACGAAAACGAGGGTGCAATGAACGGATTCAACCGCTTCATAATGCTGCTCATAGCACTGTTACTAATAGCGGTTCCAGTGCTGCTTCTTCTTGTAGCGTTTGGGATACTCTCCGCCGACGTCATCAACGAGTACACGAACTACCAAAGTGGAGTGGACGCCCTGAGCAACCTATCGGCATCCAGCTTTGGCGGCCGAGGCCGGGTTGTGCTGGGGATAGTCGGAGTCCTCCTGGCTATCGTGGCGTTGCTGCTACTGCTTCGGGAGCTTACCTTCGGTCGCCAGGTAGCGCGTAGTACGCTAATCGACGACCGGCCTGGTCAGGAGACCAGGATCACGGCCCGAGCCGTCAAAACCCTCAGCGAGGGCGCGGCAAGGGAAGTGGGAGCCGAGTCTCCATCCGTATCTCTCGCCTCGGATGGCTTGCCTTATCTGGTCTCCTGCAAAATCCAGGCTCCCGCTTCGAGCAACTACACCCAGCTGGCGACTCGCGCCAGGGAGAACATTCGGAGCGTGCTGGAAGGTCAGGGCGTGCCGGTCAAGAACGTGGAAGTTACCGTACAAGGAACCGCATCCTAGTGAAAAGGGAGGAATAAAGTGGCAACCTGGACCAACAAGCAATGGGGAGCCTTGATCGGGGGAGTTCTGATATTCCTGATCGCCGTCTACGGAATCGGCGTGGCGGCTCTAGTGGTGCTCTTCGCGATTATTGGTTACTTCATCGGCAAATTCCTCGATGGCGAACTCGACGTGGAAGATATCCGAGATCGCGCGCAGGGCCGTGGAAACGGTATGTAAATTCACTTAATCGCAAGTTTACCTACCTGTAAAATCCGAATACAAACGACCGAGGTTTACGGGAGGAGAACGTGGAAACTTTCTTGTTGTGGATAGGTACTCTAGGCTTCATAGTAGCCACCGCATACTTTGCTTTCCTGACGACGAAGGCTTCAGCGGGCCGGCATTTCTTCTACATTACGACCGCCATCGTAGCGGTCGCGGCGTTCTCCTACCTCATGATGGCGACGGGGGCGGGGTCTACCAACGTCGGGGGTAGGGTTTTCTACTTCTTCCGCTACATTGACTGGCTTATCACCACGCCTCTTCTGCTGCTCGACCTTGCTCTTCTAGCCATTGCCAGTCCGCAACGGAACGTGGGCCTGATCGCAAGTCTGCTGGTATTGGACGTGGTTATGATCCTGACAGGCCTTCTTGCCGGCTCCAGGGCTTCGGGCTTCGGCAGAGGCTTCTGGTTCATAGTCAGCACCATCGCCCTCGTTGCTCTGCTCTACTTGCTCATAACTCAGATATTTCAGGCGGCAAGCAATCAGCCGCAGTCCGTGTCTCAAGTCTTCAGGACACTTGCCACCCTTACTCTGGTTCTATGGAGCCTCTACCCCATAGTGTGGCTGCTCGGCACAGAGGGGTTCAACGCGGTTGGCTCGACCGGGGAGATATTTCTCTTCCTGATACTCGACTTCCTCGCCAAGATCGGCTTCGGGATCCTGCTGCTGACTAACAGACAGGCGCTCGGCGAAGTGGGCGGTGGGCAGGCTCAGTCTAGCCGGGTCAGTTAGCCAAACTTCAACTCGGACTTTTTTCGGCGGGTTCTTCGGGACCCGCCGTTTCATGCCATAGATGGGCGCGGATTTCTCCTAGACACGTTACCCATGGTGCGGTAGCGTTATCCGCATGAACTCAGTTACGCGAAAGAGATCCCGCGCGGAGTACAGTGCCGCCAGACAGGACCGGCAGCGTAAACGCTGGCTCGCTTTTGCGCTGGTTCTGTTCTCCCTGCTCCTTGCCGGATATTTTCTCCTCAAAAGTACGCACTATACAGAGACGCAGGTTGCAACGGGAAACCCTGTCGTGGTCGAGAAGCCGCTGTCACCTCCCAACATCGGGGAAAAGAAAACCGAGAAACCCCGGCAAGTCTCTCGGAAAGAGTTGGCCGACTCTCCCCCGTTGCCGGACCCGGCCAGAAGCTGTGACGACCTGCGGGTGCTCGTAGACCAGAGCCATCCTCTCGATTATAACTACGTACCCGCCGACCTTATCTCCTTGAGCGCCTACGGGGTGCCGGTGCTTGAAGGAGACCCGCTAATGCGAGGTGAAGCCGCCGTTCACCTGAAAGCGCTTATCAAGGCAGCGGCGGCGGGTAACGAAGAACTAGTCGTAGCCTCTGCCTACAGGTCCTATGCGGATCAGCAAGCCTCCTACGGCAAGTGGACCAACTTCTATGGGCAGGGCGCGGGGGGAATGAGCGCCCGCCCCGGATACAGCCAGCACCAACTCGGCACCGCTGTGGATTTCACCAACGCGGACGCCGACTACAAGCTCTGGCAGCCGTTTGGAGAAACGACCGCGAGTTCCTGGCTCAAGAGCAATGCGCCGAAGTACGGCTACGTGCTTTCCTATCCTGAAGGCAAATACCATGAGACCGGATACCACTGGGAGCCCTGGCACTACCGTTATGTAGGAAAAGGGAACGTCAAGCGCATGGAGCAAAGCGGCCTGAGCCTCCAGGCGTTCCTGGCAAGAGAGGGCGTGTTGCCTCGCTGTTGAGAACGACCAAAGCTCTGTAAAGGGGAGTCCCGGCAAACTCGGGTCAGGTCCGTCTCTTTGGGAAAATGCCCGCGCTGTTGCTATACGCCAAGCAACTTGGCGAACAACTCGAGGTCGTCGCGCAAGAGCCGAGGGGTGAGGTAGTCTTTGCGGACGTGTTCCTTGCCCCGGCGCCCCATCTCGGCGGCGAAATCCGGGTCCTTCAGCAGCTTGGCGCATGCGGCGGCGGCTTCGGGAACGGTGTCGACCAGGATGCCCCCACCGGCCGCTACCTGCATCGGAATTCCACCTACCCTGCCCGCGACGAGCGGGCGCCCCTTCCAGAGCGCCTCGGCCACGACGAGCCCGAAGCCCTCACGGATGGATTTCTGGATCACTACGTCCGCCAGGGCTTGAAAGGCATTCACCTCTATCGCGCCGACGTTGGTGAGGTTCGAGAAGAGAAAGATGTCCTGGTCTCCGGAAGCATAGTTGACGGTCTTGTACCAGTAGTCCCAGCCTTCAGGATCGTCATGGGCCATCGAGCCGATCAGGACGAGCTGAAGTTCTGGGACTTCCTCCTTTGCCGCCCGGTACGCGTCTATGACGCCAAGAGGGTCCTTCCAGGGATCGAAGCGGGAGACCTGAAGCATAAATGGTCTCTCGGTGTCCACGCCAAACTGGTTGACGATATAGCGGGCGTCATCGGCGGAGAGCGCCATGTTCTTCGGCGAGAGCGGGTCTATGGCCGGAGGGATCAGGGTGAGGTTCGGTAGTTCCACACCGGGAGGCGTGTACTCGTTCATGGTGTAGATCTGGGCATCGTAATCTACGATGTATGGAGACAGATAGTCGAGGACCCGCTTGTTCGGGGTCGAGGTATCTATGTGGCAGCGCCAGATCCACTTCGTCTCGGGAGAGAGGCCGCCGCTGAAATGCTTGAGAAGCGCGGGCTGCGGATCGTGGATGAACATTATGTCCCACTCTTCTTGCGCCTCGACCAGCGCCTCGGCGGACTGACGATTGTACTCCTCATAAATGGCGCGTGACTCGATGGTCAGATCGTAGTCGGCGCCCTGTAAGGCATTGTGGAAGCCCTTGGTGACGTTGAAAAACGGCTCCGCACCGAACATCACGCCCCACTCGGCCTGCAGCCCAGCATCTCGCATTAGAGGGACCAATGTATACAATATCTCCGCGACTCCGCCTCCGAAGCTCGTCGCGTTAATGTGAAGTACCCGGACGCCATCGAGCCGCTCGCCGAGGTCCCGGATCTCATCGTAGAGTTCCCGCCGGACGATGCTACGATAGTCGGCGAGCGATTTGTTTCCAGGATTTACGCGTTGTAGCACGGCGTCCTTAGGGGGTTTGAGGTCAATATCAAATCCCGGTTACTTTATATTAAATAGCGGTAAGCGCGCAACCCTCTCGACGAGTCTATCGGAGATTGGATGCACTACAGTTTCCGGTGTCAGAGAACCTATACGGCTTTGGCGGTGCGTCGGATCATCTTTAGGCGCGTTCCCCCGCCTGTACTGGAATCAAGGCTTACTTCGTCAACGAGATTCTGGATGACGGCCAAGCCGAAGCCTCCCTGCTCGTGAGGTGTTTGCGTGAGTTTGTCGGCATCGAAGCCGCCGCCCTCGTCAACGACCGTGATCTCGACCGTTCCTGACGATACTCTATACTCGATATCGAACCGCTCAACCGAGGCGTGGCGTATGACGTTGGTCGCGGCCTCCGTGACGGCCAACTTGAGGTCGTAGACGTCCTCGGACCCGAATCCGGCCATCTGACCGACCTGGGATACGACTAGCCGGGCCAGCAAAACGTACTCTGAACTGCTCGGGATTCTTAAAGAAATTGGGTCTGAAAGCCCGATCTCCTCTTCCCCCCTTGTCTCGGCTATCTCGCGGTTCATTTGGCCTCTCACCCGCTCGAAGTCGGCCGCTGCTCTGATGGCCGCGGCCTTCTGAACGGCTCAGCTTTGCAACTTCGAGGATATCTTACCCACAGCTTTGCGAAGCTAACCAAGAGAACTAAAGCGTATAACCGCTTCGGTATAGAGGGTATGGAGGCGGCGCGTAACCTCTTTAACGAAGCTGCTCTTCAGAAAATTCTTCACTGGAAGGCTCACCCGGAGTCTTCCCGGCGGCCTGCTCGTAGAGTTGCTCCACCACCTTCTTTTCCTTTGAAGACCTGTTAGCGTTGCCGTTGCCGGACCCGTTCGGTTGTTCCAGGTAAGGCTTAAAGAGATCGAGCGGGATAGGAAGGATGATCGTGGAGTTCTGTTCGCTGGCAATCTCGCTCATCGTCTGAAATAGCCTGAGCTGCAGGGCTGTCGGAGTTTCGAGTACGTCGGCAGCCTGCCGCAGACGCTCGGAGGCCTGGTATTCACCCTCGGCCGCTATGATCTTTGCCCGCCGCTCGCGCTCGCTCTCGGCCTGCCGGGCCATCGCCCGCTGCATCTGTTGCGGTATCTCGACGTCCTTGACCTCGACCACGCTCACTTTGATACCCCATGGATCTGTCTGATCGTCGATTATCTTCTGGAGCTCGTCGTTGATCTCCTCGCGGTTGATCAGCAGGTCATCGAGGTTCTTCTGTCCGATAACGCTCCTTAGCGTCGTCTGGGAGATCTGGCTCGTCGCCAGGACGTGATTCTCTACCTCTATAACACTCTTGTTAGGATCCAAAACCCGGAAGTAGACTACGGCATTCACGCGGGCTGGCACGTTGTCGCGGGTTATGACGTCTTGCGGCGGCACGTCCATGGTTACGGTTCTCAAATCCACTTTCACCATGTTGTCCACGAACGGTATCAATAAGAAAAGCCCAGGTCCTTTAGGCCCGCCTTGAACCCGTCCGAGACGGAAGATCACACCGCGCTCGTATTCTTTCACTATCTTGATGGAACTAAGGACCACGGATACGAAAGCAATAGCGGCAAAGAGCAACACGATGCCGACGATACCAACCCCCACCGCCTGCACTAATCCGATACTCACGTGGAAGACACTCCTTCCGGGCTACGAGAACCTGACAATACGCTCTCTTGCGTGCCGTTGGCGGCATCGGCCCATAGACTACCCTTCGTTGACTCGGATTGTACCATTGCTCACGGGTTGGCTATTCCGCGAACAAAAAGAGGAGGCCGTTTCCAGCCTCCTCCGAGCCTCTGATTTTCGTTGCTGCTTAGAGCAGGGTCTTGGCTCCAACGTATCCGCTGGACCAGATGCCCTCTTCGCGTACCACGGTGCCAGGGTACGGCGAGTGAATGGTAGTCCCATTGCCCGTAGCGATACCGACGTGGCTGATACCGCTGCCCTCGTCCCAGAAGACCAAGTCTCCCGCGGAGCCCGAGCCCGGCGAACCGTATCCGTACTGCCCCGCCGCGGAGTGCGGCAGGGAGATGCCAAACTTGGCGAAGACCAACATGGTCAGCCCCGAGCAGTCAACGCCGGAGCGCGAAGCCCCACCGTACACGTAGGGCACACCGAGCCAGGTCTGAGCCTCGGCGACCACCGCGCTCCCGCTGCTAGAGCTGCTGCCGCCAGAGGCCGGCGCGGACCCACCACTCTGCTGGGAAGTTCCTCCAGAATCCGTAGCTGGCTGAGTAGCAGTGTCTTCTGCTGGCTGCCGCGCGGTCTCCGTAGTAGTTTGCTCCGCTGCTGCTTGGTCCGCTGCTGCTTGGTCCGCTGCTGCCTGATCCGCTGCTGCCTGGTCGGCTGCTGCCTGGTCCTGTTCGGCTTGCCGAGCGGCTCGTCTATCCGCCGCTGCCTGGTCCGCCGCTGCTTGCTGTGCTGCGCGCTCGGCGGCGGCCTTCTCGATGTCTGCCTGTTCAGCTTTCTGTTGGGCTTTCTCCGCCGCGGCCTTGCGCTCGGCGGCAGCCTGCTGCGCCGCGGCACGCTGGTCCGCGGCCTTTTGAGCCGTTGCCTGCTTCTGGGCAAGCTCGGCCTGACGTTGAGCCTTCTGCGCGGCGGCCTCTGCTGCCGCGGCCTTGTCCGCACGCTCGGCGGCACGCTGATCCGCGGCCTTCCGTTCAGCCTGGAGGTCTTTCTGAGAGCTTGCACCCGTGTCTGCTTGCTGTGCGACCCGAACCACCTGCGGTTGAGCAATCGGGGCGGGAGCAGGCGTGGACTTTGTTGGAGCGGGCTTCGTTGTTGGAGCGGGCTTCGTTGTTGACGCAGGCTTCGTTGTTGACGCAGGCTTCGTTGTTGGAGCGGGCTTCGTAACAGGCGCAGCGCTCGCGGCGACCGGCGCGGCTGCCACCTTCGCAGCGGCCCGAGCCTTGGCGGCCTGGCGCGCCTGCTGATCCTGGATAGCGGATTGGAGTTCTGAGTTCAGAGATCCCACGTATGCCTTTGCTTCAGCCTCGGCGTTCTCGGACTGCTCTTTCTGCTTGCTGGCATCCTGGAGGGTCGCGGCACGCTGATCGCGTTGATCCTGAAGTTTGGCTTGCTCGGTCTCTAGCTGGTTCTTGGCCTTGAGAACAGCCTCGAACTCGGCTCTCTCTTGACCAAGGATCTTCATCCACACGTCCAGGCGAGTCGCGAACTCCGAGAAGTCGTCTACCCCGACTAGCACGTCAAGGAAGGCAACGTTTCCACTCTTATAGACTTGGGTGGCCCTGGTCTGCAGCCTCTGCTGAGAATCGGAAAGCTGCTTCTTGGTGTCCGCAAGTTTGCTGGAAGTCTTTTCCATGTCTTTGTCCAACTCGTTTAACTGGAACAAAGCATTGTTGTAAGACTCATACGATGCGCTCGACTCTTTCTGGATCTCAGTCAGGCGGTCCTGGGCGCTGCTAATTTCCGTTTGTTTGATCTGGAGGTTGTTCCTGGGGGCCGCTCCAGCGGATATCCCGGTCGCAAAGACAACAATTAAAGCAAGTCCGAGAAACACGATGAATCTAGCCCTTTTAGGCATACGTCCGGGCTCCTTCCCGTTGGATACTATTGCTTTGTGAGGGGATCTGGTTTTCGAATCCCCCCTCCTAAGCCGGGAACTTTAGAGAACCTCAACCCACCGCGCAATGCCCGAAACAGCGTAAAAACGCTCCGCAATCTCAAGAGATGGCTTAAATAAAGGGAATCACTGTTTCCTTCACGACACTGAATTTTAATAAAACTTAATACTCGTAATGTTCATGCAAAAACCGTGGCGTACCTGGGGTCTATTTAAGCAGGATGCGGTAGATAGGCAGGGCGTTTACGAGGACGAAAGAGAGTGAGATAAACGGGAGGGCGGGAAGGGAGCGCTGAAGTAGCAGGCCGGAGGAAAGGGCGATGATCGCGGCGAAGCCTCCGAGGGTAAGGGTTGGATAGTAGCGAAGGTTCAAGAGGTAGCTTACGTAGGCGAAGAGGGCTAGGAAAACGAAATCGCTCAGGCCGAGCCCGAATCCGAGAGGCGCTCCGGAGACCGGAAAGATCAGAATCAAGAAGTCGAGTGCTGGGGAGTCTTCTTGCAAAAGCGCCTTCGTTAGACCGGCGAAGACACTCAAAATGTCCGAGGCCGTGGCGACGCAGGCTATCACAAGGGCGATGCCGGGCGAGAGAACGTAACGAGCCAGAGCAAGAGCGAGAGAACCAGCGGAGATGATCCTCAGAGTGTTGGAAAGAACGAGCGCAGCCAGCGGAAAAAACCTGGGACCCGTGGCGAGAATATCGGGGCGGGCCGGCAATACGGTTACCAGAAGTCCGAGAACCGCGGTTGCGGCGCCGAGGCAGAGCAACCAGGAAGTGTCGAGGCTGTCACCCACGCGGAGGAGTCCGTGGAGGATGATAGCTATCGGGGTGATGGCAAGGACGTAACCCGAAACCTGCGCCAGCAAGGAGGGCTGGCCCTCGGTGGCGAATGGAAGTGTAAACGCAATCAGAAAGAGCAGTAACGCGCCGGACGCGAGGAACACCACGCCCTCTGTTGAGCGGCTCAAGGGCTAAGGTCTCGGAGGGCGAGGAAAGCTCGCCAGAATCGCTTTTTAGCTTCGTCGTCGTGGATGGCTGGGGCGAGGGCGGGTAGAGAAATCCCCGCGACACTCTTCGTCCAGGTAAACCACTCGCCCTCGGCGGCCTCCGTGAAAAGGCGACGGGCGAGCGGGTATTCGAGAGCGTCGATCTCGCGCGCGGCTCCCGGACCAACCGCGACGAGCGCGACGGGCTCGGCGGAGAGTATCTCCTCGGCGAGCAGTCCCGTACCGGCCCAGGTAACGTAGGCGTCCGGGAGCCGCACAGACTCCAGACTCCGGTTGAGGGCGTCTATAACCCGAGGACCCACCGGTTGTTCGAGGACGATCATTAGCCCGGATGCGGGCTCTCCGAGCGGTTGCGGATGTCCGGCTTGCTTCATGCGCCGGTCCACGCTGGATGCTTCGCGTGAAACCTTCGCCTTGTAGTCGCTCACCGCGTTCCGAGGGGGACGAGCGGGCGCACCCTCTCTATCTTCGGGTCTCATGGCGGACGTAGAGGATGCGTTGAACAGTGGTCACGAGCGCTCCCGCACTCACCAGAGCGACTCCGACCGTAAGGTAGTTGAGTAGGGAGAACGCGCAGAGCAATACGACTCTACCCGCGCGCTCCAAGAATCCTACCTCACATGTCAGACCGAGACCTTCAGCGCGCGCTCTGGTGTAGGAAGTAAGAAGAGAGAAGGTCATGGCGGCTCCGGCCAGCAGCGCCTCGTATGGACGGTTCGAAGTAGCATAGAAGAAGAGAATGCCGACGAAGACCGCCGACTCCGAGAATCGGTCAAGGGTCGAGTCGAGAAAAGCCCCGAACTCAGTCATACTCTCAGACTCCCGGGCAACGGCGCCATCCAGGGCATCGAACAGTCCGGCGAAGAGCATCACGGTGCCGGCGCCCATTATGTACCCCAAGCCGAAGAGCGCCGCCGCGCAGAGGGAGAGGACCCAGCCTAGTACAGTCAGCGTATCGGGCCGGACCCGCATCGCCGAGAGCAACCGCACCAGAGGGGCAAGCAATCGCCGTAGCGCTTCTTTATAGGAGAACACGCGACGCGGAACGCTCAAGCTACTTCCCTTTCCCCGTTCCCCGCTCCTTGAGGTCTTGATCCCGAGCGCCAGAAGGCCGTTCTTCCGCGTGAGCCGGAGGGCTTACCTGAGTATCAGGCGTATCTTCTTGACGGATGGTCGTCGGCGCAACAAGAGCTTTATTCCAGCGTTCGAAGATCAGAGCATTCCGTAAATAACGGAACGTGGCGGCGACGATCGCGACTATAGGCACGGCAAAGACCGCGCCGATCACACCGTAGAGAGCAGTCGCGGCCAGGGTGGCGAAAAGCACCCACAGAGGATGAACTCCGACCGAACCTCCCATAATCCGCGGAACAAGGATGTTCCCTTCAAGCTGCTGCGCCAGGAGAAAGAGGCCGGCGACGATTAGAGCCTGCGTAAACCCGCCGCCGAAGAGGGCGATCAGGACCGCGGGGATTGCCCCGAGGAAGGCTCCCAGGACGGGGATGATCTCCGTGAGGCCTACCCACAGGCCGATTATTAGAGCATAGCGGCCGATGGCGAAGAAACCTATAGCCGCTCCTATTACGCCCATGATCGCGCAGAGTGTAAGTTGCGCCTTCAGGTACTTGATCAGCGTGGCCTCGACAGCGTGTAGCAACTCGACGGCTTGATCGCGCACCGTGTCGGGGATTATGTTTAGTATGCCGCGAATGATTTTCTCTCGCTCCAGGAGCAGGTAGATGGAGATTATGAGCATCAATATGAGGTTCAGCAATGTCCCGAAGATGCCGAAGACCCCCCCGATAAATCCCAAAGTCCCTTTGAACGCCTGGCCGGCCGACGGGGCGTTGCTCCGCAAGAGCTGCGTGGCCGCCTGCTGGTCAAAGGAGCCCACGTACTCGCCCACGTAGGGCAAATCCCGTGCCCGCTCAACCAGCCCGTTCGCCCGCTTTACTATGGACTGCGGGTTCTCGATCAGATCCTGCACCTGCCCTATCGCCGGAATAATGAGCACCAGCAGCGCGGCGACGACGATGATTACGAGCACGGCGAACACTCCCACCACAGCCACGACTCTCGGCACGCGCCACTCTTCGAGGCGGCGCACTATCGGGTTCAGGACGTAAGCCAGAAGAGCCGCCAGGAGAAACGTCAGAAGGACGCCGCTTATCTGCCGCACAAAACCTATCAGCAGAATTATGCTCAGGACAATAAGGACGTACTGAAGGTAGGTTGAGACGACTAGCTTCTTCGCGGGCAACCGGCTCTCCGATCAAAGGACTCTACACACACTCAATATACCAGTCCCAGACTAACCTCTGGCACCACACCAAGACGAACCACGCGGGGAAGTTTACAGTCCCCAGCCCTCTCTGTATAATCGGCCCCCAGTATGAGAGTGGGCAACGCACAAAGGACGCAACATGTTGGGCAACGGCGTTTCAACGTCGTGGGTCCCGTGAGCCTTAAAGAAGGTCCCCGCCGAACCTCGACTTCTCGTCACGAAGCTCAGACGGCGAGGATCGCCGAGCGCCGCGAAGCTCGTAAGACAAACAAGGAGAGCGTCTACCGGCGGCGGCGCGTCATGGCTATCTGTCTGGCGGTTCTGGGCATACTGGCGCTCGTGTTCGCGGTCTTCGCGGGGACTTCCAGCGCCACGAACAGCGGTGTACCCATAGACCCGAACAACGCGGGGCCGGACACCGTTCTGGCGCAGGCCGCTGGCGTGGACATATATACTCCCATACGTCCGGCCAACCTTACCGGTATCGGGTACCATCCAGACGGTCAGAGCCTCACCGAGATGGTTCCCCGGGGCAAGAACCTTTCGTCGAATGTGATCTTGAGTCTCTTCAATGGTGGCTCTACCCCGGAGAACATCCAGTACCATGTGATGGACGCCGCGGGCCGGGCCGGGTTTAATACCGGCGCCATGGACGTGGGCGCCGAGGCGAAGACCTCCGTCTACGCTCCGGTGACAGGCACTATAACTTCTGTTCGCCCCGACCCCATGCTACAGGGCGCGAACGTGATCGAAATCAAAGCGTCAGACAATCCTAAATTGCGAGTCTCCATCTCTTTGGTCAAGGACATAAGCAAGGGCATCGGTCCAGAGAAGCCCGTGACGGCCGGCATGACGGAACTCGGTTCGGTAGCTGACTCCGCGGAAGTGCTAAAGCCTCAGCTCTCCGAAGTCACCAAGGATTCCGGCAACCACGTCACTATCTCCTCCACGAAGATCGGCTGACAGGCGGACTGATACTGATTAAACACCCGGTCTCTGCGCCGGGCGTGTATCATTAGGCCAGTTATGTTCTTCTTATTCCAACAGAGTCCCGCCGCGGCGGTCGCCGTGGCCCTGGGGTTCGTCGTGGGTATCGTGCTGCACGAGGCGGCGCACGCCTACTCCGCATACAAGCTAGGGGACGATACAGCCTATCGCGCAGGAAGGGTAACGCTCAATCCAGCTTCGCACCTGGATCCGCTCGGCAGCCTGATGCTGCTTATAGCGGGCTTCGGATGGGGTAAGCCAACTCCCGTCGTGCCATCGAAACTCCGGGGCGGCGTGTTCGGTCCCGTGGCCGTGGCGTTCGCCGGACCGCTTTCGAACCTGCTCATCGTTGCTATCTGCGCCGTCCTGTTCCTGATTCCAGCCTTCCAGCAGCAATACCTGGGTCTAATAGTAGTCTCGATTGCGTTTGTGAACGCGCTTTTATTCGTGTTCAACCTAATACCCATACCCCCGCTGGATGGATCCAAGGTGATCTTTCCGTTCCTGCCACGCGCCCTCGACGGCTTCGTCAACTTTATGAACCAGTACGGCCCTATACTCCTGTTGGGCCTCGTACTTCTTACCTGGCTTCCAGGGGCGTCCTCTCCCTTGAGCTACCTGCTAACCCCCATCCGGCCCCTCCTGGCCCTGTTCGGACTACCAGCGCTCTTCTAAAACCTCGCGCACGAAAAGGGGCAACTTTTGCGGCTCGTAGGGAGGGGGGGAGAATCTACGAACCTCGGGCTGCCCCGTCGCTTATTGTACCTCAAAGAGGCTAAAGCGTAACCTCAACCTAAGGTACAGACTAAGAACGGGTGAGGTCTCGTGACACGGATGATTTCTCGGAGAGCGGCAGGATCACGGAGAAGATGCTGCCAACGTCAGGTTTGCTCTGGACGTGTATCTCGCCGCCAAGATGGTCGGTGATCTCTTGCGCCAGAGCGAGCCCGAGGCCCGTACCATCGGCGCGTGAGGATCCCTGGGCGCGGTAGAAGCGGTCGAAGATGTGCGGCTGCTCGGATTCCGGAATGCCGCACCCGCGGTCCGAAACGCTGACGACGGCGTTCCCGTTCTCGCGGTGGAGCGCCAGTTCCACTGGCGAGTCTTCTCCAGAGTACTTAAGCGCGTTGTCCACAAGAATAGTCAGCATTCGGTGAAGCTGGTTTGGATCCGTCTCCACGGGAGGCACGTCTTCCTCGACGTCGATGCTGACAGGGCGTCCCGTATACTCAAAGTCCCGGCGCAACTCGTGTATCAGGTATTCGAGGTCTACCTGCTCCAGGCGGAAGGTTACGGCGTTCGCGTCCATCTTTGAGAGGTCCAGGAGCGTCTTGGCGAGGTTCTGGAGTCGCGTTGTCGCAACCTGCATGGCTTCGAGGAAGTCAGCCCGGACGTTTTCGTCTTGCTCGTCCTCGAACATCTCCAGGTAGCCAGATAGGGCAAAGAGCGGCGTCTTCAACTCGTGAGAGGCGTTGGCGATGAACTCGGCCTTCGCGCGTTGCACCCTGCGCTCGTCGGTAACGTCGCGCAGGATGGCGAGAGCGCCGTTCTCCAGAGGAGCGGCCCGTATTTCGATGGTCCTGTCTCCAGCCTGGGCTTCCGGCTCCGTTATGGGACCGGCGTAACGAGTCTTGGCGAGGACTTCCTGAAGGCGGGTGTGGAAGGCAAGGTCGGAAGACTCCAGAAGCTCGCGGGCGCGAGGATTCAGGAAAATGGCGTTGAGGTCCTGATCCACCCCGACCACGGCGTCGGTCATGCCGTCGAGGATGGCGCGGCCACGCTCTTTCTCTTGTTCAACCTGGCCGAAGGCGCCTGCGAGGGAAGCGGCCATCGAGTTGAATGTCTCTCCAAGAGATCCAACCTCGTCTTCTATGCGCGTATGGATTCGCTCGTCGAAGTTTCCGGTGGCTATACGCTCGGCGGCCAGCCCGAGACGGCTGACACGCCGGGAGATAAACGTCGCCGCTATGTATCCCGCGACTCCCGCGATCAGCAACGCCAGAATACCCGCCAGGAAGGCTATACGCCCAATGGTGTCCGTAGTCGCCTGTACATTCTCGACGTCGTTCTTGGTAAAGAACTTGTTGAACACGACCGCCGTACCCTTTATGTTCTTTCCATCTTTGCCCTTCATCTCGATCGGGGTGGCGTAAGTGGCCTGGACTTGATCCACGTGCGCCCCGGTCGGGATGTGCTGGATGTTCGACCTCGGAGCCTTCTCGTTGACGGCTCTTTGGACAACGCTTGGCAGGAACTCCAGGTCTGCGTCTCCCTGAAGCTTCGTTGCTCCCTTGCCCTCGACCTTGACTATCCCCCACTGAAGGCCGCGGCTCGTGGCGAAGTCCTTTATATCCTGAATGAATATCTGGTTGCCGCTGCGCCGGAGCTGGTTCTGAAACTGCTGCCCCACCTGCTGGAAACTGGCCTTACTGGCGCGGTTGA
Organism: Rubrobacterales bacterium; assembly: GCA_038198445.1. Classification (GTDB taxonomy): domain Bacteria; phylum Actinomycetota; class Rubrobacteria; order Rubrobacterales; family Rubrobacteraceae; genus JACDDK01. The sequence continues at coordinate 19,810 of JBBPZZ010000151.1, forward strand.
GAGTATCTTCCATAATGGGACGAACGATCTGGTAGGCCGTCACGGCCGCGAGGGCGGTGACGAGCATAAAGACCACGGTAAGCCACACGCGCATACCGATGCGCGGACGGAGCCCTTGCCTCAGACGCGGGAAAAAGCGTTTCTTGACTCCCCGCCAGAGATCCCGCCGCCAGTCTCCCCCGAAGATTCTCTTAGCGGAATACATATCCGACACCACGAGCGGTGTGGATGAACTCGGGGTTGCGGGGGTCTCGCTCTATTTTCTCGCGGAGATGACGGATGTGGACGTCCACGGTGCGCTCGTCGCGGAACTCATCTCCCCATACGCGGGTTAGGAGCGTGCTGCGCGAGAAGACCCGGCCGGGATTCGAGGCCAGGGTAATTAGCAACTCGAACTCCGTATAGGTGAGGTCTACCTCTTCACTCTCCACGGCAACCCGGCGGCTCGGGATGTTTATCTTCAGTCCATCGTAGCTGAGCTCCTCCTGACGTTGACCCGCCGGGACAGTGGAGCGGCGCATGATCGCGCGTACCCTCGCCACTAGCTCCCGCACGGCGAACGGCTTGGTGACGTAGTCGTCCGCCCCAAGTTCCAATCCCACTACCCGGTCTATCTCGTCGTCCTTGGCGGTGAGCATGATGATCGGCACGTCGCTCTGCGTCCTTATGCGACGGCAGACCTCGGTACCGTCTATCTTGGGCAGCATGATGTCCAGAATGATCAGATGCGGCTCGTAGGAGCTAAACGCCTCAAGCGCCTCCTCTCCATCGCCCACGGCGTGGACCTGAAATCCCTCGCGCTCCAGGGCGTGGACCAGCATCTTCTGGATGGACGGTTCGTCGTCCACCAGAAGTATCCTGCGCGTCACACCCTGTAAGCCCTGCACCATTCCTTAGACCGCCTCTTCCTGCCTGCCCGGCAATCCGCCGGAACCCATCAAGAGTCTTGAGACATATTTTACCATGCTAGATATCATGCCTGCGAGGCGACATTGCCTTCGATGTCCGCCCGGCAGACGCGGTTGACGGCCTCGATCAGATCCCGCGCCTCTCTCAACCGCACGGCCTCCATCGCTACCTGCCGCCGCCGGAGATACGCCGCGACGACCCGCGCCTCGTCCGCCGCCTCTCGTCCAGCGGACATCCCGTACTCCTCCGCTCTCGCCAGCACCTCGTCAGCGAATCTGGAAAGACTGGCAGCGTCGGCGGCCTCGAACCCCTGGTGGGCGACCAGAGAACCCTCCGAGAGCGCGAAGACCTCGACGATGCCGGGCTCGGTGGATGGAGCCACGACGGCCTGCACACCTTCGGCGCTAACCACGGAGCGCGTAAGGCGTATGCGCTGAATTCCGGCTATGAGGTCTCTGAGACGGGCCGCGGCCTCGAACTCCAACTCCTTAGCCAGCCGCTCGCGTTCTTTCACCAACGCCACGAGGTGCTCCTCGCCTCCCTCACCACGCATGAGAGAGGTCATCTCGTCGAGGACTTCGCCGCGGTATCGTTCCTCGCTCATGCCGAGGCACGGGGCGCAACGGCCCATCTGGCCGTAGAAACAAGTCTCCTTCTCCCCGGAGCAGCGGCGCAGAGGGAAGATCCGTCCTAGAGCCTCCACGCAAGTGTCGAGCACTCCTGCGCTCCGATACGGTCCCAGGTAAGTAACACCCTCCTCGGAGTCGTTCGCGGATACTCTTTCGGGGACCGGGTAGGGCTCGTTCATGTCGAGCTTTATGAACCAGCTTGCCTGCTCGCCGCGGCCGGCGGAATTGTAGCGTGGTAGCAGGCGCTTTATCTCGCGGGCCTCGAAGATCAGAGCATGCAGTTCGCTCTCGGTCTCTTTGACTTTCACCTCGGCGACCTCTTCTACGAGGCGCCCCACCTTGCGGCGCCCGTCACCGCCGTTGAAGTACGTCCTGACCCGCGCCTTGAGGTCCTTGGCCTTGCCAACATAGAGCGTGATGCCGTGCTTGTCCACGAAGTAGTAGACGCCGGGCGTGTTGGGAATACCCTCCGCGAGGTGCTGCTTTTGCGGTTTGATGCGTCCCCGCGCCCCGCTCCGCAGCGCCATGGCCTCACCGACACTCCGTACCCCGGCGGAGCGTAGCATCTTCAGGAGCTTCAAGAAGACCTCGGCCGTCGCCGCGGCGTCGGATAAGGCGCGGTGGTTCGGCATGGCGCGCACGCCGAAGTGAGTGACCAGTGATGAGAGCCGGTACTTCCCAAGACCCGGCACCAGGAAACGGGAGAGCTTTAGAGTGTCGAGAATCGGGTTTGGGAGCGGCGCGAAGCCGAGAGACTCGCGGGCCGCCGCGACGAAGGAGCAATCGAAGTGGACGTTGTGTCCGACCAGGATGGAGCCTTCAACGAACTCCTCGAAGCGGGGCATGACCTCGGCGGCGTCCGGGGCATCCGCGACCATACTGTTCGTAATGCCGGTGAGACGCACGACGAACGGCTCTATCGGCCGCCCTGGGTTTAAGAGCGTCGAGAACTCTTCCACCACCTGGCCGCGAAACACCTTCACCGCGCCCAGCTCCGTGATGCCGCCTTTGCTCGCCGAGGAGCCGGTCGTCTCAAGGTCGAAGACGACGTAAGGAGCATCATCGAGGGCGAGGCAGGCGAGGTCCGCTGCCGCGAGGTCTCCCTGTTCGTCCCAGACAAATCGCGGGTCGTTCTTTATTAGTTTCTCTATGTGGGAACGGGCGCCGCCGTTTAGACGCGCGAGGGCGAGAGCTTCGGCGGCGACTATCTCGGGGTTTACGGGACCATGATCCCTGACGAAGCCATAGAGGCTAGGAGACACGTACCTCCATCCGCGCGGCGGCTTTCGCCGTCTCCGATATGGTGAGCGCCTGCGCTTCCTTTATGCCGGGGATCGATATGAGGTTCTCGTAAGTGTACTCAGAGTCGAGCAGGCCGCTCGCCAGGACTCTGGAGCGGGTCTTCATCCCGATACCGGGCATCTTGGTCGTGTGGAAGATCTTGCCGCGCTGGATACGCAAGGCTTCCACCCCGGCGAGCTTTTCTCCATCGACCAGGACGCGTTTCAGCGTGTCGGCGAAGAGTTCGATCTGCTCGGGATAGTAAACTCCTCGCCCCATCAAAGAAGGCGTCATCGGCAGTGGATAGAGGAAGTTCGCGTTGCGGACGGTAGTATGTCCGGGCGGCTCGTTCCCACCGAGAGGGTCCGGGTCTCCGAGCCGCCGGGCATGTCCGGCGTGGTCCCAGGCCTGCTCTTCGAGGTCGTTGGAGAGGTCCAACTCCGTAATCACAGGCTTGCCCCGGAAACGGTCGTTGCGGTTCGCGGCGTAGAGAAAATACCGTTCCGAACGCTCGTTCCTGTAGAACTCGACTATCGCCTTCGCGCGCTTCTCTCCAATGCCCGGCAGACGCGCCAAGTCCTTCACGTCCCCATCCTCTATCAACGCCAGCAACTCGTCCGGGTCTATCGCTTCGGCTGCTTTCGCGGCGGCCCGGCGGTCCACGCCGCGGACCATCTCCAGGAGCCCTTCGACGCTTCCGGGACAGACGCCGCGCCTGAGGTGATTGATCTTCCGCACCGCAGTGAAGGCGTTGTGCTCTTCCCAGTGCCAGACGTACTCGCGCACGCGCTCGACCGCCGCCGCGTCCTCCGGGACGAACTCTATCGTTACGCCATTACCGATATAGCGGCCGTTGGCACCCGGCAAATGCTCGGCGGGAGACATGATCTGTACTTTCACGGACGGCGAGTAGAAGGAGAAATGCACCGGCAAGCCCGGCGAGACCTCTTTCATCAAGCGCCTGCGAAAGATATTGTCTTCGAGATCTGACTCAAACATCGGGACCCAATTCTACCACTCCCTTTACCCACACCAGTGAAACCCATCAACCCGCGAAGTCTTGCCTTTTAGAATACGCTTGCCCTCGACTTTTGTTTCCGTCAGGTCGACGGTCAGCCGAGAATTACCTCTTCGCGGAGCACGATGGCCTCGACCGGCTCTCCGGCCCGAACTCCTTCTGACTCGGGACCTATGAGCGCGAGGGCGTCGGCCTTCGTTAGCGAGCTGACGAGGCCCGAGCCCTGCGCCCCGACGGACTCGGCCCGCCATCCTTTCTCCGTGCGTTCGAGGCTCACCCGCATTGCGTGCATCCTGCCGAACTGGTTCCTCATGTCGTCGTCGAAGTAGACTTCTATGCGCGGACGCCGCGGATCCTGGCGGCCCATCATCTTAATAAGCGCGGGACGGACGAACAGATCGAAACAGACCATCGCCGAGACCGGGTTGCCCGGCAGCCCGAAGAACCGCGTATCTTCCCGCGTGCCAAAGAAGAGCGGCTTGCCCGGCTTGAACTTGACGCCCCAGAAGACCTGCTCCACGCCGAGGTCCAGCATCGTGCTCTTTACGAGGTCCTTCTCCCCCACCGAGACCCCACCGCTCGTTACCACGACATCGGCCGTCTCAAGCGCCTCCTCGACGGCCTCGCGCAACACGTCCGCGTCGTCCGAAGCGGCGTAAAGGCGGCGGGCTTCGGCGCCGGCTTCGTGGGCCTGGGCGACGATGGCGAAGGAGTTGGAGTCGAAAATCTCACCGGGCGAAAGCTCTCTCGTTCCCGGCTCGACCAACTCGGTCCCCGTCGACAGGACCACGACCCTCGGACGGCGATAGACCGGCAGCTTGCCGTAGCCTTGCGTCGCGGCGAGGGCTATCTGGGGAGACCCGATCTCGACTCCCTCACGCAGGATTACTTCTCCTTTGCGCGCGTCCTGGCCGGCGGCGCGAAGGTTCTGCCCTGGTACAGCGGCCTTCTTTAGCTCGAATTCCGCGCCCCAGCCGGAGGTATTCTCGACCATCACGGTTGCGTCAGCACCCTCGGGGATGACGCCGCCGGTGAAGATCTTGATCGCCTCTCCCTCGCCGACGCTTTTCTCGGCTGGCCGGCCCGCCGGAGCTTCGTCCACTACCTTGAAGACTCGCCCGGCTTCGGCGTCGGTACTCCGCACGGCGTAGCCGTCCACCGCCGAGTTATCGAACGGCGGAGAGTCGACCGTCGCCAGGAGATCCCGCGCCAGCACGAGTCCCAGCGCCTCCTCTAACGGTTTCTCCTCCACCGGCAACCGGAACGTGTTCTCAAGTACCAGCCTCTCGGCATCCCGGTACTCTATAAGTTTCTCGAAAAGCCGCATCCGCGCACCTCTTTCGCCCAGAACCTAACCTCTTCCCCGCCGATAAGCTATCACACCTCGGGAAGACCGGGCTCGCAACAGTCCAGAGCTTTTTGGAAACAGGCTTTATCCCGCGTTTGGCAGAAACGCCATCGCCCTTCCCGGACCACCCGAAGACTCGCCGATCTTGATAGGCATGAAGATGAAGTATGCTCCGCGCACGGGTAATTCTCCGAGGTTCGTGAGGATCTCCACGTAGCGGAGATGGCGGCTGAGACCTTCTTGATGCACGGGAACGCCATCGTGGGCGGAGCCGATGCTCGGGGCGTCTATGCCGATGGTCTTGACGCCTTTTTCGTGCAGGTAGATGGCACACTCCGGCGACGGGGCCGGCCAGCCGGGGAAGTCTCCGGTGACGAGCGAGCCGTGCATGTACTTCAGGCCCTCTTCGCCTTCGACGTAGTAACGGTCCCATCCGGTCCTGAACAACACCACCTCGCCCGCCTGGAGCTCTCCGTTCTCCGCCTCCCAGTTCTTTACGTGTTCGTCGGTAATGAACGGGCTCACGCCGGGCTCGCTGGCCTCCTCGGACAGGAAACGAACGTCCACGACCACCGCGGGACCCATGAGGTCTTCCAGAGGCACCTTGTCGCCGGTCTCGGCTCCCAGAGGACTTGCGTAGGGCAGACCAGAGTCTTCGGGGGGAATGAAGTGCGTCGGCGCGTCGAAGTGGGTGCCGCAATGCTCGTCTATGACGACGAAGTTGGTCTGGTAGGGGGCCTCGCTCCTGGTCTTGGTTATTGGCCCGTCAACCTCAGCGAACCAGTTCCAGTTCTTGTGGGCGTAGATCATGTGCCCCGGCCACGTAGCCGGCAGCCGTTCGGAGAGGGTCAGTGAGAGGTCCACGACCCTCATGTTGCCTAGCTGCTCGAAGTCCATCTTTTCCCCTTTCGCTATGCCGAAGAGCGGCTAATCGCCCCGCGCGCTACTACAGATCCCCATCGTAATAACCGTCGTCCGTGCCGGAGGATACACTGACGGCCCGTCCCCCGCTCTCCGCTTCCTCGAACGGCAGAAGGTTTCCTTCATCATCGAACCCTAGCTCGACGGGTTCGCCCACGACCTCCAGGCCGTTCCCCGAGGCATCATCGACCAGGTTCTCGGAGACATAGAGGTACTCCAGGTGCAGCGTGTTCGGGATGCGGACGAATCGCGTCTCCTCGGGTGGTACGCCCCAGTTGCAGCGGACGGCGGCTTTCAGGGCGTCCTCGTCACTCTCCATGACCATCGGCACCTTGGCCCGGTCTATAAAGGTGCTGGTCAGGACGTTCTCGTTCATGGCCTTGCGGTCGATCTGGTCCGCGAGGCGGCGCGTGGTCAGGTCCGCGAGCCCGACTCCCAGGGCGTTACCATGCGACTCCTCGCTTATATCGCCCACGATCAGGTACTTGACGTCCGGCGACTCCGGCTCCTCGACCCCGAGGATGCGGAAGCGTCCGATGACGTTGGTATCCATCCCGGTTCCAGAGTAGTTCTTTCCCAAAGCATCGACGTAGAGCACGTCTATCTCGGGGATCGGGATGTCGGGCATCATGTCCATGTACTCGGCGAGAAGCTCCTTCTCGCGCCGGTGAACGTCCGGCGGAAGGATCGCCTCGATACGCGCGGGCTCGTCGTAGGCGTTCTCGATGATTCCCACCCCGAAGAGGATGTGACCGGACTCCAAGACCTTCTCTCCTACCTCGACCATGAAGTCCCGGATACCTTCGACGCCATAGCCGTGAAGGGCGAGGGCCTGATGGTGCTTGCCGAGACCAATAGAGACCATCTTCAGCAGTCCGCTCTCTACCTCGGCCCTGAAGTCGGTGTGCGCTTTGATCCTGTTGACGGCGATCACTCCGTCCGCCTCGGAGGCGATGCGGTCCATGTACACCGGCACGCCGCGCTCCGTCTCCTCCAGCTCCACCACTTCCATCGAGGACCGGATCGGGGCTCCGCAGAACTCCTCCGTCACCCCGAGGCTCTCCAGGATCTCCACCTGGCCCTCGGCCGTGGCCCCGCCGTGACTCCCCATCGACGGCACGATGAACGGCTCGGCATCCATCTCTTTCAGGACGCTTACCAGCGACCGCAACACGACGTTTATCTCGGCGATGCCGCGGCTCCCCGCCGTAAGGGCGATGCTCATGCCCGGCTTTATGGTGGAGGCTATCTCCTCGCGCTTTAGCTGCTCGCGCACGGCCTCCTCGACGTCCTCGACCTGGGGACGAGGAAACTTCTGCCGGAGCTTGACTACCTTCGGGAACTCCACTTCTAACTCCTTTCTTCGGCGCCCGCCAGTTTGCGGGCGAGGTCCAGGGCGGCGCGCAGGCTCGTTGGGTCGGCTTTTCCAGTACCGGCGATGTCGAAGGCCGTGCCGTGATCCACGCTGGTGCGGAAGAACGGCAACCCTACCGTGACGTTCACCCCGGTATCGAAGCCCATCAGTTTGATTGGAATGTGCCCCTGGTCGTGATACTGCACCACCACGATATCGAAATCACCGCGCCGAGCCCGCATGAGGACCGTATCCGGCGGCCAGGGGCCGGTGGCGTCGATGCCTTCCTCCACGGCGGCGGCTATCGCGGGCGCTATCTGCTCGGCGTCCTCCGCGCCGAAGAGACCGTTCTCTCCGGCGTGGGGATTGAGACCAGCGACGGCTACTTTCGGACTCTCGACACCGAGCTTGCGGAGCGACTCGTGGGCCAGATGGATCACCGCAAGCTCCCGCTCCGTCTTCGCCCGATCCACGGCCTCTTTCAAGGAGACATGCGTGGAGACGTGGATTACCTTCAGCTCGTCGGTGACGAGCATCATCGCGTAGTCTTTCGTGCCGGTGAGTCGCGCCAGGATCTCGGTATGCCCCGGATACTTGTGGCCCGCGAGGTGCATGGCCTCTTTGTTTAGAGGGGCTGTAGCAATCGCCGCCACCCGGCCCGCGCTCGCGAGCTCTATAGCCTTCTCGACATACAGAAACGCCGCGTCTCCCGCCCGCTCGTCGAGCTCTCCGAACGGCAGGTCATCCGGTAAGTCGGTTACCGCGAGCACATCGACCGTATCCGGTTCGAAGACGGCATCCTCCGGCTCCGAGACGACGTTGACGCGCAGCGACAGATCCAGGAGACTCACGGCCCGTTCCATCATGTTCCTGTCTCCAACTACGATGGCGTGGTTTTCGTCCCTGAATCCCGGTTCGGCGAACGTCCTGGCGATGATCTCGGGTCCTACTCCGGCGGGGTCTCCCATGGTGACGGCTATGAGTGGCGGTATCATACGTTGGTCATCTCTTCCCGCTTTCCAGAAGCATCTTCACTATTCCCACAAGTGTATCCGGTCCGCCGAATCCTCCGGCCTTCGTAACGACCGTATACGGATACGGACCGATCAAACCGCCAACCGGCACGCCCGGCTCCACTTCACCTTCGAGCTTTATACCCGAAGCTCGCAGCCGCCGCGCCACCCGCACCGCCGTGGACCCTCCGGTCAGCACCAGCGCGTCGAACAGTTTCTCTCTGGAGAGCCTGACAACGACCTCGGCCAGCGTCCCGACGACCGGCCCAGGCCGCCCGGATGCGCTTCTCTCTTCGGGAGAATGAACGACCGCGCACGCTCCCTCCGACAGCGCTCTCCGCGCCGCCTCAACCGCTTTCTCGACCGTGCCGGATCTTTCCGCATCCACCGGCGCCGCCACGTCTCCATACTCTTCAACCAGTCTCCGAAGCTGCTCCCTGGCGACCCCGCTGAGACTGCCGACCACCACCAGTACCCCACGGGGCGGCGAGACCGAGGCGGACGCCTCTCCGGCATGAGGCCCCGGATATACGCCGCCGAAGGCGAGGGCCAGCCCGGCGGAGCCTGTCCAGAGCACCTCCGAAGGGTCAGGCGCGGCCCGCACCAGGTTCTCCAGGTCAAAGTCCCGCACCGCGTCGGCCACGATGCACCTGGCGTTCTCTATGGTCCGGCGCGCATTTGCAGAGTCCGCGAGGTCCTCGACGCTCAAGACCTCGACCGATGAGAAAGATTTCGAGAGCAGCGTTGGAAGGTGTCCCTCCCGAACCGGGGTGCGTGGATCGTTCCTCATCTCGGTCTCGTGGACGGGTACGCCGTGTACCAACTGCACGCCTTTGACTGTCGTGCGCCCGGCGGCGGGGAAGGCCGGCGCGACGATCACGCATCCCCGTCCGGTCGCGTGGAGAGCCGCCGAGATCTCCGCCGAGACCTGGCCGCGCAGGGTAGAGTCGATCTTCTTGTAGACGATTCGGGCGTCGCGCGCCTTACGACCCGCTTCGGTGACCCTCTTCGCGGCGGAGTCTTTTGGAATCATGCGGGAGTCGGTGTCGAATACCACGGCATCGAAGTCCGCGTCGGCCGGTGTTGGCGCTTCCCGAAAAGCCACGGCGGTCCGGTATCCGGCGCGGGTTAGCTGCACGCCGGTATCCGCCGCGCCGGTCAGGTCGTCGGCGATGACGGCCACACGCATCACGCGGCGAGTACCAGACGTGCGCGGATCACGAACGCGAGCGGTTCCAAGCTACGGCTTTCCTCTCTATCTCCCTGGCGAAAGCGTCTTTGCCATCAATGTATCCATATATGTCCGCAGGAAATTCCGCCGCCAACTCCTCCTTCAACCGGCTATAAGCTTGCGCGGCTTCGGGGTGAGGGATCATATAGTCCTTGAAAGCCAGGTGCCGCTCTACCTCGGGGTTATCCTTCTGGTAGATGTGTACGTTGTGCGTGCGGATTGGTCCCCGGTTCTTCGTAAAGTACCGTCTCCCAGAAAGGCCCGACTCTCCATGCGCCTCGTAACCCAGCCCGCCCATCTCCAGGTTGAAATCGTCTATCTTCTCGATCTCCCGCACCTCGATTAGGATGTCTACGATCGGCTTGGCTCTTATACTCGGTATGGCCGTGCTGCCCATGTGGTGGATAGCCAGGACCTCCTCTCCCAGGACAGAAGAGAGCGCCGCGGCCTCCGCCTCGAACATCCCGGTCCACGCCGGGTCTTGCG
>JBBPZZ010000152.1:0-4448 GCA_038198445.1 Rubrobacterales bacterium
CGAGCGGGACCGGATGATGATGGAGGCATACTTCGGCGGCGGCGCGTCTCCGGCGCTCTATTCGCGTCTGGCGCTCTACAAAGTGATGAGTGACCTGCTCTGGGCCATCTGGGCTTTCATCCAGGTTGCGAACGGCAACCCGAGAGACGATTTCCTCGCTTATGCGCGGGGCAGGTTCGAGAGATGCAAGGCACGGATGGACGGCGCGGATTTCGGCAAACACGTGAACCTGGTACGCGAGGGCCGCCGGCGAAGCGCCGCCAAATATATCCGCCCCGCCAGCGCGGAACGGAAGATCCAGGTCCGCAAGGACCAGAGGAGCGGACGGCGCCCCGCGAGTCACCCGCCGTCCTGATTGTCGCCTATGACTTCCGCGTCACCATAGAGTGTACCGGACCCCGCCTCCGACGTTAGAGGGCTGAGAGCCACTCCAAGATCAAGCCGCCGATGCGCTCGCCCTGGTCCTCCTGCAGGAAGTGTCCCGTGTCCTCAATGAGGGTCAGTTCCCCGGCGGTGGGGAAGAGACGCTGAACGCCGCGGCCGGCCGCCTCCAGCGGCAGTACCTGGTCCGAGTCAGCCCAGAGCAGGAACGCCGGGCGATCATCTCCCGCAAGCGCCTCGGCCACAACCTGGCCCTCCGCCGCGCCCGGCGCATCGGTTTCGAGCGGGATGAGTTGCGGAAAGGCGCGGGCTCCGGCCTTCGATTCGACGGTGGGGAACGGAGCCTCGTAGGCTGCCAGGACTTCCGGCGCGGGCGGAGTCTTGCAGCCGCCCTGGATGAGCCGCTTGATGGGAATGTCCGGGACCCGCGCCACGAAGTCCCGGAAACGCAGCCACTCTTCGCTCATCCGCTGGTGTCCGGTAAAGACGCCAGTATCCATGACGACGAACCGGCTCACCCGGCCGGGCAACTCCGTGGTGGCGACCCGCAACCCTATCGGGCCGCCCCAGTCCTGCACGACGAGCGTAACGTCCCGCAAGTCCAGCTCCTCGAAGAGCGAGACGACCGCCCTCGTGTGCGCGTCGTAGGAGTACCAGGAGTCGTCGGTGGGTTTGTCCGAGCGTCCGAAGCCGGGCAGGTCCGGCGCGACGCAGCGGTATCCGGCCTCCAGCAAAGGCTCCATGACCTTGCGCCAGAGAAAAGACCAGGTCGGTTCGCCGTGGAGCATGACCACCGGCGGCCCATCGCCCTCGTCTACGTGGGCAAGGCGCATCCCGCGCCAATCCCGGTAGCGCGGCTCGTGGGGGAAGCCGGGAAGGTTGTCGAAGCGGTCTTCGGGTGTGCGGTAAGTATCCATGACCGGCACGCTATAGGACTTCGCGCTTTGCGGCAAGTCCCTGAGCTACTCTCCTTCCACCGTCTCTTGTTGGGATGAAAGATGAGCTTTGGGCCTTGTGATGAGTGTCTTGGTCACCGGCGGCGTGGAGCCGGCTGCCGAGTTACGGTCGGGGGCGAGTAGTAGATCCGGGCCGGTCGGTGTAACCGGCTGTTGAAAGGGGTAACGAACCCGAAGAACCACGGCGGATGATCCGAATCAAGGATCAGGTAGGAGGAGAAGGATTGAGCGAAGGCACGCAAAAGCGGATCGTACTGGTGTTGTCCACGACGTTGGCGGCGTGGACGGCGACGAAGTTAGCCGGAGCCTTCCTGGACGAACCCGAAGAGCGCGGCGCGCGGGACGATGTCAAAGAAGCCCTGGTGCAGGGCACTTTCTCGCTCGTCTTCACACTCGCGGCGTCCTGGGTGATACGCAACGTCCTGAGCAAACGCTGGGGGACTTGATCCAGAGGCAAGCTCCAGGTTTTTGTCCTCACGGTATCCGTAACCAAACGGTTTGCAAACTCCTACCTTATTCCGGCAGTCCGGGGAGCCCCACCGCTCTTACCCGGATCTCCGGGCAGGCAATAAATAGCAGGATGGAGGAAGAAGACTTTTCCCTCGTAGGAGCTTGCCAGGTCACTCCGGCGTGGGAACCGCCGGTTCGTTCTCTCCGCGCATCAGACGCCGGCGGGCGGTCTCGCGGCCTCCGACGGCCGGGACGTGCTCGGTAGCTTTCGCGAGTCCGAATACCGGCATGTTAGCGTAGATGGACTCGTAGTTTCCGCGCTCCACTATGTAGGTCTCGTGCCAGATGCCGACGCTTCCATCGGAGCGTACGGCTCGGTTGAAGCGCTGCCAGGCAAGCATGTGCGTGGCTTCCGGGTCGCGGGCGAAGCGCTCCAGGTCCTCGAAGGAACGCCAGTACTGGACCAGCGCGGGACCGCGCCAGTATAGGAAGAACTCCCCGCCGAGAAAACCCTTCTCCGGGTGTTGGTATAGCTCGCGCAGCATCGGCCCCATCGCCCGGGCGGTAGGGAGCCACTTACTGACGGCGAGAAAATTGTTGATCCTCATCCCAATTATGAAGACCGCGAACGGTTCGTCCATCCGCGCCGTGTACCGGCCGTTCTGTATCCGGGCCATTCGCTAGTCCTCCTCACTTCCTCTAGGGCTGTGCTCACGGTCTACTACCAACTCCCGGACACGCAGGCGCCCGACCTCCAGCTCTTCGATCTCTAGCCGCCGTACCCTACCTTTCCTGATGGCGAGAGACCGGATCGCGAGTGCCCCGACAGCCACCGCCCCGACAGCCGTCGCACCGACCGCCAGCGCGCCGAGGCTCATCCAACCCAGTCCCGCTGTCGCCCGCGCGAACGCCACCTGCGCTCCGAACAGGGGATGTTCCATTTTCGATGCTCCGCGCTTTTTCATTACGCTTCACCTTTCCGTCGCGTGCTCCTTATGAGACCTACACCCAGCACCAGCAGCCCCACAGCCAGCGAGACCGCGCCGAGGTAGGCCAGGTAGATCATGGCGTTCGGCTCCGTCGCGTCCGGGGATAAGACCGAGAGGAAGAAAGCTGCGGGCAACAGCACTGCCGCGGCAGGAATGGAGTGCCGCGCCAGCGACTTCAATCTCTCCGGCAGCCGGGCCTCGTCCACGTATCGTAACGTTACCAGCGACAGCACGAGCAGGACACCAGCGTGGGCGTGTCCGGCACGCCACAGGTCCTGTCGCAGCTCGTTATCCGCGTATCCCGAACCGCCAACCAGCAGCGAGAGGATGCTCGTTCCGCCGTAGACGACAGCGGGCATCAGAATCAGCAGCACGCCCGCTGTCAGGCGCGATGCGGGGCTCATTTGGCTTCCTCTATCTCGCTCCGCTCGTTCCAGAGCGCGTAGAAGAGTCCGCCGTTCCGCACCCGGACCTCCAGATGCCCGGCTTCGGCAAGCTCCCTGAGAATCCCGTCCGCCTCGGCGACCGTCATGGAAGTCTCCGTCGCTGCTACGGCCGCGGTGATCTCACCGCGCTCTCCAAGCGCCAAAAGTAACTCCCGCTCCAGCGCTTCCGCCGACAATCGCGCCGGACGACCCTCATTTAACCCGGCCACGCCGCCACTCAGCAGCCCGAAAGCCGGAAACGCCACCCAGAAGTACGTCGTGAAGATCCACCACACCGGGGTGAAAGCGAGAAAGGCCCCGGAGAGCGCGACCGGAACCAGCACCGAGAGCGCCACCGCAACCCTCGCCCCCGGACTCATCTCTTCCACGTCCAGCCCGAAAGGACTATTACGCCGCCCCGAAACGAACCCCGCTCCACCCCTAGCGAACGACCTGCCACACATCCCTCTCTCCTTCCACACCGGCAATTCTATATGTAAATATTGACATATGATATTCTACGGGTTCTCGGCAGATATGTCAAGAATGACATAAGAGAAAATATTGGAGGAAGATGACGACGCTTGGGTATGCGATTCTTGGGTTGCTGGCGCAGGAGGCATTGAGTGGGTACGATCTGACGCAGCGGATGAAGGGTAGGGTGGGTAACTTTTGGAGTGCGCGGCACAGCCAGATCTACCCGGAGCTAGCCCGGCTCGAAGAGGGGGGTTACGTGAAGCACAGCCTGATCGAGCAGCAAGATCGCCCGAACAAGAAAGTCTATGAGATCACGGCGGATGGTCTGGAGACGCTGAGGATATGGGTGACGGAGCCGCCATCGCCCAGAACTCCGAAGGACGAGCTAGTGCTCAAGGCGTACTCTGTGTGGCTTGCCAACCCGGAGAAGGCGGCGCGGCTCTTCCGGGACGAGGAGCTCAGGCACGAGGAGCAGCTCACGCGCTACAAGAAGACCCGGAAGTGGATGGAGAGCGAGCATGGAGAAGAGGTGGAGTGCCCGGACTCGCCCTGGTTCGCCGGCTACGCCTCGCTCCGGCGCGGCATCGGCTACGAGAAGGAGTACGCGCAGTGGTGCCGCTGGGTGGCCGACTCCATCGAGGGAAAACCGGACGCGCCCGCGAAGCGCAAGAAGAAAAAGGGCAAGAAGAAGCGGGCGTGACGAGGATACGTTTCCGATAGAATCGGTCGGCAGGCCACGTTCGGAGGAGATTTGGAGCTACGCAAGTATC
>JBBPZZ010000153.1:0-12323 GCA_038198445.1 Rubrobacterales bacterium
TCTAAGATGTACCGCAGCAAGCAGTTTGTACGAGGAGGCGGTTCCAACTGCGGAAGAAGCCTGGAAAAGCGCCAACGCGGACGTTGACGCGGAAAGAGTTCCTGAAGGTGGCGGGCGCTGGCACGGCTGGGGCGGCTCTGTTGGGTACGTCGGCGGTCGGCACGGGGTGCAGTTATCTTCCAACCGGGGGGGCGAGGATGAACGTCGTGGTGGTTATCATAGACAGCCTGAGGAAAGATCACGTTGGGGCATACGGCAACGACTGGATCCATACTCCAAACCTCGACGCGCTCGCCGAGGATAGCCTGCGCTTCAACCGCGCATACCCGGACTCGCTTCCGACCATCTGCGCCCGGCGGGCGATCCACACCGGTATCAGGACCTGGCCTTTCAGGAATTGGGACCCTCCGGGAGACGAATTCGTAGGCGTCTACGGCTGGCAGCCTATCCCTCAAGACCAGACGACGATCGCGCAGATTATGCGAGGGCAAGACTATCAGACCCTTCTGGTCACTGATACCTACCACCAGTTCAAGCCCTACTACGACTTTCATCGGGGCTTCGATGTCTTTGACTTCGTCCGGGGACAGGAGAACGATCTTTACAAGCCGCTGTCTCTGGCCCCCAAGAATAAGCTGAAACGCAGCCTCACGGGTGGTCCCAAGCGGGAGCACATGCAGCGGATACTGCGCCAGTACCTCGCCAACACCATGACACGGAAGACGGAGGAGGACTGGTTTACTCCACAGGTGTTCACGCGGGCGGGCGAATTACTCGGGGGTATCAACGAAGACTCCCCGCCCTTCTTCATGGTCGTGGACGTCTACGATCCGCATGAGCCCTGGGACCCGCCCGAAGAGTATGTCAGGCTCTACGACGAAGGCTACGAAAGCACGGCGCCCATGACCGCTCCCAACAGCACATCCGGCTGGCTCTCCGAGCAGCAACTCAAGAGAATGCGGGCGCTCTACTCGGGCTCGGTCACGATGGTTGACCGCTGGCTGGGCCACTTCATGGACGAGATGGACAGCCTGGGCTTGATGGACAACACCATGATCATGCTCCTCTCCGACCACGGCCACGCTTTCGGAGAGCATGGCTATGCCGGGAAGGTCCCGGAGGCTCTCTATCCGGAGCTAACCGACATTGTGTTCATGATCCGCGACCCGAGAGGCAAGCAGGCCGGGAAGACCAGCGATTATTATGCTTCCACCCACGACGTGGCCCCGACGATTCTCGGCGCCCTGGGTATCGCCCTGCCCGAGCAAATGGACGGACAGGATCTCACCCCGCTACTGGAGGGTAGGGACCCCGCGCCGCGCCCGCATTTCTCGTTCGGCTACGACGATCAAGTCTACACTCGGGATGACGAGTACGCCATGATCTCCCGCAACGACAACTACGGAGCCGAACTCTACCACCTACAGTCCGACCCCGGCATGAAAAAGGACCTCGCCAAGAAAGACCCGGAAGCCGTCAAGCGGATGTTCAAGGAATACGTGCTCAAGGACGCCGGCGGACCATTGCCAAACTACTGATCCTTGCACCAACAACCTTACGAGAATGGTCACCTATCATCACGCCAATACGCTAACCTGGGCGTGGTGGCGGCCCGCCATCTAAGCGCGCGTGGTGTCGCGCGCGAGAGGCTTCTCTTTTTGCTCTTCCGAAGAGGGCTCCCCGGACAGGAACTCGTCCGCCAGGGTAGCCAGAACCACCGCGGCCGGCACGGCCAGAAACAGGCCCGCGAGTCCGAGCAGTCGTCCGAAGACCAGGAAGGCGACGATAACCACCACCGGGTGAAGATGGACTTCGTGGCCCATGACCATAGGCTGGACGATGTAGCCGTCCACGTTGTGCAGGATCACGAAAAGGACCACCACGAGCAGAGCCGTAAGCGGCGAGACGGTGAGGGCCACCAGCGCCGGCAGGAGCGAACCGACTATCGAGCCGACGTATGGCACGACGTTTAGCAGCCCCGCCAGAAGGGCGAAGGTTATCGGGAGCGGCACACCGAGGAGCCAGAGTCCGAGGCCCGCCCCCGTTGCCAGTATGAGCATCGCGACTCCCGTTCCAACCATCCAGCCCCGGAGCCTGCGCGCCAGCAGACCGAGAGTTCTCCTCACCTTCGCGCGGCGCCGGTGCGGCACGAACCTGAGTGAACCTTCGACCAGGGAGTCGGGGTCGTGGACCATGAAGATGGCCATGATCAAGGTGATCACCGCGTCGACGACGGCGTAGCCGACGCCCGCCACCAGCCTCGGAAGCGTATCCAAAGCGTGCTCGATGATGCCCTTGAGCCGGTCGGACGGGCCGGAGAGATCCGGGATCAGGCTCGTCTTGTCGTGCAGACGCTCGGATAGATTTCCCAGAGCATTCGCATATTCTGGTATTGACGAGACTAACGCGTGTGCCTCTTTGACGACGTTCGGCACGATTATCACAGCCATAGGAAGGCTCCAAATGCGCCCAGCGCCACGAATAGAGTCAGGGTAGACATCCACGGCCCAAGCCCACGGTGACGCAGCCAGTTCGTGGCGGTCCTGATGACCAGGGCCAGCAACATCGCTATTGCCACCAGCTCCAGGACAGGCAGCAACCGGTAGACGAGAAGGACGCCAGCCGCGAGGAGCACCGCCAGAGGCGCTCCGCTGGTCATCCTCTTTCGCCATCCTTTTTCTTCGTCGTACATAGGCGTCACACCTCTCTGGAACACGCAGGACCTTTAGGCTGTTTTTACTATCCTCCGCCAAGGCGCCGCGTACAAACAGCCAAGTATTAACAATGCCTTTACCAACCGCTAACCGGGGCTCACCCGAATACGCTACGATGACAGGTCAACCGCCGTACAGGGTTGGAGAGCCGGTGATGGGAGCTTGCCAGGCGGAAAGGCGAGGAGGCAGAGTTTATGGGGCACGATAGCGACGACCTGATTCAACTGGCGAGGACTATCCTGGGCTTCAACTGGACCGGAGAGTACACCAAGCCGGGACCCCGCCTATACCCTCATCAGTGGTCGTGGGACTCGGCGCTCATTTCCATCGGCTACGCTCACTACGACCAGGAACGCGCCGAAAAGGAACTAAAGCATCTCTTCGAGGCCCAGTGGAAGAACGGTCTTGTTCCGCAGATCGTCTTCAACCCGCACTTCCACGATTACTTTCCGGGGCCCGGTTTCTGGCACGCCAAGGAGAGCCCCGATGCTCCAGCGCACCATAAGACCTCCGGGGTGGTGCTACCGCCCGTCCACGCCACCGCCGTATTGCGTATCTACCAACACGCCGAAGACCAGGAAGCGGCGAAGAAGTTCCTCAAATACGCTTTCAAAAAGCTGGAGTCCTGGCACGAGTACCTCTACCGTTACAGGGACCCGGAAGGCGAGGGGTTAGTCTACATCCGCCATCCCTGGGAGTCCGGGATGGACAACTCGCCGATGTGGGATGCGATCATGCAGCGTATGCAACTCAGGGCCGATGAGATCCCGAAATACCAGCGCGCGGACACCCACTCCGTCAGCGCGCGGGACCGCCCCACCAGCGCGTCCTACGACCGTTTCGCCTACCTGGTCAAGTTCTTCGCCGCCCGCGAATACGACGAGGCAAAGATCAGGGAAGATTGTCCCTTCCTGGTGCAGGACGTGCTCTTCAACTCCTTGCTGTGCCAGTCGGGAAGAGATCTCGCGGAGATAGCGCGCATCCTGGGCGAAGACCCATCCCCATTCGAGGAGAGCGCCCGGAAGACGGCGCGCGCCATCGACGAAAAACTGTGGGACGAGGAACACGGCATCTACCTGGACTACGACCTGGTCGCGGACAGGCCCATCCACGTCTACTTCGCGCCAAACTTCCTGCCGCTGTACGCCGGCATCCCCAACGAAGGCCGGGCGAAGCGGATGGTCGACTCTCTGGAGAACTCCGGGTTTGGCCTCTCCGACGAGGACACGACGCCGGTACCGAGCTACGACGTGCGCGGGTTCGGGTTCTCGCCGGTTCAGTACTGGCGGGGTCCGGTCTGGATCAATATAAACTGGTTCCTTATGCACGGGCTCGAACGCTACGGCTACGAAAAGCACGCCGAACGTCTCCGGCGGACCATCATCGAGCTGTGCCGGGAGGAGGGCTTCTACGAGTATTTCGACCCCACGACCGGCCAGGGACATGGCTCGAACCTGTTCTCCTGGTCGGCGGCCCTGCTGCTGGACGTGCTCATGGACGAGAGGAGTTGAGTAATGCGACTTGAAAACAAGGTAGCTGTCGTCACGGGTTCTTCACTTGGGATCGGGAAGGCCATCGCGCTCGCCTTCGCCCGTGAGGGCGCCGCGGTCACCATAGACTATAGAAAACATTCCGACGAGGCCGACGCCGTAGTCGAGGAGATCGAAGGCTTCGGAGGACGCGCCCTGGCCGTCCAGGCCGATGTCTCCGTCCCGGAAGACGTCAAGGGATTGATACAGAAGACCATGGATGAGTTCGGCCGTCTCGACGTGATGGTCAACAACGCCGGGATAGAGGAGAAGATGCCGTTCCTCGAAACACCTCTCGACGTGTGGAACAAGACACTAGCGGTCAACCTCACCGGGGCCTGGCTTGGCTGTCAGGAGGCGGCGAAGCAGATGGTTACGCGGGGCGGGGGAGGGCGCATTATCAATGTCTCCTCGGTGCATGAGGATAGGCCGATGCCGACCAATTCACCGTACTGCGCGGCCAAGGGCGGCCTGCGGATGCTCATGCGGACCATCGCCGTGGAGTTGGCGCCGCACGGTATCACCGTAAACAACATCGCCCCCGGCGCCATCGAGACCCCGATCAACAAGAACCTCGACGAACACCCCGAACAGAAGGAAGAGCTACTCTCGGAGATACCTCTCGGGCGGATAGGCAAGCCGGAGGAGGTGGCGAACCTGGCCCTGTACCTTGCCTCCGACGAGGCTTCTTACGTGACGGGCAGCACCTTCACCATAGACGGCGGCATGATGCGTCATGCGGGAAGCCTGTGACGTATCGCTTCGGCGTCAGTCAGTTTACGACGACTCCCTGGAGCTTCGAGGAGGACGTCGAGAACTACACCCGGCTCGGCGTCGATACCATAGAGGTCTGCGAGGACAAGCTCGACGATAGCCGCTTCGCCGAACAGTTGGCTATGATCGGTGAACAGGGGTTGGAGATCAGCTCTGTCCAGCCCTCCGTTCGAACCTTGTTCCCCAGCCGCACGCAGCCGGAACCGGGGAATGTTACCGAACGCCTGGCGCTGTTCCGGCGCGCCATCGAGCGCATCGCGCCCTTCGCCCCCAGCGTCTCCTTCGTCTGCAACACCGGGCCGCCGCCGGATGGGAACATCCGGGAAGTCTTCGAGGTGGCTGAGAGGGAGTACCGTGGACTGGCGGACTTCGCCGCGGGGTATGGGGCGCTCATTGCTTTCGAGCCCTTGAGCCCGGCGCTCATGAACGTGGAGAGCGCCATCTGGACCCTGGAGCAGGCGATGCGGGTTGTCGGCGCGGTGGACCGCGCCAACTTCGGCATCTGCATAGACACCTGGAACATCTGGCAGAACCCTGATGTCGCGGAGGCGATAAGAGCCTGCGGGGAGCGCATCTTCGTCGTGCATGTAAGCGACTGGCGCACGCCGCGCTCTTTCGCCGACCGGCACGTCGTGGGACAGGGTGAAATACCGCTGCCAGCCCTGCTCCGGGCGATCCATCAGGGCGGCTATGGCGGGACGTACACGCTGGAGATCTTCTCAAAGGACGTGCCGGACTCCCTGTGGGAGACGGACCTGTCCGCGGTCATTAGTGACAGCCGCTCCGCCCTCGATAGCGCGTGGAAGGAAGCCGCCGGCTCCAGATAACAGGATATGGTGGCATCCTCCGGTTTCGGGCGCCGACCAGAGCACACAAGACGATGCGCCGTGGCCTGGAATCCTCCAGAGAGTCTCTGACCGCGGTCCTTGTTGCCCCGAGTTTCCTTGTCTCGATAAGACTTCACAACACCTTTACAAACCGTTAACCGAAAGTCGCCGGAGGCTTACCAAACCAGTAAACAATAGTGAATAAGTTGTTGCGCGGGATCGAAGGAGGAACGAGTTTTGAGTGGACCTTATCTCATTCCCTCGCGGTGCGTGTCCGAGGAGATCCGATGAGCTCCCCAATAGGACGCCGCCGCTGGGCAATCGCCGAGGGGTACATCCCCGGCCGGAGCAACGGCCCCGAGCCGCAGTTTACGAGCCATGAGACGGCGTGTTTGCTCAATACCTCCGACGAGGAGGCGCACGTGGAGATCACAGCATACTTCTCGGACCGCGAACCCGCCGGCCCTTACCGGGTGACGGTTCCGGCCCGGCGAACGCTGCACGTGCGTTTCAACGACCTTGAAGACCCGGAGCAGATACCGAGGGATACGGACTACGCGAGCCTCATAGAGTCTGACGTACCGATAGTCGTGCAGCATTCCCGGCTGGATTCGCGTCAGGCGGAGAACGCTCTTCTTAGCACCATAGCTTACGCGAGCAACGAGTAGGGAGGACTTGCAATGGCGATGAACACGGCGGAATTTATGCTCAACCGACTGGCGGACTGGGGCGTGAAGCGGATCTACGGTTTCCCCGGTGACGGCATAAACGGGTTGCTCGGAGCCTTCCACGAGGTGGGGGACAGGATCGAGTTCACCCAGACGGCCCACGAGGAGATAGCCTCGTTCGCCGCCAGTGCCCATGCGAAGTTCACCGGCGAGGTCGGCGTATGCATGGCGACTTCGGGCGGCGGAGCGATCCATCTCTTAAACGGCCTCTACGACGCCCGGCTCGACCACCAGCCCGTGGTAGCCATCGTGGGGCAGCAGAAGCGCCTCGGGCT
Organism: Rubrobacterales bacterium; assembly: GCA_038198445.1. GTDB lineage: Bacteria > Actinomycetota > Rubrobacteria > Rubrobacterales > Rubrobacteraceae > JACDDK01. The sequence continues at coordinate 6,848 of JBBPZZ010000153.1, forward strand.
CGGCGGGAACTTCCAGCAGGAGTTGGACCTGGTAAGCCTCTACAAGGACGTGGCCCACGAGTTCGTGCAGGTCTGCATGATCCCGGAGCAGGCGGCGCTCCTGGTCGACCGGGCCATCCGTATAGCGACGACCCAGCGCACCGTCACCGCCATCATAGTACCGGCTGACGTGCAGGAGGCCGAGTACCAGGAGGAGCCGCGGGTACACGGCGCGGTCTTCCCCGGCGAGACCACGATGCCCAAGATGCCTCACATAGTCCCGCAGGACGAGGACATTCGTCGCGCCGCAGAGGTGCTCAACGCGGGCGAGAAAGTGGGCATCATGATCGGGGCCGGCGCCGCCCACGCCGCCGATGAGGTGAAGCAGGTCGCCGACATCCTCGGCTGCGGGGTGGCGAAGGCGCTCAACGGACGCGCTGCCTTGCCGGACGACCTGCCCTACGTCACGGGGGCGGCGGGACTCCTGGGGACCAAGCCGACCAACGAGATGCTCCAGAATTGCGACACGTTCTTCATGATCGGCTCGGGCTTCCCGTACTCGGAGTGGCTGCCGGAGCGAGGACAGGCGCGGGGCGTGCAGATAGATATAGACGGCAAGATGCTCGGCATCCGCTACCCGATGGAGGTCAGCCTGCAGGGCGACTCCAAAGAGACGTTGCAGAAGCTCATCCCGCTGCTGGAGCGCAAGCAGAACCGTTCCTGGCGGGAGGAGATCGAGGGCGAAGTCTCGACCTGGTGGAAGATTCTTGAAGACCGGGCGATGGAGGACGCGCAGCCGCTCAACCCGCAGCGGGTCTACCACGAGCTATCTCCGCGCCTCCCTGACAACTGCATCCTGACCGGCGACTCCGGTTCGGCGACGAACTGGTGGGCGCGGCATCTCAAGCTGCGCGAGGGGATGAAGGCCGCGCTCTCCGGCACGCTGGCGACGATGGGGCCGGGCGTTCCGTATGCTCTGTCCGCCAAGTTCGCCTTCCCCGACCGGCCGGTGATCGCCTCCGTCGGCGACGGCGCGATGCAGATGATCGGCAACGCCGCCCTTATAGATATAGCCAAGTATTGGCGCGAGTGGAGCGATCCTCGACTCATCATCCTCGTCCTCAACAACCAGGACCTCAACCAGGTGACCTGGGAGCAGCGCGTGATGGCCGGCGACCCAAAGCTCGAAGCCTCTCAGAACCTGCCGAACTTCCCGTTCGCGCAGTACGCTGAGATGCTCGGCTTCAAGGGCATCCGGGTGGACAACCCGGACGACGTGGCCGCCGCCTGGGACGAAGCTCTCGGCGCCGACCGTCCCGTGGTCTACGAGGCCATAACCGATCCCGAGGTGCCGCCGCTGCCGCCGCACATCCGGTTCAACCAGGCCCAGGGCATAGCCTCCGCGATGGCGAAAGGCGAGCCGAATTCGGTGAGGATCGCGCTGCAGTCGGCCAAAGGTAAACTCGACGAGTTCACCGAAGAGATCCGTAACCGCTAGGAACTCTGAAGATGAGCCAAGCGACGCGAACCGAAAAGGTCTCCATAGACAACATCGAGGTCTCCGCCTACACGGTCCCGACCGATTCTCCGGAGTCGGACGGGACCCTCCAGTGGGACTCGACGACCATGATCCTGGTCGAAGCGACCGGCGGCGATAAACGCGGCCTCGGCTACACCTACGGCGACGTTTCCGTCGCCACCATGATCGAGTCAAAGCTGAAAGGCGTCGTGGAGGGGCGCGACGCGATGGACGCGCAGGCGTCCTGGGCGGCGATGCAACACAAGATCCGGAACGCCGGACGCCCCGGCGTCGGCTCGATGGCGATCTCCGCCGTCGACGTGGCGCTCTGGGACTTGAAGGCGCAGCTCCTCGAAATGCCGCTCGCCAGCCTGCTCGGGCGCTTCCACGAGGGCGTGCCGATCTACGGCAGCGGGGGCTTTACCTCTTACTCGAACGACCAGCTCCAGGAACAACTCGGCGGCTGGGCGGAGAAGGGCATCCCGCGCGTAAAGATGAAGGTCGGGCGCGAGCCGGAAAAGGACCCGGAGCGCGTCCGCGCCGCCCGCGAGGCTATCGGGGACGGTGTGGAGCTACTGGTGGACGCCAACGGCGCGTACACGCGCAAGCAGGCTCTCTACTGGGCCGAATGGTTCGCCGAGGCCGGTATAACGTGGCTGGAGGAGCCGGTAAGCTCCGAGGACCTCGAAGGACTGCGGCTGCTGCGCGACCGGGGGCCGGGTGGTCTCTCCATCGCCGCCGGAGAGTATAGCTGGAACCTGTTCTACTCCAACGGCCTGATCGAAGCCGGAGCCGTGGACGTGCTTCAGGGCGACGTTACCCGCTGCGGCGGAATCACCGACCTGCTGCGGATAGACGGTCTGTGCAAGGCGCGTTCGATGCCGTTCTCGGGTCACTGCGCGCCCCAGATCCACGCGCACGCCTGCTGCGCGATGGAGACCCTGATCCACTGCGAGTACTTCCACGACCACCTGAGGATCGAAGGCATGTTCTTCGACGGAGCCCTGAGTCCGGAGAACGGCATCCTTACGCCGGACATGTCGCGGCCCGGACTCGGAATAGAACTAAAACGCGCCGACGCCGAACAGTACGCCGCCTAGAAAGGGTCTTGCCGATGACGGACACCATCCAGACCGAAGGTTACGAGCTAAACGACCGCCAGAGGATGAACCTGAACACCCTGGCGCTCCAGTCCGAACTGCGCGAGAGGGTGGAAGGAGAAGTTCGCTTCGACGCCGGGACCCGCGCCGTCTACGCCCACGACTCCTCCAACTACCGTCAGGTGCCGTTCGGGGTGGTGATCCCGAAGACCGAAGACGACGTGGTAGCCACGATAGAAATCTGTCGTAAGCACGGTGCTCCGGTACTCTCACGTGGGGCCGGAACGAGCCTCTCCGGTGAGACCACCAACGTCGCCGTCATACTCGACTTCTCCAAGTACATGCGCGAAATACTGGACATAAACCCCGACGCCGGGCCGGAAGATATGGGAACGGCGCTGGTGCAGCCGGGCGTGGTCCACGACCAGCTCACCAACATCACCGACCCGGAATACAACCAGACCTTCGGACCCGATACCTCGACCCACAAATGGGCGACGTTCGGCGGCATGATCGGGAACAACTCCTGCGGCATCCATTCCGTGATGGCCGGCCGCACCTCCGACAACATCTACGAGCTGGACGTGGTGCTCTACGACGGCACCCGCATGAGCGTCGGCGAGACCAGCGACGAAGAGTTCGACCGCATCATAAAAGAAGGCGGCAGGAAAGCGGAGATCTACCAGAAGCTGAGAGACCTGCGGGACAAGTACGCCGACCTCATCCGGGAGCGCTACCCTCGGATACCGCGCCGCGTCTCCGGCTACAACCTGGACGACCTGCTCCCCGAGAAGGGTTTCAACGTCGCCCGCGCCCTCGTCGGCAGCGAGGGTACGCTTGCCACCGTTCTAAAGGCCAAGGTGCGGCTCGTCCATAGCCCACCGGCCCGTTCGTTGCTGGTGCTCGGTTACCCGAGTGTGTACGAGGCCGGGGACCACGTGTCGGAGATACTGGAGTATGGCCCTATTGGGCTAGAAGGTCTCGACGACCGCCTGGTCAACAACATGCTCCTCAAGGGCATGCACGAGAAGGAAGTCTCGATCCTGCCCGAGGGCAACGGCTGGCTCCTGGTCGAGTTCGGCGGCGAGACAACGGAAGAGAGTGACGGGAAGGCGAAGAAGCTCATGGAGACGCTGGAGCAGGACGAGAACCCGCCCTCCATGAAGCTCCTGGACGACCCACCGCACGAGCAGGAACTGTGGGAGGTCCGGGAGGCCGGTCTCGCGGCGACGGCGCACATCCCGATGGAACACGAGCACTGGCCCGGCTGGGAGGACGCCGCCGTGCCGCCCGAGAAGGTCGGCCAGTACCTCAGGGACTTCCGCGACTTGATGGACAAGCACGACTACAAGGCCGCCCTCTACGGACACTTCGGTGACGGCTGCATCCACTGCCGCCTCAACTTCGACCTCAAGACCGCCGAGGGCCTTCGAAACTGGCGCGCGTTCATGAACGAGGCCGCGGACCTCGTCGTCTCCTACGGCGGCTCTCTCTCCGGCGAGCACGGCGACGGCCAGCAGCGGGCGGAGTTCCTCCCGAAGATGTACGGCGAAGAGTTGATGCAGGCCTTCCGGGAGTTCAAGTCCATCTGGGACCCGGACTGGAAGATGAACCCCGGCAAGATCATCGACGCAAACACCATCACCGACGACCTCCGGCTCGGCACGAACTACAACCCCATGCACCCGGAGACCCACTTCTCCTACCCGGAGGACAACGGCTCCTTCGCCAACGCGACCCTGCGCTGTGTCGGCGTCGGGCTTTGCCGCGACACGAGTAGCGGGACCATGTGTCCGAGTTACATGGCGACGCGCGAGGAAGAACACTCCACCCGTGGGCGCGCCAGGATGTTGAGCGAGATGATCCGGGGCGACGGCCCCATAAAGGACGGCTTCAAGAGCCAGGAAGTCTACGACGCCCTGGACCTCTGCCTCTCGTGCAAAGGCTGCAAGGGCGACTGTCCCGTCCACGTGGACATGGCGACCTACAAGGCCGAGTTCCTCTCCAAGTATTACAAAGGAAAGCTGCGCCCGATGTACGCTTACACGATGGGCCTCATCATGTTCCACGCCCGCATCGCCCAGTACATACCGAACATCGCCAACTTCGTAACCCACACGCCGGTACTGAAGACCATCGTCCAGAAACTCGGCGGAATCTCCACCGAGCGTGAGATGCCGCCCTTCGCCACCCAGACCTTCAAGGACTGGTTCAAGGAACGCGGGACCGTCAACCCTAACAGCCCGCCGGTGGTCCTCTTCCCGGACACCTTCAACAACTTCCTCCACCCAGAGACGATGAAGGCGACGACGGAGGTATTGGAGGACGCGGGGTACTGCGTGATCGTTCCGCGGGAAGCTCTCTGCTGCGGACGTCCGCTCTACGACTACGGGATGCTCGACACCGCCCAACTCTTCCTCGACCGGCTGGTAAAGAACCTCGCTCCCTACGTCCGTGAAGGCATCAAGGTTGTCGGAGCGGAGCCAAGTTGCATCGCCACCTTCCGGGACGAGCTGCCGAACATGATGCCCTTCGACGAAGACGCCAAACGCCTGACCAGGAACACCCTCAGCCTGGGCGAGTTCCTGACGGAAGTGGCCGAAGACTACGAGCCGCCGAAGCTCGACCGGAAGGTGCTGGTCCACGGTCACTGCCAGGGCAAGGCTACCGTCGGGATGACCGGAGAGCAGCAGTTGATGGAGAAGATGGGCGCCGACTACCAGATGCTCGACACGGCCTGCTGCGGTCTCGCCGGTTCCTTCGGGTTCGAGGACGAGCACTACGATCTCTCCATGCAGGTCGGAGAGCATAATTTCTATCCAACGATGCGCGGCGCCGACAAGGACACCATCCTCGTCGCCGACGGCTTCTCGTGCAA
>JBBPZZ010000154.1:0-2130 GCA_038198445.1 Rubrobacterales bacterium
CCGGCGAACCAGGGCGTGTCTACTTATAGACGTTGGTGCGGCGTAGCAATCTCCTCACGTCACCGTGCGGTAGTTGAGGTGGACCATGCCGCTGCTGAAACGACGCTCGTCGAGCAGTTCGAGCTTCAGCCGGACACCGTCGGGGAGGGACGGCGTTCCGCCGCCCACGACGATGGGCGCGACGAACAGGTGGCACTCGTCGACCAACCCGGCCCTGATCGCCTGGGCGGCGAGATCGGGACCACCCACGCTGATGTCACGCTCCGCCGATGTCTTCATCCGCCGGACCGCTTCGGGGTCGAAGTCTCGCTCGATCCGGGTCCTGGCGCTGGATACCGTCTCCAGCGTCGTGGAGTACACGATCTTCTCGGCCGCCTGCCAGATCTCCGTAAAGTCCTGCTCGACCGGATGGTCGGCGAGGGTGTGGGCGGTCTCCCAGTAGACCATCGTCTCGTACATCCGGCGGCCGTAGAGGTAGGCGCCGACCGACCGTTCGAGGTCGTTGACGAAGGCGTGTACCTCCTCGTCCGGGGCAGCCCAGTCGAAGTTGCCGTCCTCGTCCGCCACGTAGCCGTCGAGCGATGTGATCGCCGAGTAGATCAGCTTCGCCATGATGAGCCTCTCCTTACGCATATTTACTACATTTCTCCACCAGCACAGGAAGCATAGCGTACTGTTCCTGTAATCCAACGGGTTATCTGGAGGGTTCGCCAGTACCGTTTGACCGCCGCTATCCGCACCCAGGCAATATCCGGCGTGGGAGCGGAGGGACGACCATACTATACTTATACGATGCGCCAGCAACCGCAGCCAGGAGAGCAGCCGCACCGCAACCACGGCCTGTTCTCGGACCACTACCTGAACGTCTCGCTGCCGGATCGCCCGGACTGGCGGGCGTTGGCGGATGAGGCGGGCGGCGCGATGGAGGAAGTGGCCCGCATACTGGCGGCTTACACGCCGAGCGCGAACGAGGCGCAGGTGGAGGAGGAAGTGGTCCGGCCGGTGCTGCGCGCCCTGGGACACGAGGGGATCTTCGAGGTGCAGCCCGCGCTCGCCACGCCGGGGGGCACGAAGCGTCCCGACTACGTTTTCTACCGCGACGCGGCCTCGCTCGCCGCCAACAAGAACAGGACGCTCGACGACGAGCGGTTGCGCGGTAGCGCTTTCGCGGTCGGGGACGCGAAATACTGGGATCGGCCCCTGGACGTGGCGCTCAAGGGGAAGCGGAGAGATTCCCTGACCAACAACCCTTCGTTCCAGATCTCTTTCTACATGCGCCACGCGGGTACGGAGTGGGGAATCCTGACGAACGGACGGCTCTGGCGGCTCTACCACCGCGACACGGCCCACCGGCTGGACCGCTTCTACGAGGTGGACCTGCCCGCCCTGATCGAGGGCGGAGACACAGAGGCTTTCCTGTACTTCTTCGCCTTCTTCCGGCGTCCGGCGTTCGACGAGGGGGCGCTCGGGGTCGCGGAGATCCTCCGGGCCAGCGACGACTACGCGCGGGGCGTCGGGGACTCGCTCAAGGCGCAGGTCTACGAGGCGCTGCGGCACATCGCGCAGGGCTTCCTGGACTATCCCGAGAACGGGCTGACCTCCGGGCCGGAATCGCTGCAGGAAATCTACGACAACTCCCTGATCCTGTTGTACCGTATGCTCTTCGTCCTCTACGCGGAGGCGCGCGAGCTGCTGCCGGTTCGCGGTAACGAGACCTACCACGACTCCTACAGCCTGTACGCGATCAAACACGACGCCGCCGAGGGCCGCGGGCTGCTCCCGACGAGTGCGACCGTCTGGCCGAGGCTGAAGCAACTCTTCCGGATCATTAACAACGGCAGCCCACCGCTCTCCGTGGCGACCTTCAACGGCGGCCTCTTCGACCCGGCGCGCCACCCGTTCCTCGAACAAAACACCGTCGGGGACGCGCACCTGCAAGAGGCGATCGACCAGCTCTCCCGCGTAGACGGCCAGTTCGTGGACTACCGAGACCTCTCCGAACGGCACCTCGGCACGATCTACGAGGGCCTGCTGGAGTACCACCTGGAGGCGATGGACGAACCGAATGCGGCGGATGCGGCGGAGCCGGGCTGGGCCGTCGCCCTCCTGAACGACAGCGGCGAGCGGAAG
>JBBPZZ010000155.1:0-21801 GCA_038198445.1 Rubrobacterales bacterium
AACTTCCAGAGCATGTACCCGAGCAGTCCGATACCGACCACGATGAGCAGCGCCACCCCGAACGGCTGGGAGCCAAGAGTCTTGACCGCGCCGCCCGTGCCGGTCGTCTTGCCACCCACCCCGAGAGCCTGCCTCAGCGCCAGAATACCGATGACCGCATATACGAAGCCCTTAGACGTGTAACCTAGTCTCGCCAGGCGTTCGACCCAGGGGTTCGCCTTGTTCTTCGTCCGCCGGAGCTGCCGTCCCGACTCGCCCTCGGATAGATCTCTCCGCGCCAAGGTCCAACCCTCTCTCGTATGACAGATAAAAAGCTCCGGCACACTCTACACCGGCGCCGGAGTCCCCGCCGGAGTCTGCGCCGGATGCGGCAGCCTGCCAGCCGCGATATTATTTAGCGCATGAGGGTTGCGCTCGCCCAGATCAACACTACCGTCGGCGACGTGTGGGGCAACGTCGAGAAGTCCGTGAACGCCCTGGAGCGGGCGCTGGATTCTGGCGCCGAACTCGTCGCCTTCCCGGAGCTAACCATCACCGGCTACCCGCCGGAAGACCTCCTGATGCGCCCTGGTTTCATAGAGGAGAACCTGAATGCCCTGGACGAGTTCGCCGCGCGAGTCCCCAAAGGCGTCGCCGCGGCCATCGGGTTCGTGAACCTCGACGCGGACCTCTACAACGCCTGCGCCGTGGTCTCCGATGGAGAAATACTGCACCGTTACCACAAACGATACCTGCCGAACTACAGTGTCTTCGACGAGAACCGCTACTTCCGCGAGGGGACCGGCGCCCCGATCCTCGACTTTGGTGATTCGCTAGTCGGCGTGAGCGTCTGCGAGGACATCTGGTATCCGGGCGGACCGGCCAGGGAGCAGGCGCTCGGCGGCGCGAGCGTGCTGCTCAACATCTCCGCCTCACCGTACCACCGGCAAAAAGGCGCGTTCCGGGAGCGTATGCTGGGCGTCCGGGCGTCGGATTATGGTTGCTACGTGGTCTTCTGCAACCTAGTCGGCGGGCAGGACGAGCTGGTCTTCGACGGGCATTCGGTCGTCTTCGACCCGGAAGGGAAACTGGTGGCGCGGGCGAGCCAGTTCCGGGAGGACCTTCTGATCTCCGACATCTATCCGGAGCAATCCCTGATGCAGCGTCTCCACGACCCGCGCCCCCGCAAGGAGAACCCCGACCGTCCGCCACAGATCATGAAGGTGCCGGATCATGGACAGAAGCCAGGCTCCGCGAAACCGATCGAACCGCGCATGGAGCCTTCACTCGGTGAGGAAGGAGAGGTTCTAGAGGCCCTCGTTCTGGGACTCGGAGATTACTTTCAGAAGAACGGATTCTCGCGGGCGGTGCTCGGTCTCTCCGGCGGCATAGACTCCTCGCTCGCCGCCGCCGTCGCCGTCGAGGCGCTCGGTCCCGAGAACGTAACCGGCGTCCTGATGCCGAGCAGCTACACCTCGGACCTCAGCAACACCGACGCGGCGGCCCTCGCCAAGAACCTCGGGGTAGACACCCAGACTATCTCGATCGGCCCGGCGTTCGACGCTTACAGAGAAATGATGAGAGATGCCTTTAAGGGGCTGCCGGAGGACGTGACGGAGGAGAACCTCCAGAGCCGCATCCGGGGGAACATCCTCATGGCTCTAAGTAATAAGTTCGGCTGGATCGTTCTGAGTACCGGCAACAAGAGCGAGATGAGCGTCGGGTACTCCACCCTGTACGGCGATTCGGCGGGCGGGTTCGCCGTCATAAAGGACGTGCCGAAGAACCTGGTGTACAGGATCTGTCGCCACGTAAACGAATTAAAAGGGCGAGAGGTCGTACCGGACTCCGTGCTCGTCAAGGAGCCGTCCGCCGAACTGCGCCCCGACCAGCGCGACTCGGACTCACTGCCGCCCTACGAGGTACTAGACCCGATCCTCGAAGCCTACGTCGAGGAAGACAAGGGCATAGCGGAGATCGTGGCCGCCGGCTACGACGAAGAGGACGTGCGGCGTGTGTTGCAACTAGTAGATAGAGCCGAGTACAAGCGCCGCCAGGCCCCCACGGGCATAAAGGTAACGGGCCGGGCCTTCGGCCGCGACCGTCGGATGCCGATCACCAACCGCTACTTCGAGCAGCGGCCCGAGGTCGAGTAGATACGCCGCGGCGCGAGTAGCCGGGAGTCCTCTAACCCTGGATAGAGGAGTGGCGGGAACGATGCTTACCTGTCGAAGCGGAGCTGGACGGTGGCGCCGTGGCCGGGAGTAGAGATCACACTCAGCTCGGCGCCGACTTCCCGCGTGCGCTGGCGCATGTACTTGAGACCGAGGCCGGGTGGAGGGTTCTCGGTATCGAAGCCGCGACCGTCGTCCCGTATCCGGATGAGCAAGAGCGAGCCGACCCGGCGGGACTCCAGGTACAGGTTGCGGGCGCCGGAGTGCTTGGCGACGTTCCAGAACGACTCGACGACGATGCGGGTGACGGTGGCGGCTTCGGCCGAAGTCAGGTTCTCTAAAGGCTCCTGCAGGTCGTCGTGGGTCTTGATGCCGAAGTATTCCTCGAACTTCCTGAGCCGGTGGCGCAGGAAGTCTCCGAGGCTGGGAGTGGTCTCTTCTCTAAGGGCCTGCAACTCGTCGTAGGGACGAGAGATCTGGAACTCCGCCTCCCTTGAGACTTCGAGCGCTCTTCCGAACTTCTCTTGCGCGGCGTCGTGCTCACCGCGCCGTTCGGCTTCGAGGGCGGCGCGCAGCGTCAGTGAGATGCCGTGGACGTTCTGTTTCACGGTGTCGTGCATCTCGTAGAGCAGGCGGCTCTGTTCCAGGACGCGGGCGGATGTCACTTGCTCGTCACCGATCTCGCGGCTCACGAAGGAGACTAGCCCGACGCGCAGCGCCATATAGAGCAGAATGACCGCGCATCCGGCCAGGACGTAGGCTGGCACCGGCGGGTTGAGCGCCCCCCACAAGAGCACGACCCCGAAGTGCAGCGGAGGAGAGAGCGGCCCGAGCCAGAAAGAGAGCACCCGCCACGGCTGTATGCGCGACCAGGGAGCCGGATTCATTACAGCCTCCGTCGAAGCCAGCGCCGCGAGACCCAGCAAGACGGTGCCCAGCGCCCACAACACGTCCGGCCAGCCACCCAACTCGTAGGGACCGCCGGAACGCAGGCCCAGGTAAACGACGTCTGCGATGAGGAACGCGAGGAGTCCACCGATGAGCAGCGCGATGAACCGGGGCCGGTGAGAGGCCGAGACGACCACCAGCCCCAGGAAGAATAGCGCCGTGTCGCATACGGGCTGAGAGAGCGCGACCAGCGTGTCGCGCCAGCTAGCCAGGCCGGCCTCCGCGGCGTTCGGGCCAAGCACGAAGTACCAGATCAGGGTACCGACGGAGAGCATGATCGCCACGGCGTCGAGCGCGCTTACCAGCGTGATCCTGTGCGTCGTCATTGCTACCAGACGCAACATCGCCGCCAGCAGAACTGCATAGGATATGGCATAGGCGACGTCTTGCGGCACAAGCCTTGCCACGTCTGCCCTGCCGCCAAAGAGCGAGGTAATAGTCCACGCGAGGTCTCCCGCGTACCGGAGCGCCACCCCGATGCCGAGCAACACCCAGAACGACCGCTCCAGGCTCGTGGCGCGCAACAAAGTCCTCGCCAGAGCCAGGACGGTGAACGTCGCCGCCGTCCACGAGATGACCAGCGCCGCCAGAGTCCTCGTGCCGGAACCCTCGGGAAGCACGGCGAAAAGAACCGCCCCCGCCGCCCATATAGCCAACGCCGCCGCCAGGTAGACGCGCGTACCGTACGGGCCGCGTGGTTTCAACGATTCCGAAACCTGAGACAATATCCCTCCAGAGTTCCTTCAGACACATCGTACCAAGACTTACTGTGTAAGACCACCCAAACGAAGAGCTTATACAGGCGAGCACCAGAAGATGTTTATCCATGCAAGTTCAAGGGAGTTGCCCGGCGAGTCTATCGAGGCGGATGTTTACCCATCTAAGTAATCTGCAGATCTAGAGTTACACGAACCGAACTCACATGAGGAGACGGATAGCGTTAACATAGCTTCAATGACAGGAAATGTCCCGCAAAGGCAGCCAGCATCGAAAGTAAATTGGGTGGTTATAGTATCAATCCTGCTTTCCATATTAGCAACACTTGTTTCTATCAGTCCGTTCTTGTATGAGAAACTCTCCCCACCGGGGGTAGTTTTACATTTGCCGGACCGGATTCGGATTGAGCAACGACCTCAGAAAGAGCCAAATCTTGTCGATGTATATACTCAGCCCTCATTTACCAGCACCGGAAACAATCAAAAGGTTGAGATAATAGGAGATATGACCATAACGGTACAGGATTTGCAAGACGGACCACCTATGGAATTCCGAGCGGTAAGCTATGGTAGATTTGCTACTACTGAGCCAGGAGAAGCCAATGTAACCTACAAGTACATCGGTGAGACTGGTGTGCTGACAGTCCCTCCTAACGGAGCGTTAGTTCCCGTTATTAGATTTCAACAAAAACCAAAAGAAGGTGTTCCGAAATTCTACTTTGAGCCAAACAAAAGCTACAAGATGACGTTTACTGCCGAGGAAGGTTGTTGCCAAGAGCACGCTACGAGCAACCATCGAAACAGCACGGTTACCAGAAGGAGTCATTGCGGCTATGACGGAGTCACCTCAGCTTATACTGGTAAAGAAGCTGGGGACTCACAAATAGGAAATACAATAAACAGAGTGACCTAACGTTTCCAGATTTCTAGTGCACATAAAGCTTCTATAAATTAGCAACATAAACCACCGTGCTAATGCAGTGATGTGGCAATGGACGAATGCTTTGGCTTTGACCCATATCTGACAACTAACTTTGCCACCACAGTACTCGCATTGGGCCACGGAATTTACTCCTCTCTGGGTCGCTTCTTCACGATCGCAAAGGTTTTCAGCGAACCTGAATCAAACTAGTAGCAAGGCTTCTTGCGTCGTTGTGTAAACTCTCTGGGCTAGAAGGATCTTCGACGATAGGAGAAGTTGGTGCGGCAGCGAAACCTCGGTAGCGAAGGGCTGACGGTCTCGGAGTTGGGACTCGGGTGCATGGGGATGAGCGAGTTCTACGGCACGACCGACGAAGACGAGTCGATAGCCACCATCCACCGCGCCCTGGAGTTGGGCGTAAACTTCATCGACACGGCGGACATCTACGGGCCGTTCACCAACGAGAAGCTCGTCGGAAAAGCTATAGCGGATAGGCGCGACGAGGTCGTGCTCGCCACCAAGTTCGGCAACGTGCGCGACGAGGACGGGAGTTTCCTTGGCGTGAACGGCAAGCCAGACTACGTCCGTAGCGCCTGCGATGCTTCGCTCCTACGTCTCGGAGTAGACCACATAGACCTCTACTACCAGCACCGCGTGGACCCGGACACGCCCATAGAAGAGACCGTGGGCGCGATGAAGGAGCTCGTCGAGGCGGGCAAGGTACGTTACCTCGGGCTCTCGGAGGCGGGGGCGGAGACCATCCGGCGGGCTCATGCGGTGCATCCCATAAGCGCGCTTCAGTCGGAGTACTCGCTCTTCACGAGGGACGTTGAGGATGAGATCCTACCCGTGGTACGCGAGCTTGGGATAGGCTTCGTGCCGTACAGCCCGCTCGGCCGCGGCTTCCTCACCGGGCGCTTCAAGAGCATCGAGGACATGCCCGAAGACGACACCCGCAGCGCCCGCTTCCCGCGCTTCGCGGAGGAAAACTTCAAGAAAAACGTCGAGCTTGCGGATCGCATAAGAGAGATCGCCGAGGAGAAAGGCGTAACCTCTGGGCAGCTCGCGCTCGCCTGGGTTCTCGCCCAGGGCGAAGACATAGTCCCCATCCCAGGCACCAAGCGCCGCAAGTACCTCGAAGAGAACGCCGGCGCGGCCGACGTAACGCTCACCGACGACGACCTTAGAGGCATCGAGGAAGCCATGCCGCGAGGCTCCGCCGCCGGAGAGCGCTACACCGAAGAGATGATGCGGGCCGTAGGCCGCTAGGAGGAAGAAATGACCGACGTGGAGCACATCTCGGGCAAGACCACCGCCGTCCCGATAAGCTGGTTCCCGGTTCCAGAGGAGTCAGCGCTACCTGACGACCTTCAGGGCCTGTTCAAGAAAGCCCGCGAGAAGATCGGCTTCGTCCCGAACGTCTTCCAGGCGTACAGCTTCCGTCCCGAGCGGTTGCGGGCGTGGTTCGCCCATTACAGGCAGCTCCACAAGCCGACAGACAACCTCGACGCGGCGGAGCGGGAGATGATCGCCGTCGCCGTCTCCATGTCGAACGGTTGCCTCTACTGCCTCATCGCCCACGGCGCCGCGCTCAGAGAAGAGTTAGGAGATCCCATCCTGGCCGACAGGATCACCCTGGATCACCGACGCGCCGGACTGGACGAACGCCGCACAGCCATCCTGGACTTCGCCGTCAAGGTAACCGAGCGTCCCCTAGACTGCGACCCCGAAGACCTCGAAAGGCTCAAGGGCTACGGCTTGACCGAGGAAGAAGTGTGGGATGTGGTCGAGATAGCAAGCATGTACAACTTCACCAACCGAATGTCGCTCGCCTGCGGCATGATCCCGAACGAGGAGTACCATGCCCTCGCAAGGTGATTGACCGGAAAGGTAACAGCTTCCACAGTTTGCCACCCATATCGTAAACGTACCGGGAGAATGAGCCGGTGCCCCGCCTTCCTCCTTGTCGGGCATAGAAGAGAGTCACATATTCTTCTTGAACGTGAGCAGGAGTCTCTGGGCGCGGGTAGGTTCTTCGGAGAACTCTTGACCGGTCAGAGGAGTGTTCAGGAACTCACTGTAGGCGGGGGTAGTCCGTAGCCCGGGAGAGTCCAGGTCGCGAAATCCCATCGACCAGTTGGGAAATTGCCGCTCCTCCGTGAAGCCTCGCTGCAACACCATCTCCCCGTCGTGACGGGGATCTGAGGCGATCTTTTCGTAGAGGGCTCGAACCGCTCCTTCTTCCCCTTCTATTACTTCTCATTCCGTGGAATTGTGCGCCAGATAGCGCCGCCCGCCGCAACCAGGGCAAAGCCCGCGAGGAAGATCCACAAGGCGGCGCCGCCAGTATCGGGAAGCTGCGCGATGCCCGCTCCGATGCCCGCTACGCCAAGTGCTGCTCCAGTTCCATGATACATATTGACTCCTTACCAGTTAGTCGATGGATTGAAAATTGCTCGAATGTAGCTGTATGCGTGGGCCGTCTGTAAAAACAGTTCATACGGCGCCTCGAATACGAGTATTGCCCTTAGTGCCGCTCTGATTACACCTCCTCTTTTGTAAACACTCGCCGCATGTTCCACGGCGAAGATGGTAGTTATCGCGGCCCACACCGGGTATAGATGGAAACTTCCCAGCGCTATGCCGTAGACCAGGGTTGCAAGGTAAGCGAATATAGCTACGATGCCAACGGCCCCCCAGATCAGACGTAGGGTGAGTTCGCGTGTGCCGGGAACGAACCCGTACTCCATAATCGTTCGCACGGCCCCTTCTTTCCACCGGACACGTTGCCGCCATAGGTTGCGAACCGAACCCATTGTTTCAGTCGTAAGACTGCACGACGTAGGAGCTATTACCCGGTGGCCCAGACTCACGAGCCTAACGGATAGATCCAGGTCTTCCACCAGAGATGATGTCGTGTAAAGCATCCCGGAGGCCCGAGATTCACAAACACTTCTAGCAGCGTCCACCGTGAGGAGCATTGCCGTGCCGGTGAGGGTTAGGGCTTTACCGTGCAGTCTTGCAACGTCCCGCTCGTAACGCAGATACTCCTGCTGCTCGCAGAACGTCACGTAACGGCTCGCGAGGCCATCTCCGGGGCTGCCGTCCCGTCCCCGGAACACTCCACCAACCGCCGAATAGCCGGAGGCAATCTCCCGAGACGCCTCCTCCACGAATGCGGGGGAGAGATAGGAGTCGGCATCCACGATTAACAAAGAGTCTTCGGCGTTCAGGTCTGCTTCGAGCATCCGGCAGGCCGAATTCAAAGCGTGAGCCTTAGTATTGCCCCCGGAGACCTCCAACACTTCGGCGCTCATTCCAAGAGCTATACTCTTAGTCTTGTCGAT
The DNA here is from genome assembly GCA_038198445.1 of Rubrobacterales bacterium. GTDB lineage: Bacteria > Actinomycetota > Rubrobacteria > Rubrobacterales > Rubrobacteraceae > JACDDK01. Next base: position 8,087 of record JBBPZZ010000155.1, read on the forward strand.
GCAGTTGTGGGCGACGACAACGATCCTATCTAGCCGCCTCGTTTGCGCCAGAAGGTGTCTAAGACACTCCGCTATAACGTCCTCCTCGTTGTGGGCCGGGACCATGCAGATTATGCGCCCGCTCATAGGATACCGGCAATCATCATGTCCACGGCGCCGCGTGAGGGCGTTCTCTTCGCCAGCCTACCGTATCCGAACCGCGCTACCCTCCGGCGACCCTGGTAGAGCATGAACGTGCCCTCACGGTCCTTATGGACGGCGTACTGACCGGCGGCCCAACCGTCTCCGAAGTTCTCGTGGGTGGATACGACTTCCAGGCGCTCGCCGGACTCATCGCAGCTGTACAGCTTCAAGACTTTACGTAGATCAGGTAGAACAAGAATTCCTCCGCACGAATGTGACTGAAGATATCGACTGTATTCTACCCTATCGCAAGGCACGCGCCGCTTGCAAAGAAACCGCAAGAACCTGTCAGGATACAAACGGCCGGGAGGGGAGAACTATCGCGGCTTCGAGGCCGACACCCTAACCCTGAAGATGATGGCGGGAACCAAAACGGTCGCCACCATGCCGTCAGGCAGTAGGTCAAAGGTCGGAAGTATGGCCGGTCCTCCGGTTGTCCTAGAGATACTCGTTGGGTAGAAGCGGGTTCCAGATGCCGGTAAGGGGATCTACGCGACCGACCCCCAGCGTGGCCCCGGAGTAACGTTCTACGTATCCGGCGAGCGCATCTTGCGCTTCGGCAGTCATCGTCTCGTAATCGGCTTCTGGCGTACGGCGGGTCACGAGATGGTCGTAGAGGATCTCGCGTAACTGCCTCTCCGTCAGGTCCGGCGAAGGAGCCAGGGTGGCGTACAAGTCCTCATCGCCGGTCGCAAGTAGCGGAACGTCGAACAATGCTGGCTGGGCAAATCCCACGTACAGGCTCAGATCGGGGACGGCCAGCCCGTAGTAGGCTTCTATTAGCTCCGACCGGTTCGGTGGACGGCCCCGCTTCTTCGCGAACTCGACGCTCAAGCGGGCCAGTGTCGGGTAGGGCTCGTCGGCGAACAGACCTATAAGCAGCAGAGGCCCATCCCCGGACTCGGTGGCCGCGGTAAGATCCGCGCACGCGTCCAGCAGGGGACGGAACCCCGGCGTATCAAGCACTTCCTCATAGTCGCCGTAGAAACGAAGCCGCACCCCGGAGTCGAACATCTCTCGGTAGACTTCATCGTCTGACAGTTGCAATAAGCCGCCGAGAACGTATCGCGTGTACGATGCTCCGCGCTGGAGCAGTTCAGCCCCGAACCCCGGCGCGGCCATCACCCTCACCCCGTGGGCGAATACCAGGCGGTGCAACTCTGCCTGGCGGCGGATTATGCTCGTCATGTAGTCTGCGGTATCCGGATGCTTGCGCCGCTGTATGAGATACCAGCGTCGCGTACCGTTAAAGGGCCACCCGATTACGACGGGCCGCTCGCGGGCAGCGATCCATCGCGCCACCTGCTCCGTAGACCAGCCGAGCCACTCCGACAGTTGGGGGGCATATGCGAACCGTGCATCCAAGCTGCTCAACACCTCCTCGATAGATCTGGCGCGACCGTTCGCTTCGCAAGAACAGCGCTGATAGACTTGACGTCAATCATGATACTCATTATATTGTATAAATAACAACAATGATGCAAGCGAACCTATTTGTAACAGAATAGTCGCGCAGGGGGAGGGCACACCAGGGGTCGTGGGGAAAACTTTGCAGCGGGAATCTGAGGAAACGTCGTATTTGCCCGGCTCGTTCCGGTCGGTCTCGTCGTGATGGTAGTGGCCTAGCGTGCGTCTCGGTTCCTACTTGAACCTCGCGGTAGATGGGTTGTTGAGATCAGACCTTTCGCATCTCACGCGGTCCAGTGTCTACGACACGTCCTGGGCTGCCCGGCTCACCGACGAGGACGGAGGCCTGGCGTATCCTCATCTATTAGAGAACCTTATGGAACGCCAGCATCCCGATGGTAGTTGGGGCGGTCAGATCCCACACATACACGATCGGTTGCTGAGCACTCTGACTATCGTATTGCTGTTGGGCCGTTTCGGTTCCCGCCATCGTGACCGCGAGCGACGTTTGGCCGGAGAAAGATACGTCTGGCAGCATGCCGGCAAGCTCGATGAGGATGTTCAGCCCACGGCGGGGTTCGAGATGATCCTGCCCACCCTTCTCTCCGAGGGGCAGAAGCTGGGCCTGGATCTCCCTTACGTCCAACTACATCATTACAAGACGGAGCGCGATCGAAAGCTAGAGCTACTGCCGGCAAACGGGCTCTTCGAAAGAGAGACGACGGCGTTATTCTCTCTCGAAGCCTTCGCGGACGCTGTCGATCCGGAAGAGATCAGCGGCCTGCTTTCACGGAACGGGTCTGTGGTGGATTCCCCGTCGGCCACCGCGTGGCTGTTGGGCCAGTTGCCAAACTGGCGCGCCCGCTTTCCACGGAGCGCCGCGTACCTGGAAGAGTCGATGCGTCGGACTTCCGGGGGACTACCGGTAGTGGACCCTTGCGGCATATTCATCCGGTCGTGGGTGATCTACTACCTGCACTGCGGAGCCCTGATCCCCGGTCATAAAGACGCGCTGCGACCTCACTACGACTACCTCCTCAACCACTGGTCGCCCGGGGGCGTTGGCTCCTCCCCGTCCGCGCTTCCCGACTCCGACGACACCTCCACGGTACTTCTGGTGCTCCACCGTGCCGGTTACGAAGTGGACGGGACGTGTCTGCTTGCGTACGAGCGGGAGGATCACTTCGCCGTCTTCGATCACGAGCGCCATCCGTCGATCAGCGCTAACCTTCACATCCTGGAGGCGCTCGAAACGCTCCCCGAGAGAGATCGCCCGCGGGTGCGCGACAAGATACTCTCCTACGTGCTCGACGCGCGCGAGCCCGACGGTTGCTACTGGGGAGACAAGTGGCACGCCTCCGTCTATTATCCGACCAGCCAGGTCCTTATAGCCTTACTGCCCCACGTTCCGGAGCAGATGGACGATGTCCTGGACTGGCTCATCTCTGCCCAGCACGCGGAAGGGTCTTGGGGACAGTATGCGTCCACGGTAGAGGAGACAGGACTCGTCCTGCTCGCCCTGCTTCACTACTATCGTGCCGGTCGACCCGTGGCGCAGGAACCTCTACACCTCGCCGCCCGCTACCTGATGGCCAACGAGCGCCCGTTCAAGAACGACTACGCCGAGATGTGGACGGCGAAAGTCTTGTATGCCCCCACCTCCGTCATCCGCAGCATCGTGTTGTCCGCCCTGGGACTGTATCAGGCTACATTTGGGGAACCAGGGCAAGCTGTCGACCGGACAAACGCGTGAACGGATAGAACGTATGGCACGAGAAGCGGCGACTTTAGGCGGCCGGCGCATTTTGTAGAGGAGTTCGATTCCTAAAGGTCTTGCGTGTTGTGTCCGATAACCTTTGTAGAGATGTTTGCGAAAAGCAAAGACAATTATGCAAAAAGGGGGAGCGCGGCGACGGAGGCTATATGTTGCCTAAGATCCAGGTACGGTGAGGTAGACACGAGATGAAACCCGACGTTGACATCCAGGACCAGGCCGTTCGAGGCAAGGCTCGTGTCCTGGCCGTCGTTATCCTCGCAATAGCGGCCACCGCGCTTGTACTATCCATCGTGAATCTCTTGCAAGGTCAATACGAGTACAATCTGTCGAACGCCGTTTTTCTGGCTTTCGTCTCGGGATTGTTCGTGATCAACTGGATGGGGTACACGAGGGTAGCCTGCGTGCTGACCGTGGCCGTCATAGTCGTAGCATCGACGGTTTTTCTGAGTGAAGAGGTCCTGGCAAGCACCTTTATCATAATGTGCATACCGGTCTTCATATCGAGCTTCCTGCTCGTCCCCTGGGGTGGAATCCTCGTCTTTGTTGTGGTGGTCGGCGTCCTGGTCATCGATGGCTCCACCGTAAACCTGCTATCTCTGTTTACTTTCGCGGCCGTAACCACAATCGTCTACCTGCTCGCAAGAAGTCTCGATCGTGCCTACCTCCAGAGCAACCATAGGGCATTTCACAATGCCCTCACGGGCCTGCCGAACCGCGCTCTGTTCCTCGATCGTCTTCAAAAAGCTCTGGATCGCTCGCCCAGGGATCAGAGACTTCTTGCGGTGCTATTCATGGACCTGGACAACTTCAAGGTCGTAAACGACGTTCTGGGCCACGAAGCGGGGGACGAGTTGTTGATCACGGTGGCGCGACGCATCCAGGCCTGCCTGAGACCTAAAGATACCGCGGCGCGTCTTGGCGGGGACGAGTTTACAGTCCTGCTCGATGGCGTGACCGATGTTGGCGAGGCCATCCGCGTCGCCAGGCGAATCATAGAAACGTTGGGAACGCCCATCAAGCTCGGAAGCCGTCAAATTTTCGTTGGTACGAGCGTGGGCATCTCGCTGAGCGAGGATGCGGACCGCGAGTCGAACCTCCTGCTACGCAACGCCGACGTGGCGTTGTACAAGGCCAAGAAGAAGGGCAAGGCGTGTTGCGAGGTGTTCAACCCGGACATGTATAACGAAGTGCTGCGGCGCCTGGAGCTTGAGAACGACCTCAGGCGGGCCATTGAGGGCGAAGAGCTCAGGATTTATTACCAGCCAAAGGTGTTGCTGAAAAGCGGCACGATCGTCGGAATGGAAGCCCTGGTGCGCTGGGAGCATCCAGAGCGCGGGTTGATCCTTCCCGGGGAGTTCATCCCGCTCGCCGAGGAAACAGGACTGATAGTTCCGCTGGGACTCTGGATGCTCCAAGAAACCTGCCGCCAGGCCCGCGAGTGGCAGTTGCGGTATCCTGCCGCTTCGTCCCTGGTAACGAGCGTAAACCTTTCCGTAAAGCAGTTTCAAGAGCCTATCCTGGCCCAAAAGCTCGCGGAGATCCTGCGAGAGGCCGGCCTGAACCCGCGCTGCCTTCAGTTGGAGATCACGGAGAGCGTGGTGGCGGAAGACGTTCGGTATGCCGTCGGACTGCTGTTGGAACTGAAAGAGTTGGGTGTGCAGCTTGCCCTCGATGATTTCGGAACGGGTTACTCTTCGCTCGCCTCCCTGCGACGATTCCCTCTGGACGCTCTAAAGATAGACAAGATGTTCGTCGATGGGCTTGGAAAGAGCTCCGAAGACACGGCTATCGTGCAGCTCGTTATAGATCTTGCGCACGCGGTTGGCATGAATGCAGTCGCGGAGGGCGTGAGGACGGTCGAGCAACTGCACCAGCTAAGAAAGATGGGGTGCGATCAGGCCCAGGGCTACTATTTCTTCGAGCCGCTCGGGGGTCAGGCGGCCGAGGCGTTGCTTGCCGATCCTCTGCGCTGGCTGCTCGACCCTCGCGCGACGGAGCAACCCCGCGGCTCGGGCATACCCTTTGAAGGGCGGCGATATTTCGACTCGAAGTCCTAGCTCGGCCAGCGGGACGTATCCTGGTCTTTGCGGGGCTTGTGGAAGGCACGCGACAGGTATCGGCCAGGCTGGTGGACTCCGCCTGGCAGAGCGGTTTGAGCCGGGCAAGAGCGGGAGACGGGACGCCCGCGTTCCCTGGGCCATTCTGGACTATGCGCGCCGTTTCCACGGGGCCAGAGCAACGCTAGCATCACCCGCCCTATGACACGCCCCGCTGCGGGATCCAACCCTGCGAAAGCTCCCGACAGGGGAGGATTCAGCACGGATTTCTGGAGATTCTTGTTCGGGCAAACCGTCTCGAATGTCGGCAGCTCCTTCACCATCTTCGTGCTGCCCCTCCTGGTATACAAGCTGACCGGTTCGGCCCTCAACCTGGCCCTCGTCACCGCGGCCGAATACGTCCCTTACCTACTTTTTGGTCTTATTATCGGCGCCTGGGTGGACCGGGTTGACCGCAAGCGGTTAATGATCTGGACCGACCTCGCCCAGGCGCTGGTTATCTCTTCCGTTCCACTGCTTGCAGCCATAGGTCTGCTACCAGTCTGGTGGATATACGCGGTGGGATTCGCGAGCTCGACGCTGTGGATCTGCTTCAACGCCGCAGAGTTTGCCGCCATCCCCGGCCTGGTGAAAAAAGAGGATCTGGCAGCGGCGAATGGACGCCTGCAGGCCAGCTACGCGGGGGCGACGGTGGTGGGCCCACTGCTGGCTGGCTCGGTTATAGCGTTGGTCCCTATCTACGCGGTTCTGATTATCGATGGTCTGTCGTTCCTGCTTTCCGCGCTCTCGTTGAGAACCATAAAATCCAGCTTCAACGCTGCCAGCGCAGGACAAACGGGGCCCGCGAGCCTCCGCCGCGACATCGCCAGGGGAGTGAACTACGTGCTGGGCCATCCGGTCCTGCGCAATACCTGCTTCGTGATGGCGCTCATCAACTGCGTGGGATTCACCATCTACGCCCAGTTGGTGTTCTTCGCCAAGGAGCAGTTAGAAGCCAGCGACACCCAGGTGGGCATACTCTATGCGGCAGGGAGCGGCGGGATGATCGCACTGGCCCTGGTGGCCAAACCGCTGCGCGAGCTTCTCTCCTTCGGCAAAATGTTGCTCGGCACGCTGATGCTCGGTGGAGTCCTCATCGTGGCTCTGGCCTCGACACACCAGTACTGGGTCGGAATGTTACTGTGGGCATCCATATGGGGACTCGTGGTGCTTTTCGACATAAATAGCAACAGCCTCCTGCAAACGATCGTTCCAGATCACATGCTGGGCCGTGTTCAGAGCGTCGTCTCGGTGCTCTCCTGGTCGGCCATCCCTCTGGGCACCGTCGTCGGCGGCGTGGCCATCCAGCAGACTGGGAGCGTGGCCCTGGTGTACGGAGCAATAGGAGTAACTATTTTCCTCACCGCTTGCGCTTTCTCGTTCACGGCCCTGGGCAACGCCGAGCATTACCTGAGCCGGGAGAAGCCGCCGGAACCGTGAAGATTGGCCTTCAGGCGCAAGAGGTAGAGTGAATTTAGAGATCAAACCCTCGCCGGGAAAGCCAACTTTAAAAAGGGCCTCCGAAGATTGTCGGGCTGGATGCTCCTCAAGTACTCAGTGTTTACCCCGGGGGGTGACGAAGCCCTGGAAATCGAAGACCGCCGTAACAATCCCGAGGCCCTGAAGCTCGGTCGTGGTCTGGCCGGTGCAGCTTATCAGATCCCTCTGCACGCCATTCTTGTTACCCTGGTTGAACTCGTCGCCTCCTATCAAAGACCCGGTTGGGTCGAAGTAGGTGACAGTGAATCTCTTGATTACAATGTTTTCGTTGCTCCCACGTATCTGCCCTACCTTGCTCATGCCGTTGATAACGAACGTGAAGCTCTGGCCATTATCGCATGATGCCGGCACCAGGATCTGGTTTTTGTGGGGCTCGGCGGTTGCTATCCCGGTCCAGCAGGCCAACAGCATCGTGGCAAATAGTGTAAGAAGCACAACTCGTCTCATACTCGGTCCTTTCTAGACCACTCTACAACTCGCTCACTGGCTACAAGCGGGAGTGAAACATTTTCAACGTCCAATATAATGTGCCCGCGGGGCCGCCGCAAGTCTGCCATACGGACAGATCATGCTCCTTGCATTCGATGCTGTCGGTAGCATCTCCGATTGAGGGGCAAACGTGGTTGGTCTCGACGCCGGGACGGCGCCTGTGGATTGCTAAAGGTTTGCGGCGCGGCGGTCGATAAAGATAGTATTGTTTTGCTAGCATTAACGGATATCATGCTGATTGTAGCTTTTGTGGAGCCAAGATAGGGGAGAAAGTCGTGTGGTCTCAACTTCGTAGCCAGAGCAGCGATCTCAACTATAAGCGTCGCATTCTGGCTATCATTCTGTGGGGCATGGTGCTGACCGGTGTTGGGATAACCTTATCGAACTTAGTCCATAAAGAAAGCCTCTACTATCTCTCCGACGGGGTCTCCTTGGCCGTTCTGCTCTTGATGCTTCTCGTCAACCGGCTTGGTTTTATGCGCCTGACAAGCGTAATCACGATAGTGTTCTTGGTCTTCGGGCCGCTCTTCCTTTTCCAAGATGCCATCCTCAAGAGCGCCTATATCGTGTTCGCTTTCCCAATATTCATAGCCAGTTTTCTGCTCATTCCGTGGGGCGGCATCGTAGTCGCTTGCGTGGTCATCGTCGTCAGCGCAGCGGTCGGCTTGATCTCGGCGACCTCCTACGTCCCGTTGGTGGTGATCCCGGTCTTCGCCATAATCGTGTACCTGTTCGCCACCAACGTACGGCAGGCCGAGCAGAAGTATCGGAGTATCTTCGAGAATGCTCTTGAGGGCATCTACCAGAGCACGCTGGATGGACGTCTGGTCACGGTAAACCCCGCCATGGCACGCATATTCGGCTACGATTCTCCGGAAGAGATGACGACATCCGTTTCGAGCGTCGGTCGCGACCTGTATGTGGATGCCGGCCAACGAGAAGAGTTCGTCCGGCAGGTGCGGGAGAAGGGCGACGTCTACGGGTTCGAGGGACTAGGTCGTCGCAAGGATGATAAGAAGATCTGGTTCTCTCTTAGCGCGCGGGCGGTCAGAAACGGAACCGGGGAGTTGCTGGGTCTCGAAGGGACGGTAGAAGATATTACCGAACGTAAGAGGGCCGACCGGCAGATCCGCGAGAGCGAGGAGCGCTTCCGCCTAGTCACCCAGGCCACTAACGAGGTCATCTGGGACAACGACCTGAGGAGTGGCGTGCAGAGGTGGGCGGGCGCTACCCAGCCTATGCTCGGCTACGCGCCAGAGGAAGCCGGTAACAGCGGCGCGTGGTGGGAGGAGCGGATACATCCGGAGGACCGGCAGAGAGTACTCTCGAACCTCGAGGCACTGATTGAGACTGGAGGCCAGACGTGGTTGGCCGAATACCGGTTGCGCCACAGACAAGGCTACTACCGGGTCGTCTTTGATCGGGGCTACGTGGTGCGCGACGAGAACGGGGATCCCGTGCGGATGCTCGGCTCGATTATGGATATCACCAAACGCCGGCAAGCCGAGGAGGAATCGGAAAGGGCCAGGGAAGAGGCCGAAGCAGCCAACCGCGCCAAGAGCGACTTCCTGGCGAACATGAGCCACGAGATCCGTACGCCGATGAACGGAGTGATCGGCATGACGGGACTGCTGCTAGACACGGACCTAACCCAAGAGCAGCGCGAGTACGCCGAGACGGTTCGCATCTCGGGTGAGAACCTACTCACCATCATTAACGACATCCTCGACTTCTCCAAGATAGAGGCCGGAAGGATGGAACTGGAGGTCATAGACTTCGGCCTCCGCGACACTGTGGAGGAGGCGCTGGGACTCTTCGCCGAGCGGGCCCACGCGAAGGGGTTGGAGCTAGCCAACTTCATCGAGCCGGAGATGCCAAGCGTACTGCGGGGTGACCCCGGACGCCTCACGCAGGTCCTTACGAACCTTATCGGCAACGCTATAAAGTTCACCGAGGCAGGCGAGGTAGTGCTGCGCGTGGAGCTGTTGGAGGGGGCCGAACAGGAGGTGGTGCGCTTCTCTGTCACGGACACCGGCATAGGTATGACGCCCGAGCAGCGCTCGAGGCTCTTCCGGTCGTTCACACAGGCCGACGCCTCCACCACCCGACGCTACGGCGGCACGGGGCTCGGCCTCGCTATAAGCAAGCAGCTCGTGGCGTTCATGGGGGGTGAGATCGACGTCGAGAGCAAGCCGGGGCACGGTAGCACGTTCTGGTTCACTGCCAGATTCGAGAAGCGGCCGGAGGAGACGCGCCCCGCGCCGAACGCTCCGCCCGACCTGCGCGAACTCAGAGTGCTCGTGGTGGACGACAACGACACCAGCCGCAGGATAGTGCATAAGCAGGTCGTCTCCTGGGGGATGAGAAACGGGATGGCCGAGGACGGACCTCGAGCCCTAAGTACGCTGCGGGATGCTGTGGAGAAAGAAGAGCCATACGACCTGGCCATCCTGGACATGCAGATGCCTGGGATGGACGGCATGCAGCTTGCCCGGGCAATCAAAGAGGACCCGTCTCTCGGATCGGTGCGCCTGATCCTACTGACCTCGCTGGCCATGCACGGGGACACCGAGGAGGCGCGTCGCATCGGCATAGGAGCCTACGTCACCAAGCCGGTGAGGCAATCTCACCTCCTCGACGCTATAGCCACCGTGATGGGTGTGGAGGCCGAGGTAGGCGAACTAGGGAAGGAATCTCGGCTCAGTACCCGACGCAGCAAGAGGGATAAAGGGATGGCATATCGCGCTCGGGTGCTCGTCGCCGAGGACAACGCCGTGAACCAGAAGGTGGCCGCGAAGATGCTAGAGAACCTCGGCTACCGGGCAGACGTCGCGGCGGACGGCTCCGAAGCGGTGGAGGCTCTGTCCCGAATCTCTTATGCGGCTGTCTTGATGGACGTGCAGATGCCCGAGATGGACGGCTACGAGGCGACCGACGAGATAAGGCGGCGTGAGGGAGCATCGCGCCACACCCCCATCATCGCGATGACAGCCAATGCCATGAAGGGTGACCGCAACAAGGCGCTTTCCGCTGGAATGGACGACTACTTGTCCAAACCGGTGAAACAAGAAGAACTGGGTGAGATCCTGGAGCGCTGGATCTCTGAGGAACAAGATGGGGCAATCGCGCTGGCAGAGGGTAACGAATCCTCGGTTTCTCCTGAGATCGAGGGTCCACTCAATCAAATCACGATAGATAATCTGCGGCAGCTCGGTGGGGACGAGTTACTCTTGGAGCTTACGCAGATGTTCTGCGAAGATACGAGCACTAGCCTTGCAAACATGGCAGAGGCTCTCAGGGAGAAGGACGCCAATTCCGTGAAGCGAGTAGCTCACATGCTCAAGGGAAGCTCCAGCAACCTGGGTGCCATGAGGATGGCCGCCACCTGCGCCACGCTTGAGGAAGACAGCGCCTCATGTGACCTCTCCCGGACTCCCGAGTTGCTAGAGAAGCTCCAGGCAGAGTTTGATAGCGTGCGGTTGGCATTGCAAGCCCAGGTAGGTGGAGGAAATTGACTCGAAGGTACTCGTCGCCGAATAACCTTAGAAACGAGCTGCTCTTCTTCAGCTTTCCAGTGCTTCGAAAAGCTTCTCTTGCTTACGACTCAGTCTCTTAGTCTCTGAAGAGAGTTCAATGAGTTTTGTCCGATATGGCTTCGCCCTGCGAGACGATATCGTAGTTACGAAGATCTTCTTGCACGCCACGCTGCCGTCGCCAGCGACGAAACGGCCAACGACTTTGGCCAGATGCCAACTTATTTTGATCCTCGGCCATAGGAGATCAATATAAGGCTCCGTTCTAACCCAGTGCCGCTTCTGTCGACATTACAGCAACGGAAGCACCATCCTCGTCTCTAAGCCCTCAACACGGCGCGGAGGCATGAATCTTCGTATACTGCACAAACCCAAGTATTGGGAACAGAAAGGAGCAACGACATGGCCGAAGTGAAGTACATCTCGACAGTGAAGGTGGAGCCGGTGGAGGGCAAGGTCCGCCGGGCCTATGTTCCCGGAGAGGAGGAGCCGGTTCTGTTCGGCGTCCATAGCGAGGTCGCCGAGCATTATGGTGTAGCCCCCGACTCGGAGGAGCCGCACGCTTCGACGCTGGACTATGTGGTGGCCGCGGCGGGTGGCTGACTGCTCGGCACTTTTGCCGGCGCGCTGGCAGCGCGTCAAGTTTCTTTCGATGGATTGTACGCGGATACGGTGGGGGAGATCGAGGTAGAGAGTAAGGTGTTGGTGATCAAGAGGATCAAACAGACTTTCCACCTTACCGCCGATGAGAAGGACCGCGAGAGTATAGAGCGGGTGCTCGGGGTGTACGCGGATAGCTGTCCGGTGGCGCGTTCCCTCAAAGGGAGCATTGAGATCTCAAGCGATCTGGAGTTCGATACCGCCTGACGGTGATCTGAAATCGTTTGACTGGACGGACTCCGAGGCAAAACGGGGTCCGTCCACCTGGTTTGCAAGTCGGGGATGGCAAGTAGAATATTCGCTATCGTACCCAGCGTCCGATAGGAGTCGCTCACGGTTTCCAGCAGGCTACAGTTACTCTGTCGCTCATACGCGACACGCAAGCGCGCGGAGCCTACGCGCGACCTCGAAGCCGGCCTTCCACTGGTGTGATGCGGGTCGAGAGGCTCTTCAGCATCGAGGATGTGGACGGTGTGGCCTGGCGCGGGCTGGAGCCGCCGGATTTCCCGTTCTTCGACTTCGAGTTCCTGCGCGCGCTGGAGCGCTCGGGCAGCATCGGACACGGGAGCGGATGGTCGCCGGTCTACCTCGTCTGCAAGGACGAAGGACGCTTTCTGGGCGCCCTGTGCCTGTACCTCAAAACGGATTCCTACGGCGAATACATCTTCGACTGGGAGTGGGCGCACGCTTATCGCGAGCATGGACTTCCGTACTATCCGAAGCTCGTCTCGGCAGTTCCGTTTACGCCCGCCACGGGTCCGAAGCTCCTTACGCGGCCCGGCGCTGGCGAAGCCGAACGCTCAGCGGTGACGCAAGCCCTGCTCGACGCGGCCAGACAACTCGCCGACGAGCGCCGCGTCAGCTCCTCGCACGCGCTCTTTATACCCAAGCAGGAGCTTGGCGAGTTCGAGGAGCGCGGGTTTGCGATCCGGCACTCGCTCCAGTACCACTGGCGCAACCGCGGCTACGGCGCTTTCTCGGATTATCTGGGCGCCCTCGAAGGCAAGAAACGCCGCCAGGTCGCGCGTGAGCGCCGCCAACTCGAAGATGAGAACCTTACGATCGAGCGTCTTACGGGACAGGATCTCACCGACGAGCACGCGGAGGCGATGTACCGGTTCTACATCCGCACGCTAGATGGTAAATGGGGTGTTCCGTACCTCAACGGCGCTTTCTTCCATGAGGTCTTCCAGACTATGGGGGATCGGATCATGCTCGCCATCGCGCGAGATGGCGCCGGCCGTTCCATAGCGGGGTCGCTCTTTTTTTTCAAAGGCAGTTCGCTCTATGGACGTTACTGGGGCGCCGCGGAGGAGCGGCGCAACCTGCACTTCGAGCTCTGCTACTACCAGGGGATCGAGTTCTCGATCCAGGACGGCCTCCAGCTCTTCGAGGCTGGTGCGCAGGGCAGACACAAGGTAGCGCGCGGCTTCCTCCCGACCCTCACCTACAGCGCGCACGACATCCGCCACCCGGCATTCAGGCGCGCCATCGAGCGATACATCGCCGAGGAGAGGGAGATGCTCGCCGGAGTGATGGCGGAGTACGAGCGCCACGACCCATACAAACGCTAAACCCTGTCGGAGTATGGAGCGGTTATTGAGTAGCAGCCATCAGCCGGCCAGCTCTTGCGGAACTGCCCTCTCAGGACTGCCCGACCTCCGAAAGCCATTCTTTCCGGGGACGCGCAAATTTTGCGCCGTAATATTGACAGGAATGTCGCGGAGGAGTAGAGTACCCGCGCTGTTGTTGTCGCGAAAGGACCAGGAGTAGATGGCATTTCGTCTTGCGAACATAGGAGTTCCGGTGTTCGGGGGAGAGGTGCGTCCCGAGGTCCGTGCGGTTGCGATGAGAACGTGAGCTAGACAGCTCGACAAAGTTTTCTCAAAGAGGCCCCCGGACTACGGATCGGGGGCCTCAAGCTCTTCGCCACGAGCCAGGCGATGGTCTCCGACTCCGATCCCAAGGCACAGATTACACCTCGGTCACACACGTAATGGAGATGAGAGAGGCAAGGAGACATGGAGATGCAAAATGGCTGGTTTTATCTGGAGCAGGACCGCGCCATAC
>JBBPZZ010000156.1:0-5489 GCA_038198445.1 Rubrobacterales bacterium
GCATGCGATCCGAACTCTCGCGTTCTCGCCTGGCGGCGGCGTTTCGGTCGTCTCTTGCCTCGGCCATACTCTCCACCATCCCTCTAGCTAGGAGTCCACTGAGTAGCATTCTGCGCCTGCCCCGCCTCACGCACAACCCACCGGAGCTCTCTTAATCCCAACTCTCAGTCTTTCAGTCAATCTAACAGAGGCCTCGCCGGCGCTCATTGGACTTGGGTAACAAAACGAGACGCGGGGGCGCCCCAGGGATAGGACATCGGTACATACACTCTCGGAGCCGGTCATATAAACTCTGATCTTGTAAGAGAATGGAGGATCTTGTGAAGATAGACGTTCGCCACGCTGAACCGGATGACTACGAGTCCCTACATCGTATCTTCAACGGCCCGAAAGCTATCGCCGGAACCCTTCAGCTCCCGCTCCCGTCAGCACAGACGTGGCGCAAGCGTCTCTCGGAACCGCGAGAAGGCGATTATTCTCTGGTGGCGTGCGTGGGTGGTGAAGTTGTCGGAGAGTTGTCGCTCTGGACCCACTCAAATCCGCGTCTCCGGCACTCGGCCGGCTTCGGCATGGCCGTGCGCGACGACTGGAGCGGCAAGGGCGTCGGCTCGGCGCTGATGCGGGCGGCGCTAGACCTCGCGGACAACTGGCTCGGCCTGACACGCATCGAGCTGCACGTTTATACGGACAACGCCGCTGGAATCGCTCTCTACAAGAAGTTCGGGTTCGAGGTGGAGGGTTCTCATCGCCGCTTTTCTTTCCGAAACGGCGAGTACGTGGACGCCCTCTCGATGGCCCGGCTGCGAGGGTGAGTTTTCACGCTTTCCGCAACGGGAGGCGGGTAGGATTTAGCTCGGTATGTCGAGGATTTTCGAGAACGAGGGTGTTTGCGGGCTATGCGGGCGGGTCGTGGAGAGGCGCACGCGGCACCATTTGATCCCGCGCACACGCCACGGCAATAAGCGCGTCAAACGGACTTTTAGCCGCGAGGAGCTCAACCGTACCGTGCCGTTATGTCCGGCGTGCCACCGACAGATTCACCGCGCCCTAACAGAGAAGGACCTGGAGCGAGAGTACAACACCATTGAGGCGTTGCGCTCCCACCCCGAAATATCCCGCTTCCTGAGATGGATAGAGAAGAAGCCCCACGGCGTAGTCGGCCGCGGGGCTCGCCGGTAGACCGGCCATGCTCCCTGAATGCTAGGCGAGGCTGGTGTTTAGCTGGATGTCGACGTTGCCGCGCAGGGCGTTTGAGACGGGACACGTCTGCTCGGCCTGCTCGGCGGCGTCCCGGAAACCTTCCTCGTCGAGACCGGAGACGCTCCCGCGGACGTCGAGGACGACGGTCGTGATCTTGAGGCTCTCCATGTCGAGCGCGCAGGTGGCGCTGACTTCCAACTCTTCCGGGTCGTTGCCCTGCTCGGCGAGGGTGTTGGAGAGGGCCATCGCGTAACAGGACGCGTGGGCCGCGGCGATTAGCTCCTCCGGGCTGGTGTTGCCGTCTGGATTCTCGGTGCGGGTGGCGAAGCTGATCCCCGCACCCGTCATCGCCTCGCTGCTAGCCAGGTCGAAGGTGCCGGAGCCCTTCATCAAGTCGCCCTTCCACACCACGTTCGCGTGTCTTTCCGCAGTAGCCATAAGTTGCTCCTATCTATCTGTTTCCTCGGATACCATCAAAGGTTACCCGCCACTTCCGGCTCCTAATCGTCCGCGGCGGCCTCCTCTATTTTACTACGGTAGCCGTGGGGTTCCGGTTCATCGGTCTTCAAAGCTCCGCTCTCAGTGATGGTCCCATTAAACAGAAACGCCGTCTGGCGCAGGGATGACTCCAGATCGAACGGGTCCAGCGCCGAGGTCGCGTCCCTGGGGATAATTACATCGTACCAGCGTAGCGCGGCGCTCGCGGCGGTGTAGTGGACACAGATGTTGGCGACCGTGCCGCACACGATAAGAGTGTCCACGCCCCAAAGCCGCAGGAAGTGGTCCAGGTGGGTGCCGTAGAATCCATCGTAACGGACCTTACGGATGACCACCTCGTCCTCGCGCGGTTCCAGTTCGTCCACGATCCGCCAGCCCCAAGAGCCTTCGCGGGCGTGCTCCGGCCATATGCTCCACTCCGGGTCGCCGTCGCCGTGGGTGTCCTGGGTGAATACGACCTTCATCCCGGTTTCGCGGGCGAGCGCGAGCAGGTTTTGTATCACCGGGATCGTACCCCCGGCGTCCGGGACGACGAGCGAGCCGCCCTCCTTGACGAAGTCGTTCTGCATATCCACAACGACGAGCGCCGTCTTCGCGGGGTCCACCCGGACCTCGCCCCTGACATCGTACTCCGGAACCTCCACCGTGCGCGGCATGCGTGAACTCCTCTCCGTTTTGCGTGAACCAAAGTTTATCGTTACATCAGGCCGGTACAATCTGTTTCATGAGCGAAGAGCGACCGAAGCGGCTGCGGGACGATCCCACGACCCGCGAAGAGTTGCGGGATAAGCTGGACCGCTACCTGGACGTGCCGCTCGCGTTGGCCTCGGTGGTGGTCGTGCTGCTCGTCATAATCCAGCTCTCGGGCGAGGTCGCCGAGCCGTGGAACGGCAGGTTGGAGATATTGAGTTGGGTGCTGTGGGGGCTGTTCTTCCTGGAGTTCGCGGCGAAGTTCGCGCTCGCGCCCGTAAAGCGCCGTTACCTGCGTACGCACTGGCTGGACGTACTGGTGGTCCTTTTGCCGTTCTTGAAGTTCCTGCGGCTGGCGCGCATCTTGCGGGCGACGCGGGCGTTGCCGGTGCTGCGGCTCTTGATCTTCGGCGGACGAGGTTCCAGCTCGACGCTGGCGCTACTCAAGCGGCGGCGGCTCGGGCAACTCGCCATCGTCTCGGGGATGGTAATACTCATCGGAGCCTCCGTTGGGTTCCTGCTCGAAGCGGACGTTCCGGGGAGCCAGATGCAGGGGTTCGGCGACGCTCTGTGGTGGTCCGCGACGCTGGTGACGACGGTTGGGAGCGAGATCTCCCCCTCCACCACCGGTGGCCGCATAGTGGCCTTCCTGCTGATGCTCTACGCCGTCGGCATCTTCTCGTACTTCATCGGCGCCATAGCCTCGGTTCTGGTAGAGACCGACCGGCGCGCGAAGGAACGGCCAGTAGAAGCGGGCACGAACCTCGACGAGCGCGAGATCGAAGCTCTCCGCTCCATCTTGGAGAAGTCCGAGAGACGCTGACTTTCGGCTCTCCTCTAGCGTCGCCGCCTAAGATTTACCCTCGCTCCCAGAGACTATGGTTCCTGCTCCCTGGGCGCGAAAAGGATTGAGGATTCTTGCCGAACCCCCGTGGAACTTCCGCCTACATCTTCGGTCGCTCAGATGGGAAAGAGCGTGACCAGATGTCATGGCTGGAGCACGATCTTTCCTCTGGTGTGGCGCCGCTCTAGCTCCCGGTAGGCGTCCTGTACCTCATCCAGAGAGTAGACCCGTGCGATCGGGATCTCCAATTTCCCCTCTTCGATCATGCCGGCCAGCTCGGCCATCACGTCGGCGCTCGCCCCCTCCGCGCTCCCCTCTGCCTTGACCCCGTGCTCCTCGACTGCAGCGAAGTCGATGATGGTGTCTATCCGCTCGGGCCGGACGCCGAGGTCCAACGCGAGATCCACGTATCCCGAGCCGAAGGTGTCGATGAAGGCGTCCACCTCTCCGCTTGATGCCTCCCGGACGCGGTCGGCCTGACCCTCACCGTACACTACGGGGATCACGCCGTGTGAGCGCAGCCACTCGTGGTTCGCCTCGCTGGCGAGCCCGATCACCTCTGCCCCCGCGTTCTTCGCCAACTGCACGGCTATCGACCCGACCCCGCCAGCCGCACCGGAGACAACCAGAGTGTCGCCCTCACCGGCGGACACGGCCCGCACCGCCGCATACGCCGTCGCCCCGGCCACGAACAGGGCGCCGGCCTGCTCCCAGGGGACATTGGACGGACGAGGGGTAAGATCTCCAGCCTCGGCTATGACTAGCTCGGCCTGGCTGGATCGTGTGTTCACGAACCCTATGACCTCGTCGCCCACCGCAAAGCCATCGACGCCGTTGCCGATCTCCTCTACGACTCCGGCGAGGTCGCTGCCCTGTCCGGAAGGAAATGTCGCGGGCATGATGCTGTCGAACATCCCCTCTCGGATGGCTGCCTCTCCAGGGTTGATCCCGGCTGCCCTCACCCTTACGAGTACCTGTCCAGGTCCGGGGCTCGGACGTTCCACCTCCGCTACGTACAGTACGTCGATCCCACCGTACTCATCGAACCTGACAGCCTGTGGCATTTGATTGTCCTCCTGTGGTTTCGTTCTTTTCTCGATCTACCGGATCCTACCTGATCCGCTGTGCTTCGCCGGGATGTCGGCTATTGATTATCTCCACTACGTGAAGCGCCGGACGGAGCGCGAGGGCATTAGCGAGTCATCACCCGGCCTGAGAGATCGCCTGTTTCAGGACATCCCGCAAGGGTGTCGGCTCTCGGCCGAGGAGGCGGGCGAGCGTCGGGTCGGCCGGGGAGAAATCACCCTGTCGGCTTGCGACGAAGAGGCCGAGGAGCATATCGGCCTGCGGTTCGGGGATATCGTTGGCGACCATGCCGTCCCGGTACTCATCATCCGGTACGACGACCCGCTGTATCCGGCTTCCCGTTAGCTCCGAGGCGATCGCCGCGATGCCGGCTGCGTCGACCGCTTCGGAGGCGGTCAGGGCGGGGGTCGGTCCGTCGATACTCTCTCTGGTCAGGATGATCGCCGCCGCTTCGGCGAGGTCGGCACGGGTCGTCCAGGCGACCGGCCCATCCTCCGGCGCGGTCAGCTCGCCCGTCTCCAGAGCGCTGCTGAGCATCATCATGGGCGTTGGCGAGGCGTAGAAGCCGTTGCGGAGCGAGGTGAAGACCACGCCTGATTCCCGGAGCGCTTCCTCGGTGCCGGCGTGATTTTGCATCGGAGGGAAGGGCGAGGACGGATTAGAGCCCATGTGACTCGTGTATAGAATCCGATCGGCACCGACCGCCTTGGCCGCATCAATCGCCGCGGGATGCTGGCTGACCGCCGAATCGCCCCTGGTGTTACTCGAAACGATGAGGACTTGCGACGCTCCCTCGAAGGCGTAGTCGAGGCTCGCGGCGTCGTTGAAGTCACCCCGGCGGACGCGGACACCCCGCGCTTGGAGTTCCTGTGCCTTCTCCGGGTCGCGGACGCTCACGCCGATCTGCTCGGCGGGGACGAGTTCGAGCAGTTTCTCAGTAATGGCCCGGCCTAGCTGGCCGTTGGCTCCAGTGACGATAATCATGATTACCTCCAAGAAGGATCGAATAGGACGAACTCGCTACAGAATCGCGAAGAATTCTCACCCCAGCTAATACGCGGGTTTACAGGCTCTGCCCGCCCGACACCTCGATGCGCTGCGCGTTGACCCAACCCATCTCGGGCGAGAGCAGCGACGCCACCACCCCGCCGATATCTTCGGGCAATCCGAC
>JBBPZZ010000157.1:0-9244 GCA_038198445.1 Rubrobacterales bacterium
CCCACAGGAAAGACTCCGCGAAAGGATAGGGAATCGTCTCCTGCAGGGGTGGGTCCTCGTCCAGCCTGCGCGCGCAGTAGTGCCAGAACGAGGCGTATCCTCCGAACTGCTCGTCCAGGCGCCGGGTCTCTTCCCGGTAGATGCGGGCGAGACGGATAGCCAGCCGCCGTTGCATCGTCTCTACCTGGCGGGTGTGGATCTTCTGTTTTATAACCCGATACTTGATGGAAGTGTCGGCCCCGAGGAACTTGTAGACCCGGCGCATCAGGCGTCCGGGGTAGAAATCGGCGTCTTCGAGAAAACCAACGAAGATTTGATCCTCCGGATAGAACTGACGCCAATTATCCAGGGTTTGCAGGTAATTACCCAACTCGCGTGACCGTTTGCTCATGAAATGCCGGTTGAAGATTCGGTTCGGGATATCCGTCAATCCCCTACCCCATGTGAGGTCCATCATGGCCTGAGACCAGGCCCTCTCCATCGGGTTGCGCATCATGAAGATGAGTTTGGCACCGGGCGCCAGAGCATGAACACGGCCCACGGCCTCCGGATCCAACGTCGAGTACGAGGGTGTGATCTCTCCAACTACCTTTCCTCTGCCCGGTTCGAACAGCGAGGCGTACCAGTCGTCATCGGGTCTGCCAGCGTAGTAGCGGAGGTCCCGTATAAGCGACTCTTTGGAAAATTTCTCGCTTCCGCCAGACGCGCCGCTCAGGTACTTCTTCGCCCGCGTCCTGACCTGTTGCCGCCACCGGCGGTCCATAGCTCGCCGTCCGGTAAGCTTCTGAAACACTCGGGGGAATACGTTGGCGGGCTCGTGGATCTTCTCATCGAAGTAGTGAGTTTCCTTGAGCGGCATCCAGATCCCAGGGTGGGCGCGCAGGTTGCGATACAGCCAGGTCGTACCCGCCTTCTGCGCTCCTATCCCTATGAAGTCCGGATGCAAAGTAGCCTTCTCCGTTACGAGGGGGTCCGCAGTACGGAAGAGAGCGGCCCGCTTTGAGCCGATACTTCTCGCGAGCCTTCCCACTGCTCCCAGAGCGCGGATTCCCACAGCGGGTACGGCAGGCGATCCTCCGGCGGTGGCTCGTTGATGAGTTTCTTCGCGCAGTAGAGCCAGAAGTCGGCGTAGCCCCCGAAGCGGCGGCTCAACGCCCGGATCTGACCGCGGTAGACCTCCGAGAGACGCGAGGCGGACCTTGTCGGCATGGTGCTCTGCCGGCCGGAGTTTATCCGGCGCCGCAAGACCTGGTAGTCAAAGGAGGAGGTCACACCCAGGAACTCGTGCAGTCTTCGCAAAAGTTCCTCGGGGAAAAAGTGAACGTCTTCCAGAAAGCCAACGAAGATCTGGTCCTCCGGGTAGAACGCGCTCCAGTTTCTCAACGTGCGCAGGTAGCTGGTCATGCGCCGCTTCCGCCGGTTTTCCAGGCGCGCGTCGAACGTCTCGTCTGGGACGCTCTCCATCCCTTCACCCCTGCTCCTAAACCCCATGTTCAGGACGGACCAGGGTCTCTCTATCGGGCTACGCATCATGAAGATTATCTTTGCCTCGGGCATGAGATCGTGGACGTGGGATATGGCGGTCTTGTTCAGTATCGAGTAATCAGGGGTGGACTCGCCGGTCACCTTGCCCTTGCCGGGCTCGAACAGCGAAGCGTACCAATCATCGTTGGGCCGTCCGAGAAAGTATTTGAAGGCCCAGGAGAGGTCTCCGGTAGACCTATCTTGCATGATGCGCCGGAGCCTCACCCCGACTTGACGGCGCCAGCGCTGGTCCGCCGGTCTGTCTCCGCGCAACCTGGTCCAGATACCTCCTTCTAGCTTGATCTTCTCGTCGAAGTAATGGATCTCTTTCTCTTCGGGCATCCAGATCTCCGGGTGAGCGCGCAGGTTCTGGTACAGCCACGTCGTGCCAGCCTTCTGCGCTCCTATCCCTATGAAATCCGGATACATTCCGCCTCTTCTCATCCCGGCCAATCCTCGTACGATACCAATATCGCGTCGGAAGACAATTTGCACCGCCCGGCTTCTTTATTCCGCTCTTTGTACCGAAGATAAAGGCCCGCTCCGTATCGTTTCCGGCGCCGATCCCAGATGGACCCACTCCCGCCAGAGAGAGGACTCGGTGAAGGGATAGGCAACGTGGTCCCCGGAGAGAGCCTCACCGATCAAGCGCTCCGCACTATACGACCAGAAGGAAGCGTACCCTCCGAAACGTTCGTCGAGACGCGCTATCTCTTCCTGGTAGGTCTCCGCCAAATGTGCGGCTACGTTCACCGGCACCCGGCCCACGGACCTGGAGTGCACTTTCTCCCTGGGACGCCGGGGTAGAAAAGAGACGTCCGCGCCCAGAAACCCATACAACCTGCTCAGAAGCTCCGCCGGGAACAGACTAATGTCTTCCAGGAAACCTATGAAGATCTGGTCCGCGGGGTAGAAGGCGCTCCAGGTCTCAAGAGCGCGAAGATAGTCTGTGAGCAGGCGAGAAGTGTTGCGTCCCGCTCTCCGCAAGAGTCTCTTGCTCGGCACCGAGTTAGCGGAGCCTTCTTTCACCCTGTCAAAGCTCATTACAGCCTGAGACCAGGCGCGCTCTATGGGATTGCGCATCATGAAGATTATCTTTGCCTCGGGCATGAGATCGTGGACGTGGGCCACCACGTCCCGGCCGAGAACCGAGTAGACGGGTGTGATCTCACCGGCAATCTTGTTTTTGCCCGGCTCGAAGAGCGAAGCGTACCAGTTATCGTCCTTGGAACCCGTCAAGTACCCGAGACCCCACCGGAGATCCCTGGCCGAAGGTTTTTCGAGCGCGTGCGTCCTGATCCACCCGGTCACCTGACCCCGCCACTCTTTATCCTCCGGACGCCTCCCGAAGATACCGGATACCGGATCGGGCCTCTCCTCACCCATCCTGTTGAAGTAGTGGATCTCCTTGCGGGGTGGCATCCAGATCTCCGGGTGAGCGCGCAGGTTCTGGTACAGCCAGGTCGTGCCAGCCTTCTGCGCTCCTATCCCTATGAAGTCCGGATACATTCCGCCCCGCCTAGCCTTCATCACGCGCGACGCCGGAGGAAAGCGGTTCGGGGTGATCCAAATGTTCCACCAGACGCCCCATGAACTCGCCGAACCCTCTCCTCTCACCCTCCAGCGTGTGTCGCTTCGTCGTCTCGTAGCCGGCTCTTCGCAATCTTTCTATCTCGCCCGCGTCCGCCGCCCGCAGGTTTCTCAGCGCTTCCGCATAGCTCCCTGCGCTCTCAAAGTCGACCTCGACACAGTTCTCTCCAAACTCGCAGTAGGCGCGGTTTCCGCCAGCGTCGGGTGAGATCACGACCGCGCCAGACGCCATCGCTTCTAACCCCGGCAAGTAGAATCCCTCTTCGATGTGAGGTGTAGCCAGGAATACGTCGCACCAGTGGTAGAGGTCGCGCAGCTCGTTCCAGCCCACCGCTCCCCGGATCGCCCGGAACTTGAAGCTCGGGTCTTGCTTCAGCATCCCGGCCACCCGGTCGCCCACGTCGGATTTCCACGTCGTGTAGCCAACTTTCACTGGTCCTTCGATACCGGCCGTCCTGCGCTTCTCGAAGAACCGCGATTCATGACCGAGCTGGATGGACTCCGCCATCAGGGTAGTGTTCAAGTACGGCCGCACCGCTTCCAGAACCACATCGTTCGTCAGGATCCAGGCCATCGGTCGTGAGAGTAGACGGACGGCGAAACCGCGCTCGAAGGCCGGGTTTGCCCAACGAATGTTCTGCACGATAACGATCACCTGTCCGTGCAGCGTCCAACGGCTCAACCTGGACTCCAGAACCTTGAAGTCCGTGGGCCGGGAGACGAAAGCGAGGTCTTGAGGACCGACGGCGACCTGATCCGGACCGGTGAACCTGATACCATTCTCGGGCGAGATGTCGGAGAAACGCGGTATCTGGAAGAGAGGCAGCCCTGGCTTGTATCTCTCCGGGCACGCGATCACCGGCTCGTAACCCAAAGAGATGGCGTGGTTTACGTAGTCGAAGATCTTCACGACACCGCCGATCGGGAAGAAGGTGGGCGTCATGAAGTACATCCGCTTCCAGCGGCCCGCCGCATTCACCAGGACTCCATTATCCGCACCAGTGGCTTTACCGCGACGGCGGGGTCCAGCACCGCGGCGGCGAGAGCGCGAGCGTTCTGTTTCTTCCGGCTGACCATATCGGGGTCTTCGAGGATTCCGTCGATTACCTCTTCCAGCGCCGCCGTGTCCTGGGGGTCCAAGATCCACCCGGCGTCGTACTCGGAGATCATGGGCGACACCTCGGTGAAGGGAGGATGTATGACCGGCACCCCGCAGGCCAGGGAGATGATCGACCGCGTAACCATCGCGTACTCCCTCTCCAGGTTGTGCCGGAACAGGTCTATGGAGACATCCACGGTCGAGAGGAACCCTTGGAACTCAGAAAAGGTCATCGTCCCGTGGGCCGTGACGGAGGGGTGCTCCGCAAGCCGGTCGAGGTCGCTCCTGGACTCGTGGATGCGCTCCCGGCCACCTCCCCAGTGCCACGGCGTCAGAAGGTCGAGGCTCATCTCCGGATTGTCCAGCCGACGTTCGATCGCCTCTACCCACCCGCCCAGCGTGCTCCACGACTGCAGGTAGCCAGCGACGGCGAACCGGATTGGCCCCTCACCTGCACCATCCTCCCCGGCCCAGACTAGCGGGGCGCACATGTTGACGACCTCCAGCGGCAGATGGCGCACATCCCGGTCGGCCTGGAGCATCCAGGCCAGAAAGTATGGCAGCTTCTTGGCCCCGTTAACCACGAAGGCGTCGGCGAGCTCTATAGCCCGGATCTTGCGCCGCCGCAATTGCTTTAGCTCGTCTTTGGGGTAGCCTTCTCCGTGCTGGTAGAGAGCCTCCAGCATCTTGGGCGCGAAGAAGTCCAGCACGTACCGGACGCCCTCTACCGGGCGCAGGTGCTCCACCTGGTTGCTGTTGATGAGTATGGCGACGGCCGGCGCGTTGGACTTCAGATAGCCGGTCAACTGCCGCGCTCCGATGACCTCGGTGTCGGGGGCCGTCGGGTGAGGGACCGACCGGCCGAACCTGGCCCACTGACGATCCACGAAGCCGCGGGGGACCAGAGTCTTGACCTTGAAGCCGTTCGCGCGCAGCCCCTCGGCCAAGCCGAACGCGCGGAGCCCCGGCGCGGCAACGGGCATGGCGAGGCTCGGGACTATGTCGTTCGAGAGAACGAAGACCGTTCGGTTAGTGTCTACCACCGCTTCGGCACTCCGAGCTTGGAGAGCGAGATCAGGCCGGCCCTCACCACGTCGTCGCGCGGATATCGCAGCGACTCCACATGCTCCAGCGTTACCCGTCCCACGGACGCCTCGATCACCAGGTCCACGAACTCCCGTACCGGCATTGGATACACGGTTGAATCGGGTGAGCGTTTTTCGGCGACGAAGTCTTCCAGGAACAGCAGCCGACCTCCAGGCCGGGCCACCCGCCACATCTCCGAAAGCATGGTCAGCCTCGACGGAGCGGGATTATGGTGCAAAACGTCTACGGTAAATAAGAGATCAAAGCTCTCATCCTCGTATGGAAGGATCAGATCTCGCCCGATCCGGTCGAAGCGGGCCTCCGGAAACCCGTCCCGTGCGGCCTCGATCATGTCCCCGCTTATATCCACCCCGTAGAATCGGGTCGTCGTGGGGTCGAAGCTCGCCACCCACCGTCCCACTCCGGCGCCGACCTCCAGCACTTCGAACGGAACGTCTTGGGCGCGCCCTCCCCGCGCGGCGGCGAACTGCTCTTCGAGAGCCGTGGCCTGGACTCGATGCATCGCCTTATCGAGCTCCCGTCCGGGACGCCCGCTACAGATCGCCCGTCGCGGAGCGGAGCGGGCCATCTCGTCACCACGCTCGCTCCAGTAACTGTAGGTCTCGTAAGGTCCGCCGGAGAGTTGCCGGGGTATGGCTTCCGCTTCGAGCAGGGCCGCTATCTCCAATGCCGCGTTCGCCGGGTCTTCGTCCTCTAGGAGGATGCGCTGGCTCTCGCTCCAGCCATACCTCCGGCTCAAGTCGTCCCAGAGGTCCGCGCCGCGGACGGTGACCCGGTCGAAGAAGCTGAGCCGTTCGAGGAGCGGCTCGCCGAAAACCTTTTCGAGGAATTCCCCGTCGAAGCCGCCGGGGAGCGCGGCTACCAGCGGCACGTCCCACTGTTCCTCGGTCATGGTCTCGAAGGGGAAGGAGAACACGTCCAAGACGACGAGGCTCGCGGCTCCCCGCATGGCGGTAGCGAGAGATGAGGGCAGCACG
This sequence comes from Rubrobacterales bacterium, assembly GCA_038198445.1. Taxonomy (GTDB): domain Bacteria; phylum Actinomycetota; class Rubrobacteria; order Rubrobacterales; family Rubrobacteraceae; genus JACDDK01. The sequence continues at coordinate 6,298 of JBBPZZ010000157.1, forward strand.
TCCCAGTCGCTCAGCACCCGGCAGTTCTCCGGGAGGCCCGCGCCGGAGACCTCGTCCGCGAAGCGCCCAGCGTAGAAGACCGGGCGGGCACCATCAACGAAGATCTTGGGGATCGGTTCCATCCGCCGTTACAGGTAGCGCTGTTCCAGGACCTGGAACTCCCGTTTGCGCCGGAGCAGCGGTCCGAGTGGTCTCCGTCCCATGCGCCTCAGCAGCAGCACCAGATCTCTCTGCGCCCCCTCCAGGTACGCTACCCGATCCGAGAGCGAGAGGTCCTGGGCCTGATCCTCCGAGTGGAGATAGCGCTTTTCGAGGGTACGAAAGTTACGGTCCCTACGGAGGACCGGTCCCAGAGCGCTGCCGGACATGCGTCTCACCAGGAGCACGAGGTCTTGCTCCGCCTCCTCCAGGTACTGGAGCCGCGCCGGGGAAGCCAGAGATCCAGGCCTCCCGGAAGATCCCATGCCCAGTTGCGTCCGGAGGAAGCGCACTTCGAAAGTCAGAAGCTCGTTCTCCATCCTCAACACGTCTATGTCGGTCGGCGTGTAGAAATCACTCTCCGACAACCACGGCCTCCCTCTCCACTTTCATCATAGCCTTCGTCTCCTCGCTCAACTCTTCGAGCGCCTGCCAGATCCCGTGGACTCGCTCTATCAGGCGCCGATCCGAGACCGACTGACGGCCGGATCTCCTGCCGCTCACCCCAGGATCGAAGACCTCCGCCGCGGGCAATTCCTCCAGCCCGAGGCTCCATCGCTGATTCATGGCCCAGACGACCGGAAAGCCGTCCCGGATCATGTCCAGCGAGACCGCCAGGGTATCCTCGGGATACTCACGGGCGAACGCAAGCAGCGCCTCATTGTGCGCCAGCCACATCCGTAGCGCGAGATCCGGCTCCTCCCAGAACCGCCGGTGTATGGAGCTGTTCACCAACCCATGAAAGAGGTTCGAAGAGTGACGCTGACCCAGAGAGTACGTTGACTCCGCGAAGTGCCGGTACACGAGCAGAACCTTCATGTCCGGGAGCAGATACTTCCAGAGCATCATGAACATGCATGCCCTAGGGTCCTTGAAGCCCCAGATACGGTGCTCGGTGTTTCGGCGCTCCACCAACTGCTTCATGCGCTGCCAGTGAGGCCGGTTCACGACGGGCAGGAAGGGCTCGCTCACAAGCCACGTCAGGCCGTTATCGGCGAGTATCTTCTGGTGGAGGTCCACTACCTCCCGGTCCTCGAAGTGTCCATAGGGATTGGACGGCAGGGCTTCGAGCAACTCATAGCCCAGAAACAGCCCCGCCCGGTGCAGGAGTTGCGCCGTCGCCGATGTCCCGCTGCGATGGAACCCGGCGATGATTAGTTGATCGCTCAACTACCACTCTTCTCTTCGATACATCATATCCGCAATCTTAGCACCAAAACTCGCCTCTTCCCTGCTACTCTCCTGGTACAGGAGATAGCTTTTCGCTAGTAGAAATGCCATCCTCGTATACACCTCCCGGTGCGTCGTTCAGCTGGTCACGAGAGGGAGTTGGCGAATCTTTTTCCATCAACCCTCCAGCGTTATCGAAACAGCCATAGACCAGCCCCACGATACCTTGTTCCGTCCTTTCGCAAAAGTGTTCGAGACCTGCTATCGTTTGGTGGTTGATCAGAGGTTTTCGATGTCGGAGACTACGGCGAGTAGGATATTCGTAGATGCTATCCAACGTGGCTTCAAACGTCCTAAAGACGCGGAGATTGAAACTTTTCCTAGACAGATTGACTGCTATCCTGGTTCCTCCTCCCAAGGTGCGCGTTGTTGCGATATTGGCCGCATATAACGAGGAACGCTTTATCCGGGGCTGCATCGAGAACCTGGTAGGTCAGGGTGTGAACGTATACCTGATAGACAACTCCTCCACCGACCGGACCGTGGAGATCGCCAGGGATTACCTCGGGTACGGGTTGGTCGGCATCGAGACTTTCCCCCGTGGCGAAGGGGTCTACAGGTGGCGAGAGATCCTCGCGCGTAAAGAGGAGCTGGCCTCTACCCTGGACGCGGATTGGTTCATGCACGTGGACGCTGACGAGATCCACCTGCCACCCCGCGCCAATCAGACGCTTGCGGAAGCCTTTGCCAGAGTCGAGGCGGCCGGCTACAATGCAGTGGATTTTCAGGAGTTCGCGTTCGTCCCTACTCGCGAGGCCCCCGACCACGACCACCCCGGCTACGAGAGAACTATGCGCTGGTACTATCCGTTCACTCCCTCTCCAGGGCCGCGCCTCATAAGAGCCTGGAAAAAGCAGAGCGAACCCGTGGGAATAAGCAAGCGTGGGGGCCACAAGCCGGATTTCCCGGACATGAAAATATATCCCGTGAAGTTCCAGATGAAGCATTACCTCTTTCTGAGCGCGCGGCACATCCTGAACAAGTACGGGAACCGCGAGTTCGATAAAGCGGAGGTGGATCGCGGTTGGCACGGCTGGCGCATGCGGCTGAAGAGGGAAAGAGTCCTGCTACCCTCGCAAGACGAACTCAAGACACACGTTCCCGGCAAGAGACTCGACCCCTCGAACCCGCGCGAGCAGCACGTAACGACGAGTTGGGCGCTCCCACGGAGACCAGTGGACCTATACTTCCGGCGAGAGCCCGAACCGATCGATCCCGCCGAAGCAACACACAACGGAGAGCCGGACGACCTGCCGGCAACAGCCGCTTCCGTAGGAGAAGTCGGATGAGCGTAGCGGCAGAGTCTGGTAACCGCGAAGGTCTCAAGGAATACGCCCTCCACTGGAACTGGGTCACCAAACCCTCATCATCCGGCTTCACCGCCGTCATGCGCGTCAAGAACGAAGCCCGGTCCCTCCCCTTCGTCCTTCCTCAGATGCTCCAATCCGTGGAGCAGCTCATCGTGGTCGACAATGACTCCTCCGACGGCACACCAGAGCTTGCAAGAAGCATCGCCAAG
>JBBPZZ010000158.1:0-13235 GCA_038198445.1 Rubrobacterales bacterium
ACCTCACTCCCGATCCACTCCCTCCCCGGAACCTCCTCACGTTCTGCCAGGAGTAATGACCCCGAAAAGCCTCGCTGCCGACGCTCGCCTCCGTGCGCGGGTCGGTTGGTAGGCTTTCAAAGAGGAGGTAAACGACAACCATGAGCAGAAAAGGCGGCCGAGGCTCGAACCGCGGTGCGGGTAACCGCGGTCCGGTAAGACGCCGAAACGCGGCCGGCGCTGGATCGATCGGACTTGGGACCATAGCGGTAGCGGTGGTCGTGGCGGTGGCCGCGATCATCGGAGTCCTGGCCTGGCTCTCGCGCCCCGACCCCCTAGAACCTCAGGCGAACTTCGGTAACAACGGAGCAACCGGCAAGCCGGTAGACGGCATAAAGTGCGCGACGCAAGAGAGCCTGCAATTCCACATCCACTCTCACCTCGACGTGCTCGTCGACGGCAAGAGGGTTGTGGTTCCCCCTAACATAGGCGTACCCGGGGGGTGCCTCTACTGGCTACACACCCACGACAAGAGCGCCGTAATACACGTCGAGTCCCCCGTGCAGCGAACGTACACTTTAGGCGACTTCTTCGATATCTGGGGAGCGCCGCTTTCGAAGACGAAGGTCCTCTCGTTCGGCATCAGCCGATCGGAGCCGCTACGCGTCTACGTGAACGGCAAGCGTTACAGCGGGGATCCTCGTGAGGTCAAGATCAAGCCCCACGAGGAGATCGCGCTGGTGATCGGCAAGATGAAGGGCAAACCCCCAGGCTCCTACGACTTCCCGCGGGGTGAGTGATGGCAGAGGCGGACGTTCGGGTTCTGGTGGTGGAAGACGATAGGAACCTGATGAGGCTGCTCCGTGAGTACCTGGGACGGGAGGGATTCGTGGTCCACGAATCCCTCGACGGTGCCGACGCGCTGGAGGTGGCGCGTCGGGTGGACCCCGACGTTGTAGTTCTGGATTGGATGCTCCCGAAGCTCGACGGGGCTGGGGTCTTGCGCGAACTGCGCACGTTTTCGGATGCCTACGTGCTCATGCTCACCGCCCGAACCGAGGAGGTGGACCGGATCGTGGGGCTCTCCATCGGCGCCGACGACTACCTGACCAAGCCTTTTTCTCCCGGGGAGCTAGTGGCACGCATCCGGGCGATGCTGCGTAGACCCCGTGGCAAGAGCCGCGAGGCACCGGAGGAAGAGGAGCCGCTCTTGAGATTCGGCGAGCTGACGATAGATCCCGCCCGCCGCGAGGTGAGGCTAGGGGGCGAGGAGATCCACCTCACCGCCGTGGAGTTCGACCTGCTCGCGGCAATGACCGCGAGGCCGGGGGTGGTCTTCGGCCGCCGGCAGCTGTTGGAGAGGTTGTGGGGTGAGGACTACTTCGGGGACGACCACGTGGTGGACGTGCATGTCGCTAGGCTCCGCAAGAAGCTCAAGGACGACTCCTCAGATCCCCGCTACGTTCAGACGGTGCGCGGGGTAGGCTACAGGTTCCGCCGGCCATGAGGCGGAGCCGCTTCTTGCCGCGCGGCCTCGGGGCCAGGCTCTTCGCTTCCCACTTTTTAGTTGCCATGGTTGCGGCCCTCACGCTGCTCGTGGCCATATTCCTCGTGGCGCCGCTTATCTTCGGAGAGCTTATGGGGGGGATGATGAACCGGATGGGCGGAATGATGGATCAAGTGAGCGGCGCGCGAGAGATGATGGATTCCATCTCGCGGGCCTTCGTGCGGACCCTTCTCTACTCGTTGCTCGTTTCCGGGCTTGCGGCGGCGGTGGCCGCGGTAGCGGCCAGCTTGCTGGTGTCCCGCAGGATCGTTGGCCCCGTGCGCCGTGCGCCGTGTGCTCGGGGCGATCCGGCGCGTCTCCGCGGGGAGCTACGGCGAGCGCGTGCCGGCGGAGGGCCGCGACGAGCTGGGGGACCTCGCGGAGGGCTTCAATGCCATGGCGAAAACCCTTGAACAGGCCGAGCGGCGCAGGACGGATCTCATCGGGGACGTCTCCCACGAACTGCGTACCCCGCTCTCCAACCTCCGGGGCTACATGGAGGGCCTCATGGAAGGAGCGATCGAACCCTCGGAGGAGACCTGGGCACTCCTGTACGATGAAGCCGAGCGGATGCAGCGCCTGGTTGACGACCTGAGGCGGCTCTCCCGAGCCGAGGCCGGCCGGCTCGAGCTGCGGATGGCATCCGTTCCGCCTGAGGAGGCCGTCCGGATTGCCGCCGAGCGCACGCTCCCGCTCTTCGAGGAGAAGGGCGTGAGGCTGCAAGACCAGGTGTCCAAGAACCCGCCCCCGGTCCGAGCCGACGCCGATCGGGTGGTCCAGATCCTGACCAATTTACTCTCCAACGCCCTGCACCACACACCGGCCGGGGGAAGGGTCTCGGTCTGGGCGGAGGCTCGGGGCGAAGAAGTCGTTTTCAGCGTGGAGGACACCGGGGAGGGTGTGGGCGAAGAGCACCTGCCGCGCCTCTTCGAGCGGTTCTACCGGGTCGAGAAGTCCCGCTCGCGCGGCGAAGCCCGCGGCGGCTCGGGGGTGGGGCTCGCCATCTCCAAGGCGCTGGTCGAGGCGATGGGCGGAAGGATCTGGGCCGAGAGCGAAGGAGCGGGGAAAGGAGCCACCTTCTCCTTCGCCCTGCCCATGGCTGACCCAAAATCTTGATCTAATCTTCATCTTCGCGCAACGTCGGCTTCAGGTAGGCATCTTAGACTGCTTGTGTAGAGTAAATTCGGACCAAGCGGAAGGCAGGTTAGAGTACGGCGATGAGCGAGATGATGCAGAACATGATGGGCGGAGGAGGGTTATGGTGGCTGTGGATGCTGGTGCCGCTGCTGATGTGGGTGGGTCTCATAGCCCTCATAGCATGGGCGGCACTCCAGTTCTTCCCCGCCCGACACGCAGAGGACCGTTCGGAGATCCCCAGGGACTCGGCGGAAGAGACCCTCAGGGAACGTTTCGCCCGCGGCGAGATCGACGCCGAAGAGTTCGAGCGTTCCCTGGAGATCCTGCGCGGAGGACCTTCCGACGGATCTACGGAGACATCGCGCAGATCGGTGAGTAACGGCCGTGGGGACGGCAAGTCCACCGCTATTCCGACCTTTATGAGAGGAGATGATCGATAGTGATGGGTATGGGAATCGTGGCGATGTTCTTGGGACTGGTCTTCCTGGTGGCCATCGTCGCCCTCGTGGCATGGACCCTGGTCCGCTTCTTGCCGGATCTGAGAGCGCGGTCATCCAATGGCCCGCTGCGGCAGGAACGGGAAGAGACGGCGGAGGAGACCCTTGGCCGGCGATTTGCCCGCGGCGAGATCGACGCCGAGGAGTACGAGAGATCCCTGAAAATTCTTAATGATGAGAGCAACGATAAGAGGAGCGACATCTAAATGAAGAAGATGAGATACCCGGTAGTCGGCCTGATCGCGACCGTCCTAATTGCCATGGGAGCCATCGCGGGTTACGCCGCGGTCCAGACGAAGTCCCCAACCGATAATGGTCATACGAGCTCGACGACGAGCGCAGAACGCATGGACTCCATGATGACGGACAAAGGCGGCGGCATGGGCTCGAAGATGAACGGCAACAGCATGGGCTCAATGATGGACGGCGGGAGCATGGCCGGCGGCAACATGATGGGCTCCTTCGACAAAGACGAGCCGTTCGACCTGAAGTTCATCGACCAGATGACCATGCACCACGAGGGCGCGATCATGTCCTCCGAGCAGATGATCTCCGACTCGAAGCGGCCCGAGCTGCATAAGCTTGCCGCAGACATACAGAAGAGCCAGTCCGAGCAGATAGATCAGATGCAGGATTTCCGTAAGAAATGGTACTCCGAAGCCAAGCAGACCTCTGGCATGCCTGCCGGCATGATGGACAAGATGATGGGTGGCAATCAGATGGAGCAGATGATGGGCGGCTCGATGAGGGAGATGATGGGCGACAATACGACCGACGAGATGTTCCTCGAGATGATGATCCCGCACCACCAGATGGCCGTGGACATGTCCGAGAAGGCGTTGAAGGACGCCAAGCACCCCGAGCTCAAGGACCTTGCCCGGAAGATCCGCGACGAGCAGTCGGCCCAGATCAAGCAAATGAAAGGATACCTGGAGAAGATCGAGCCGGCGGACAAGAGCTAACCATCCCGGTGGGGCGCGGGGTCCAGAATCTCTCGCCCACCTATGGTTAACACCCACGGTTAAGAGTAGGACCGGACGAAAACAAAAACGAAAAGGAGACGAGAGATGACGCAGGCTGAACAGCAGATAGCAGAAAAAGGTTACGCGCACCCGGAGGCGTTGGTTACGACCGACTGGGTGGCGGCGGATTCAGGCGACGGTTCCGACGTAGCAGAACCCGGTGGCGTTGATGGTCCCCGCCTCTATGGCCGCGGCCTCGTCCGACTCCGAGACGTCGTCGTCTAGGTCGGGGTATAGGTAGGGTACCCACTCGAAGTGGCGTTCTGCGAAGCGGCGTCCGAGTTCGCGCCGCATCCGCCGGGAGTCGTGGAAGCCCTCGTCGGCCCACCCGGCGAAGTGCGCCTCCGCGTGCTCCGCGTGGTAGCTGCTCTGTCCTTGGTCCCCGCGCGTCCGTCCCCGGCAGTAGCGCTCGAGCCACGAGGCCCTCCCCGACGTGGAGGCGGCCGGAAGGCGCCCCAGTGCCCACTCGGCCGTGGCCCCGTCGATCCGGTCCCAAGCGAACTCGACCACGACCAGCTCGCCGCCGGCCGCGAGCAAGCCGGACATCTTGTCCAGGGCCCCTCCGAGGTCCCCGACATGGTGCAGCGACAGGCTCGCCACCACGCGGTCGAACGGGCCGGGATCGGAGAAATCCTCGATTCCTACGCGCCGGAAGATAGGACCTCCCGGGGTCCTTTCGGGTCCCGCTTCGGGGGCCCGTTCGGGAGCCCGCGGGTCGATGGCGGTCATGGAGTGCCCGGCGCGGGCCAGCGCCCGGGCCAACTCCCCCTCCCCGCAGCCCACCTCCAGCACCCGCGAGGGAGCGTCCCCGACCCGGCCGAGGACAAAGTCCTCGACCCGCCGCTGCCACGTCGCGGGCTCACCCATCGTCTTCGCCCCTCGTCACCGACCATCCTTCCGGGTCGCCTTTCGGCGCGATCCTTCGACTCCCCATCTTCCGACGCCGTAAGCCTAACAACTAGGATACGCGGCGTCACCCGCGAAGCTCCCCGTCACCCTCGGCCCGAAGGCCGGGGGATCTTTGACACCCACTTATTCAACATATATATTGAATTCATGAATAAGCACAGGGCGTTCAAGGATCAACTGTTCGAGCAGTTCGCGAGGGTGGGGAGGGCGCTGGCGAACCCCCACCGCCTGGAGCTCATCGACCTGCTCGCCCAGGGGGAGCGCAGCGTCGAGGACCTAGCGCGGGAGGCGGCGATGTCGGTGGCGAATACCTCTAGGCACCTGCAAGAGCTCAGGGCCGCTAGGCTCGTTGAGGTGAGGAGGGAGGGTCTGTACGGCTACTACCGGCTGGCCGACGATGGTGTATTCGAGGTGTGGCGTGCGATGCGGGATCTGGGAGAGGCCCGTCTCGCGGAGATAGACCGGCTGGTTGGGACCTACCTTACGGACCGGGAGTCGCTTGAGGCCGTTTGCGCGGAGGAGTTGCTGGTGAAGACGCGGAAGGGAGATGTGGTCGTGCTGGACGTGCGTCCGGAACAGGAGTACCGGGCAGGGCACATCCCCGGGGCGCGTTCCGTGCCGCTTGAGAAACTGGAGGCGTATCTGGAGGAGATCCCGAAAGACCAGGAGGTCGTCGCCTACTGCCGCGGGCCTTACTGCGTGTTCTCCGACGAGGCGGTTGCACTACTCAGATCGCGTGGTTACCAGGCAAGGAGACTGGCCGAGGGCCTGCCGGACTGGCAGGCGGCGGGGATGCCAGTAGAGACCAACTACTAGTGAACGGCAAGGAGTTGTAATGAGCGAACATCTACGCGAACAGCAAGAGCTCGACATCGGGATCTTGCGCGAGGCGATCCAAGAGGAGTACGCCGAGGTCGCGAACCACCCGACGAAGGGCTTCCACTTCCACACGGGGCGTCCGCTGGCGCGCATCCTGGAGTACCGCGACGAGTGGTTGGAGGGCATCCCGGAGTCCTCTATAGAGTCGTTCGCCGGTACTGGGAACCCCTTCAGCCTGGGTGAGGTCCAAGCAAGCGAGAGGGTGGTGGACATCGGCTCGGGCGCTGGGATAGACAGCCTGATCGCCGCCAAGATGGTCGGTCCCGAGGGGAATGTAATCGGGGTGGACATGACACCGGTCATGCTCGAGAAGGCGCGTGCCGCGGCTGAAGAAGCCGGGCTTGAGAACGTGGAGTTTCATCAGAGCTACGCTGAGGAGTTGCCCGTCCCGGACAGCTGGGCCGACGTGGTGATCTCAAACGGCGTGCTCAACCTGATGCCGGACAAGCCCGCCGTGCTTATTGAGATGTTCCGCGCCCTCAAGCCAGGCGGACGGCTGCAGATCGCCGACATCCTGGTGCAAAAAGCCGTACCTGAGGAGGCCAAACGCAAGATAGACCTCTGGACCGGGTGAATCGCCGGGGCTCTGCTGGAGGCAGAGCTAGAGGCCATGGTCGTGGCCGCCGGTTTCGAAGGGTTCGAGATCACCTGGCGCAAGGACGTATTCAGCGGCGCGCCCCAGGCGGGTAGCGCGGCGAGCTTCGGTACCCTGGGGATAAACTTCCGGGCCCACAAGCCGGCCGATGAGAAATAAAGCGGTTGTAACGTCGAGCCGCGAGGCGCCGGCCCAGAAGACGCCCGCCCGGCCTACTGAGAAAGGTGGATATTCGCAGGGCGATGCCATCGGCACTAACACCCTGAGGGGTATGCTGGAGCGGGGAGATTCGGTCACGGTCGTTGACGTGCGCACAGCCGAAGAACGCGCCGAGTGGTCGATCCCCGGCAGCGTACACTTCGATACCTACGATGCTCTAAACGCCGGAGACGAGCATGCTATGGAAGGGCTTGACCTGCTAGACGCTGCGCCCGTGGTCACCGTGTGCGGAGCCGGGAAGACCAGCATGATCGCCGCCGATCAACTACGACGGCAAGGTTACGAGGCATCATCGCTGGAAGGCGGGATGAAAGCCTGGAGCCTCGCCTGGAACACGGCTGAGGTAGAAGTGTCCGGCACCGACGCCGAGGTCGTCCAGGTCAGGCGCACGGGCAAGGGCTGTCTCTCCTACCTTATCGGCGCTGGAGGTGAAGCGGCGGTGATCGACGCCGCGGTGGACCCGGAAGTGTACGTAAGTCTGGCGGAGGAACATGGCTGGCGCATCACCCACGTACTCGACACCCACGTCCACGCCGATCATCTCTCCCGCTCTAGGACGCTCGCAGACTTGAGCGGGGCAAAGCTACACATGCCTGAAGGAGCACCACTCTCCTACCCGTTCTCGGCCGTAGCCGACGGGGGCGAGATTCGGATCGGCGAGGCGAGGCTGCGGCCGCTGAGGACACCGGGGCACACTCCGGAGAGCACCAGCTACCTCCTGGACGGCAAAACCCTCTTCACCGGCGACACCCTGTTCCTCTCCTCGGTCGGCCGCCCCGACCTGGAAGCCAGTCCCGAGCGCGCCCGGCAGAAGGCGCGGACTCTCTACGGCTCATTGCGCCGTATGCTGGAGTTGGCCCCAGAAACACTCATCCTTCCCGGACACACAAGCGAGCCGATTCCCTTCGACGGGAAGCCCATCGGCGCGGCGCTCCGTGAAGTGCGAGAGAGCGCGCCTTTATTAGTCGAGGACGAGGAGGGTTTCGTTGAGAAGATAGCGGGCCGGGCTTCTCCTACTCCCGAAAACTACGAGCGCATCGTGGAACTCAACCGATCTGGAGAACAGCCGGAAGGCGATCCCACGGAGCTGGAGGCCGGCGCCAACCGCTGCGCCGCAGGCTAGATGGGACAAAGAGGCGCGCATGGCCGAAAGCCCCTCGTCATCTTCCGTCCGTCTGGGACTCAAGGAGAACTGGCGCCAGTTCTCGCTTTTGGTCCTAATCAACGCCTTCGTCGGCGGGGCGGTGGGGCTGGAGCGCACGGTCGTCCCGCTGCTCGGCTCGCAGGTCTTCGGGCTTGTCACCAAGACGGCCATCCTCTCGTTCATCGTCTCCTTTGGGGTGGTAAAGGCGCTCTCTAACCTCGCGGTAGGCAATCTGGTGGACCGCTTCGGCAAGAAGAGGCTGCTCGTGGCCGGGTGGGTCGTGGGAGTGCCGGTGCCGTTCATGATCATGCTCGCCCCCTCGTGGGGTTGGATCGTCGCCGCCAACGTCCTTCTGGGCGTAAACCAGGGCTTCGCCTGGTCGATGGCCGTCAACATGAAGATAGACCTCGCGGGACCGCGCCTGCGGGGCCTCGCCACTGGACTCAACGAGTTCGCCGGATATGCTTTCTTGGGCATCACGGCGTTTATCACGGGTTACATCGCCTCCGCCTATGCCCTCAGACCGCAGCCCTTCTATCTCGGCGTGGGGTACGTCATCGCGGGTCTGGTGCTCTCGGCCTTTTTCGTGCGCGACACGAGGGAGCACGTCCGGCTGGAAGCTAGCCAAAGCCAGTCCGATTCGGAGGATGACGAGAAACCAACCTTCCGGGAAGTATTCTCGACGACCTCGTACAAGAACCGCAACCTGTTCGCCTGCTCGCAGGCGGGTCTGGTCAATAACCTCAACGACGGAATGAGCTGGGGGGGTCTTCCCGTTGTTCTTCTCGGCGTTCGGGCTGGGCGTGGAGCGCATCGGCATCCTCAAGGCCGTCTATCCTTTCATCTGGGGCGTGTTGCAGGTTGCAAGTGGTCCTTTAAGCGACCGGATCGGGCGGAAGGGCTTGATCGTGAGCGGTCTGTGGGTGCAGGCGGTGGGGATGTTCGTCATCCTGGCAACCCGGAGCTTCGGATGGTGGTTTCTGGGCAGCGCAATCATGGGTCTCGGTACGGCGATGGTCTACCCGACCCTTATCGCCGCTGTCTCCGATTACTCCCATCCCACCTGGCGGGCGAAGTCCCTGAGCGTCTACCGTTTCTGGCGCGACCTCGGCTACGCCGTCGGCGCACTCTTCGCCGGGATTATTGCCGACCTCTTCGGGCTCTCGTGGGCCATAGGCTCCGTGGGGGCGTTGACGTTCTTCTCCGGGGTGGTCGTGGCAATCTCAATGCGAGAAGGAGAAGAAAGCAGCAGGGTAGAAAACGAGAAAGGATGATAAAAGCTTGAAGGACATGATGGCAAGGGACGTGCAGGAGTTTTTCGAGCGCGTGGCGACGGACTGGGACACGATGCGCCTTGCCTACTACGACGAGCGGGTGATCGAGAGGATGGCGGAGATCTCCAACCTGGATGAAGGCATGACCGTGGCCGACATCGGCACCGGGACGGGCTTCGTCGCGGCCGGCATCGCCCCGCGGGTCAAGAGGATCTTCGCCGTGGACAACTCGCCGGCGATGCTGGAAGTCGCAGAGAAAAACCTCGGCGAGCTCAGGGTCGCAAATGTCGAACTGCTCGAAGGCGACGTCACCGCGCTGCCACTGGAAGACAACTCCGTGGATGCGGCGTTTGCCAACATGGTACTCCACCACGCCGAGGACCCCACAGCTATGCTCCGGGAGATGGCTCGCATCGTGAAACCCGGAGGCGTGGTGGCGATAGTGGACGAGGTCGAGCATCCTTTCGCTTGGATGCGCGAGGAGCACGCCGATGTCTGGCTCGGCTTTGAGAAGAAGCAGGTTGAGGGCTTCTTCCGCGAGGCGGGCCTTGCCAGCTACAGTTACGAGCCACTCGGGATGCAATGATGCATTCACTCCACGACCTCGGGCGAGGTCGCCGACATAAAAATCTTCGTGGCTTGGGGCACGATCGTCCCGACCATCGTCCCGAATTCCGGTCCGATCCGCTCGGATCCTCGACGGTAATCAGCACCTCGGGGGCGCGGGACGCTCTGCGCAGATGCCGGTAGGCTTTCTAACCAGCGAGCAGCGGCGCGCCTACGGCCGCTACTCAGGCGAGCCCACCGACGAGCAACTCGCCTGCTTCTTCGAGGGATTGCTGAAGGCTCTCAGGCTGGACGATTACGAACCCAGAAGGCCCCCGCCCTGCGATGCTGCAGCAGGTCCCAGGTCCTCTTCGTCTACACGGAGGTTATCTAGAAACCAGCGCTAGTGGAATCTTTCTGCCAATCCTCATCCAGCCAGGTGTCCCGGCTCTTGTGAATCGGTCTCCTTTGAATTGGAAAATTTGGACGACAGTCAATTGCTCGGGTCGAAATATGGCGTTGCGGTGTACAGGACGTAGCTGGCCACGGCGAGGAGTACGACGCCAATCACGTAAGGAGCCACCCCGCCGAGGCGCGCGAAGCGTTCGAAGAGCTTCGCCGCCCTTTCGGAGAAGGCCAGGGGGATCAAAGGCAGCGAGAGAGCGAGGCCGAAGACGAAGAGCGCGGCGAAGCCCCAGAGCACCCCCGAGGCGGCACTCCCGCCCAGCAGGGCTAGCATCAGGGGGTAGACGCAGGCAGGGAGGTTAAGGCCGAACAGAAGCCCCAGTCCCAGGGAGCGGTCGCCATGCTTCGGGAGCAGCCGGTCGAAACGGAGGCGGCCGAAGAGGCCCAGGCGGAAGCGGGCGTCGAGGATGACGGTGACGCCCAAAGTCAGGTACAGGAACCCGAGAAATAGCCAGAGTCCCTTCTGGGCCGAGAAGATGAGGCTACCCATAAGGGCCACGCCGATCCCGAACACCCCCAGGACCACGGAGCGGCTCAGGGCGAACTTGACAGTCTCCGTGAGTCGCGTGGGACGGTTCTTCTCGCGCAGGTAGGAGAGGAAGATCGCGTTGGCGCCAAGAGAGCACGGCTCTACGAAGCCCAGGAGCCCCAGTCCGAAGGCCAGAGCAAGCACGTAGGGTTCGCTCACTTGGGCAGCCGCCCGGCGAAGGAGTTGGCGAGCACCAGGCTCACGCTCGCGGCCATCGCGAGCATGGCCCACACCGGCGCCACGAGGCCCGAGGTTGCCGCCAGGACCCCCGCACCGTTGAAGAGGAGGGCCAGCACCACGTTGGTGAAGGTGAGGCGCTAGCTGCGCCCGGCGAGCTCGCGAGCCTCAACCAGCGTGCCGAGCTTAGCGCCCGTTATTACTATGTCCGCCGCGTCCACGGCGACGTCGGTGCCCGCGCCGATGGCGATTCCGAGGTCGGACTGCATGAGGGCCGGCGCGTCGTTGATGCCGTCGCCGACCATCGCCACCCGGAAGCCCTGCTCTTGCAGCTCCCGTACCACCCGTGCCTTGTCTTCGGGCAGAACCTCCGCGCGGTACTCGGCGATGCCCACCTGCTCGGCGACCGCCCGGGCGGTCCTCTCGTTGTCGCCGGTGAGCATGACCGGTTCTAGGCCGGCCGCCTTCAGGCGTTCGACGGTCTCTCGGGCGTCGTCCTTGATCCGGTCGGCCAGGGCTATGAGGGCCGCCGGTTCGCCGTCTACGGCCAGGACGACCACGGTGTTGCCGGCTGTCTGTAGGGCCTCTATCTCCTCGCGCACCGGGGAGAGGTCCGCACGCTCGTCCTCGACGAATCGCGGGCTGCCGACGGCGACGGCGTGACCCTCGACCTCCGCCCTCACCCCCGTGCCGGGGGCAACCTCGAAGTCGCGGGTAGACGGGACCTCCAGGTTTCGGGCCTCGGCTGCTTCAACCACGGCGCGGGCGAGCGGATGTTCGGAGGAACCTTCGGCCGCGGCGGCGAGCGAGAGCACCTCTTCGTCCTCGTAACCGTTTAGGGCGACGACTTCGGCGACGGTCGGGTGGCCGTGGGTAACGGTGCCGGTCTTATCCAGCACTACCTTCTTTACGTCCTTGAAGACGTGGAAGGCCTCGCCCGAGCGCATGAGGAAGCCCCGCTCGGCCGCCTCTCCGCTTCCCCTTATGATGGCGAGAGGAGTCGCCATCCCGAGAGCGCACGGGTAGCCCATGACCAGCACTCCGAGAGCGGCGAACCCGGCCCTCACGAGGTCGGGCTCACCGCCCCAGGTCCACTCCCCGACCGTCCACAGCAGAAACCCTGTGGCGCTGGCGGCGAAGACGGCGGGTACGAAGACCAGGAGCACCCGGTCCACGAGCCTCAGGATGCCGGGCTTCAAGGCCCTGGCTTCGGCCACCTGCCTTGCGACATTCCTTAAGAAGGTGTCCTCGCCCACCCTCGTCACCCGCATGACGAAGGCGCCGGCCTGGTTGAGGGAGCCGCCGATCACCTCGTCGCCCTCCAACTTGTCCTGTGGGAGGGACTCGCCGGTCACCAGGCTCTCGTCCACCGCCGAGGCGCCTTCCTCCACCACGCCGTCCACGGGGACACGCTCGCCGGGCCTAACGCGCACCAGGTCGCCGGCGGCGAGCTCTTCGAGGGCCACCTCTTCCTCTCGCCCGTTTCCCGTGAGGCGGCGGGCCGTAGGCGGCTCGAGCTCCAGGAGCTTTCGCACCGACTGCGAGGCGCGCACGTGCACCAGGACCGAGGCGTAGCCCCCGATGAGGTGGAAAGCGAGGACGAAGACCGTCGCCCCGAAGAATCCGCCCGAGGGGAACGCCGGTACGAGGAGGCCCACGAAGCCTCCCGAAAGGCCGCCTATGGAGGCGGCGGAGACGAGCACGTCCTGGTTGAGGATGCCGCGCCTCACCGACTGGAAACCGTTGCGGAAGATTATGAAGCGCGCCGGGCCGAAGAAGAGGAAGAGGGCCAGCACTCCCATCACCGCCGCGAGGAAGATGCTCTCGCCGACCAGGAGCATCGTGCCCATGAGCGCTGAGGCTGCGGCCAGGAGTCCGCCCGAGAGTACCGCCTTGCGGCGGGCGGCGGCCAGCTCCTGCTCTTCTTCGGTGAAGATCTCCGCCGCATCGGGGTCTCGGGCCGTGTAGCCGAGGTCTTCGAGGGTCTCCCGGATCTCGTGTTCGCCGATCTCGGTTGGGTCGTAGCGGATCAGGGCCTCCTCGTGGGCTATGGAGACCTGCGCGTCCTCGACCCCTTCGAGGCGTGAGAGACCCTTATGGATCGACTCGGTGCACAGGGAGCAGTGCATTCCTCCGACCTTGAGCTGTAGCCTGGCGGAGCCGTCCCCCTCGGCTCTCTCGGGACGGACGAAGGTCTCCGGCGCTCGCTCGCCACTTCCAGGGGGCCGCTCACCAGAGGTGCCAGGTCCACTACGCCAGGAACCTCCTCGGGATGGTGGGCGCCAAGAAGCGCAAGGAGCTCGGGGCGGACCTGCGC
>JBBPZZ010000159.1:0-6988 GCA_038198445.1 Rubrobacterales bacterium
AGAGATCGTCGAAGCGAGCGGCGTACTCCTCAAGCGGACCGGGGGACGGGGCCACGGGCAGTCGTCTGGTCATGACGGCACCTCCTTGCGCGCCGCCATTTGAGCATGGTTCTTTACCTACTTCAACAAACTACCGGTAGGACGGGTGCCTACAGACTTCTTGTAGTTTTTGCACTGAATGGCAATCCTTTCCCCTCCCGCAACGGCGATGATATCGACACCCTGATCTCCTGAACTCCCCAAGACGGTCGCCGAATATCCCAGCGTCCTCATAACGTCAGCAATAAATATCTCGAACTGTCCGCCGCTCATCAGGTGGACCTGTCCGAAACGCTGCGTGAGTTCCTGAGCAGTTGGAGTTCGTGGTCCAGTCTTGCGTAGTAGCAGCCAAAGTACAGCTCCCGCTACTGCTAAACCAATTAGCCATCCTGGACGCTCAAGAAGTGCACCCAAGACTACGGCAATGACCAAAACAAGGATGATCACGCCGCTGGCGGAAGAGCCAGACCTTCGACGCCTAGAGCCGCGGGCCAGGAGTGAGAACATTAGGTTGAAGAGAGTCATGAGCAGCGACATAGTTAAGCTCACGATCATCATAACGAGAGATACAAAAAGCGATATTAGAGCGCCCACAGCAGCCCTTTCCCTCGACCAGCCGACAAAAGCATTATACGAGCAAGCGCAACCTCGGGACATTAGAAAGCCTCAGTAGGCCGGGCCAGTATAATGTTTCGCGCGTCCGCTCTTGACTACCCGGAAACGATACGGAGAGGGAATGCGGAAGATTACACTCGCTGACCGGTTGCGTTACCGGTTCGATAACACGGTCTCTAGAGGGACCGTCGCCCTGATCGGCTGGCTTTTTCTCCTGATCTTGGCGATGGTCCTGGTGAGTTCCTTATTGGTCTACGCAACGGGTATTGCGCCGAAGGTCGGAGGTCATCGCCCCGGTTTCTTGCAGACGATCTGGCTCGACTTGATGCGGACCATCGACACGGGCAACGTGGGAGGAGACCAGGGAAGCTGGCTGTTCCTTCTGTCCATGCTGCTGGTCACGATAGGCGGCATCTTCGTTTTCAGCACACTTATCGGGATCATCTCTGGAGGTATAGACAGTAAGCTGATCGAGCTGCGTGAGGGCCGGTCGTTCGTGGTGGAGCGGGATCACACGATTATCCTCGGATGGTCTCCTCAGATCTTTTCGATCGTAGCAGAGTTAATCGCCGCTAACGAGAGCCGCGCGAGCGCGTGCATCGCCGTCCTGGCCGAGAAGGACAAGGTCGAGATGGAGGATGAGATCCGGGCCAAGGTAGGCAAGAGGAAGAACACGCGCATCGTGTGCAGGACCGGAGACCCCACCGACATCGACGACCTGGAGATCGTCAACCCCCATGAGGCGAGGTCTATCATCGTCCTCTCGCCGGAAGATGAGGAAGCGGATTCGCAGGTGATCAAGACGATCCTGGCGCTGACCAACAACCCGGAACGCCGGAAGATCCCGTACCACATCGTCTCCAGAATCCGCGAGCCGGAGAACCTCAGCGTGGCGCGGATGGTCGGAGATAGCGAAGTCGAGTTGGTGTCGGTGGACGACCTGATCGCCCGCATCACCGCCCAGACCTGCCGCCAGTCGGGCCTCTCCCTCGTCTACACCGACCTACTCGACTTCCGGGGCGACGAAGTCTACTTCGCACACGACCCGAGCCTGGCGGGCAAGACCTTCCGCGAAGTCCTCATGGCCTACGAAGATTCCTCCGTTATCGGGCTCCATATGAAGGGTGGAGGGATCCAACTAAACCCGCCGATGGACACCGAAGTCTCCCCAGGAGACGCGATAATCCTCATCTCCGAGGACGATAGCGCCATCTCAATCTCCCAAAACTCCAGTCCAGAGATCTACACCGGGGCGATTCGAGCCGTCCAGACCTCCGAGCAAAAGCCCGAACGTACCTTGATTCTTGGATGGAACCAGCGTGCGGCGACTATCGTCGCCAAACTGGATAGCTATGTGCCTCCCGGCTCCGAAGTAACCGTGGTTGCCCACGACGGCGCCAACGTTCCGACCGGCTCCGACGAACTTCTCCATCAAAGGGTTAGCTTCCACGTAGGCAATACTACCGACCGTCGCACGCTGGACGGACTCGACGTGCCGTCCTACGATCACGTAATAGTCCTGAGCTACTCGGATCGGCTGGATCCCAGGGAAGCGGATTCCAGGACTCTGGTAACCCTGTTGCACCTGCGTGAGATCGCTGACCAGAACGACCATTCGTTCTCCATCGTCAGCGAGATGCTGGACGTTCGCAACCGTGAGTTGGCCGAGGTCACCCGCGCCGACGACTTCATCGTCAGCGACTGGTTGGTGAGCCTGCTGATGTGCCAGATCTCCGAGAACAAAGAGCTTTCAGCGGTCTTCGAGGAGCTTTTCGATCCCGCGGGCTCGGAGCTATACCTCAAACCGGCGTGCGATTATGTAAATCCCGGCGCGCCGCTGAACTTTTACACCGTCGTTGAAGCGGCCGGCCGGCGCGGTGAGATCGCTATAGGCTACCGGGTAAAGTCCGAAGCCAGCAACCCGCACAAGTCTTATGGCGTGCATCTGAATCCCAACAAATCTCAGCCCATCACGTTGGCCGAAGACGACCGATTGATCGTGCTGGCCGAGTCGTAGCCCCAACAAGAGCTGCCTACCCAAATGGCTAGTTGTCCGGGATGCTACAATCTTATCTAGCGTCTTTCGAAGACCTGCGAACGGCTCGGAGACGCGCTTTTGGAGCGTTAACAGGCATTTGATAATAACTTTTTGAGGAGCGGGATTTATGGCGAAGCCGGTAATATTAGCGGTGAACGACGACTCGTGGGCTCTGCGAAAGGTGGAGCGGAATCCCCGTCGGCGCTACGCTCGCGAACACAGGTTCCTTCCGACCGAATCGGCGGCGACCATGTTAGATATCCTGGAAGTCGTCCGAACAAAACCTCTATCCAAACCTGCACGATATGCTCGCAGCCCGGAGTGGAGCCCGGTCTGTATATAGCCCGGCACATCCTCACTTCCAAGCTGTGGGTCGGGTTGGAGCCGGGCGAGACGCGGTTTCTGGTACGGTTGATGGTAAGTCATAAAGAGAATGGAGATTGATCTATATGGGAGACAAAGCGAATCTGTTCAAGGAGATCTGCTCGGAGCGGCGCGGGGTGAACACGGCGGTGCTGGAACGAACGGTCCAGTTGGCGGTAGAGATCGCGCGCGAAGGACGGGAGGGGCGCAAGATCGGCACCCTCTTCGTCGTTGGGGATACGGAAGAGGTGTTGAGGAAGTCGAGGCCCATGATCCTCGACCCCCTGCATGGACACCCCGAGGAGCACAAGCACATAGAAGACCCCAACGTGCGCGAGACGCTCAAGGAACTGGCTCAGTTGGATGGAGCGTTCATCGTCTCGGATTCGGGGGTTGTGATCTCGGCGGCCCGCTACCTGGACGCGGCCTCCGACGACCTGCACCTTCCACTGGGTCTGGGCAGCCGCCACATGGCCGCGGCCTTCGTCTCCAGCCGGACGAACGCCGTGGCCGTCGCCGTCTCCGAGAGCTCGATGGTCCGCGTCTTCGACAACGGCGAGCTTATCTCCGAGATCATCCCCGAAGTCTGGATGTGGGGAGGTTACAACTCCAAGCTAAAAGGCCCGACCGCGACCCGTTCCGAGAATGACGTTACCGTAATCAGCCGTGCCGAGTAGAGCCGATAAAGTTTTAGACTTCTGGTTCGGGCGCGAGGACGAACCCGGCTACGGAGAGTTCCGCGATGCGTGGTTCCGAAAGGACGAGACTTTCGACGACGAGGTCCGGGAGCGATTTGGGAGCCTGTACGAACAGGCCGCGGCCAGCGAATTGGACGGCTGGCGGGAGGACGCGCGGAGCTGTCTGGCGCTCGTGATCCTGCAGGACCAGGTCCCCCGCAATTTGTTCCGTGGAGACCCGCGAACTTACGCCACGGACGGGGAGGCGCTCGAAAACTCGAAGTACGCCGTGGAGCGGGCGCTCGACCGCGAGTTACCCGCGTTTCAGAGGATGTTCCTGTACATGCCCTTCATGCACTCCGAGAGCATCGAAGATCAGCGGCGCTCGGTAGCGCTCTTCGAGAACCTGGCCGCCAAAGAGAAAGGCCCGGACGTCGTGGAGTTCGCGGAGGGTCATCGAGACATCATCGAGCGCTTCGGACGGTTCCCGCACCGCAACGAGGTACTGGGGCGGTCGTCCACCCCGGAGGAGATAGAGTTCCTGCGGCAGCCGGGCTCGTCCTTCTGAGAGCGGGCGAGGCCGAGAGGAGGAGCAGGGTGTCCAACATAGGGAATCCGCCGTGTGACGAAGGGGTCATCCGCTCCCGGCGCGCCGACGCGCTCTGCGAGAGCACCTCCGGCCCGTGGGTTTTGGCGGCGGCGATCCTAGCATCAGGAATGGGCTTCATGGACGGCACGATCGTCAATGTCGCGCTGCCGGTGATACAGGGCGAGCTGGGCGCTACGGCGGTGGACGCTCTCTGGATCGTGGAGTCCTACGCGCTGCTGCTCGCCGCCCTGATCCTGGTCGGGGGATCTCTGGGAGACCACTATGGCCGCCGGAAGGTCTTCATGGGGGGCATTGTGATCTTCACCCTGGCATCGGTGTGGTGCGGGTTGTCGCCGAGCTCGGAATCCCTGATCGCCGCGCGCACCGTCCAGGGCATCGGCGGGGCGCTGATGATCCCCGGCTCTCTGGCGATTATCAGTTCCTCGTTCTCTGAAGAGGACCGCGGCAAGGCCATCGGCACGTGGTCGGGCTTCTCCGGCGTTACAGCCGCCATAGGCCCGGTCGTCGGAGGGCTGCTAATAGACTACGTCTCCTGGCGGGCGGCATTTCTCATAAACATCCCCTTCGCCCTGGTCGCGCTGCTCATCTGCCTCCGTCACGTCCCCGAGAGCCGCGACCCGGACGCCGCCCGGCTGGACTTCGCGGGCGCGGCGTTAGCCACCGTTGGCCTCGGCGGACTGGTATTCGGCCTCATAGAAGCCTCCAACCGGGGCTTCGCGGACCCGGCGGTATTCGTGCCTCTAATCGTAGGCGCGGCGAGTCTGGCCGGATTCGTAATAGCGGAGCGTAAAGTCCGGGAGCCGATGATGCCCCTGACGCTGTTCCGCTCCCGGAACTTCACCGGGGCGAACTTGCTGACGCTGCTGTTGTATATGGGCCTCGGCGGGGCGCTGTACTTCTTTCCGTTCGTGCTGCAGCAGGTCCACGGCTACTCGGCGACGGCGGCGGGCAGCGCCTTTCTGCCGTTCATCGTCCTGATGTTCTTGCTCTCGCGCTGGTCCGGTGGGCTCGTAAGCAGGGTCGGGCCGAAGCTGCCTCTGACGGTAGGTCCGTGCGTCGCGGCGGCGGGTTTCCTGCTCTTCGCCCTGCCGGATACGGAGGGCTCTTACTGGACGACCTTCTTCCCAGCGGTAGTCGTGCTCGGTCTCGGGATGTCTCTGGTCGTCGCGCCGCTCACCACCACGGCTCTGAACTCCGTCTCCGGCCGGCACTCGGGCCTCGCATCCGGCGTCAACAACGCCGTCTCCCGCACGGCCAGCCTGCTCGCCGTAGCCCTGGTAGGTGTCTTTGTCTTCGTCACCTTCTCCAACTCTCTGGACTCCCGGCTCTCGTCTCTGGACCTCTCGCAATCGACGCGGCAGACGATGGAGGAGCGGAAGGTGGACCTCGGTGCCGCCCAGCCTCCCGAAAGCGCTGACCGGCAGACAGCGGAGGAGATCACCACAGCCGTCGACGAATCGTTCGTGGCGGGGTTCCGGCTCGCCATGTACATCGCGGCGGGCTTCGCGCTGGCAAGCGCGGCGGCGGCGGCGCTCATCATCGAGGGCAAGGGACGGGCAGCGAAGTCCGAGCGACCGCGGGAAGACGCCGAAACCGCTCCGGTGTGAGAGAAGAAGGAGAGCTGATGACAGCAAGCATTCCTGTCGAAGTTCGGGTAGTAAGAGACTGGCACGAGGCTCTCAACGCCGTTGACACGGAGCGGCTCGTGGCGCTATCGGACACCAACGTCGAGATGGGTGGTCCACGAGGCTCGGTCCAGGGCGCGGACATGCTCCTAGAGTGGGTGGAGCGTGCGAACATCCGCCTCGAACCCCGGCGTCTCTTCCATCACGAGGACACGGTGGTCGTGGAACAAGACGCGGAGTGGCGGGAAGCGGACAATGGAGGTGTGATCGGCGAGGGCGTAGTGGCTTCCGTGTTCGTGGTCCGGGACGCGCTTATAACTAGCGTCTCGCGTTACGATGCGCTCACCGAAGCGCTGGACACCGCGGGACTCCAAGATTCACACGAGGTATCGTCGAGCTAGACACGGACGATCGAGCGAAAGGAACCAACAATGCAACAGCAGTGTACGCATCTGGATCAGGTAAGAGACGTAGAGCCCTCCGCGCAGGGCTGCGAGGAGTGCCTCAAGATGGGCGATGACTGGGTACACCTGCGCGAGTGCTTGACCTGCGGCCACGTCGGATGCTGCGACTCGTCCAAGAACAAGCACGCCACGAAACACTTCCACGCCACGGAGCATCCGCTGATCCAGTCGTTCCAGCCTGGGGAAGATTGGATCTGGTGCTACGTCGACGAGGTAGTCATGGAGCCTCAGGAGTTATCTTGACTACAAAGATTAAGCTACGGTCTATATCGTAAACTCATACAGGTATGAATATTTTTCTCGGCTGGCTGGCAACGGCTAGCGGTTGGGCGGCCAGCATTGGTCTGCTCGGCCTAGCCATCACTCTAGGTTACCGTGAATGGTACGCTTGGCGAACGCGAAAGAGCGAGCGGAACGGTCTACAGTGTTTGTCATAACGATTGAACCAATATTCTGTACCCACAATGCTTGAAGAAGCCATGAGCGTCCTGGGTGCTGACCGCCGAGAGAGCCACACCCAGCGCTTCGATCAAGGCCTCGCGGGTGCGAGCCCCGAT
>JBBPZZ010000160.1:0-28375 GCA_038198445.1 Rubrobacterales bacterium
ACTATGGGTTTCGATAGTGCGACCATTCCGACGGAGGCGGGGACGACGATGAATACCATCGTCCGCAGGCCGAAGGAGAGGGTCTCGCGGTAGCCGTCGGTGTCGCCGTTTGAGTAACGTTCGGAGAGCTCGGGGATGAGGGCGGTGCCGATGGCGACTACGAAGACGCCGTAGGGGAGGGTGAAGATCATGAACGCGTTCCACAGGTTGGACGCGCCGCTGAAGCCCGACCCGAAGAGGTTGGCCGCCGCCTGAACGCCCACCGCCGAAGCCACGAAGAGGAGCATGGGACCGGCGAGCCGGGCCGCGGGCAGGAGGGCCGGATGGCCGGAGACGAAACGCGGCCGGTAGCCGAGCCGCCACGCGGCGGGGAGCAGGACCAAGGACATCACCGCGACGCCGAAAGTAGTGCCTCCGGCGAGCATGTAGATCGCGAGAGTCGGGCTCGCGTTGACGGTCAGGGCGTAGGCGGCGAAGGAGGCGATGACTATGAGGTTGTTCAGGACGGGCGCGAAGGTTGGGAGGAAGAAGCGCCGGTGGGCGTTGAGGACGCCCATCGCAAGGGCGCCGACGCCGTAGAACAGAACCTGCACCGCGAAGACCCGGAACAGGAGCACCGCCAAGTCTCTCGTCTGCCGCGCTTCCTGGGCGGAGAAGCTGCTCGTCGGCTTCCAGTTCGTCGTCAGGTCCACGAGTGGTCCGGCGAAGACGATCACCAGGACGACTACGAGGGCGAGGAACGGTAGGATCAGGGTGAGCAGGGCGTTGGTCAGGCGGCGGGCGTCTTCTTCACCGTGTTGGGTCAGGCGCTCGACGAGCAGGGGGATGAAGATCGAGGAGAGCAGCCCGCCCATGAACAGCTCGTAGATCTGGTTCGGCAGCGTGTTGGAGACAGTGTAAGACTCCGCCACGACCGTCCCCGTCCCGATAACCGCCGTCTGGACCACGGTGCGGCCGAAGCCCGTGATCCGCGAGAGGCCGGTCGCCGCGGACATGGACAGCACGGATCTCAGTATTGCGGCCACGCCCGGATGTTACATCCAACCGGCCGGGCTTGCCGAGACCTTAGGAGGCGGCGGCCGCCCCCGATTCTCTCTCACCGCGCAGGTCTTCTTCGATCTCCTCCAGGCTGCGGCCCTTTGTCTCGGGCACCACGAAGTAGACAAAGACAGCGGACACCACGCAGATCCCAGCGATGATCCAGAACACGGCGGGCCGGCCTATGAGGGCCACGAGCGGGAGAAAAGCCTGGGCGACGATAAAGTTCGCCCCCCAGTTGCTCAGGGCGGAGACGCCGGTGCCGGCGCCGCGCACCTTGAGCGGGAAGATCTCCGGCAGCATGACCCAGAGCAGAGGCCCGAAGCTAACCGCGAACGAGGCTATATACAGCATCAAGGCCCCGAGCGTGATCCAGGATATTATCCCCGCGAAGCTGGACGTCAGGAAGGCCCAACCGAGGATCACCAACGAGACCGTCATGCCGGCGATACCGACCAGGAGCAGGGGCTTTCGCCCCACCCGGTCTATTATGAGGATGGCGACCACGGTCATCAGTACGTTCACTATCCCGATGCCGATGGTGGCGAGGATGGACGCCGAGTTCTGGAGCCCGGTTGACTTGATGATGGTGGGCGCGTAGTAGATGACGGTGTTGATGCCCACCAACTGCTGGAAGACGGCGAGCCCCACGCCCACCACGAGTATCGGCCGTACCCAGGGGGAGAGAAGCTCACCGACCCCTGCCTGCTGTTCCTCTTCTTCCTCTACCTGCCGGATCTCCTCCAGCTCATTGTCTACCTCTTCATCGGAACGGGTGCGCCTGAGCACCCGTCGCGCCTCTTCTTCCCGGTTCTTGCTGACGAGCCAGCGGGGGGTCTCCGGGAGGAAGTACATGCCGACGAACAGGATCACTGCCGGTACGAAAGCCAGGCCGAGCGGCCAGCGCCAGTCCTCGGCGGCGGCGAAAGCTCCGTTGACCAGGTAGGCGACGAGTATGCCTATGGTGATCGCGAGCTGAAAGAGAGACGAGAGTGAGCCTCGAACATCGGTCGGGGCGGACTCGGAGATGTAAGACGGCACGAGCGCGGAGGCGGCCCCCACACCCAGACCCAGCACGATGCGGAACACGATGAGCGTTACCACGTTCGGGGACAGGGAGGCGCCGATAGCTCCTACCGCAAAGATGACCGCCGCGATGAGGATGATCGTACGCCGACCAAGCCGGTCGGAGAGCGCCCCGCTGATGCCCGCCCCGGCCATCGCCCCGAGCAACAACGAACTGACGATAAAGCCCGTGAGGAACGGGCTGAGGTTGAAATCCTGCCCGATAAATAACAGAGCCCCGGAGATAACCCCCGTGTCGTAGCCGAAGAGTAACCCTCCGAGCGCCGCGACGGACGCCACCACATACACAAAGCGCCTGTTACCCCCGGAGCCACTTGAGGACGCCGCCTGAGCCATAATTCTCTCCTCTCCCTACCAGCTATTCGAACGAGTTAGAGGACCCGTTCCTATACAGGTCGAATCCTAATACCTTGTAGAGCTACGCGCTAACCCGGCGGACTCACCTGTGTGAACGCTTCAAGGTAGCTCGTTTCCGCTATCGGCACGGTAGTGGATCCTCCTTCACGTCAAATAGGGAGTGGGTCCCTCCCTTCGTCCTGGAAAGAGTCCCCAATCACTGCAAGACGCCGAAAACAATCAGCCTTCTGGTAGCCTGCCCGGTTTCACCGAACTTAAGGAGGCGCGGGCCAATGCAACAAGGGTAGAATACTCTTGGTGGAAGCCGGAAGGTGAGTTCGAGAGGGGAAGTCGTGGATGCCTACCCTATAAAGTTGACGTGTCACGTCCGCGCCTACGCCTTCGGGGAGCGTCTGATCCCGGAGATGCTCGGCAAGAAGGACTTGCCGGAAGGCACGATAGCGGAGACCTGGGAGATCAGCGACTACCGCGAAACAACCGGAGAGGTCCTGAACGGCGCCTACGCGGGACGCTCGCTCCACGACCTCGTGACAGAGTACCCGGAAGAGTTGGTTGGCGCGGGCTGGCGCGGGCCGCATTTCCCGCTACTGGAGAAGTTCCTCGATGCTTCGCACATGCTTCCTGTCCATCTCCATCCCGACGACGAGACCGCCCGGCGCGCCCACGACGAGCCCCACGGCAAGACCGAGGCCTGGCACATACTCTGGGCCGCCGAGGACGCCACGATACTCGCCGGCGTCAAGGACGGCTTGAGCCGTGAGGAGTTACACGACGCCTTCAGGAGGCGAGACTACGACGCCGTGATGTTTCGTCACGGGATACAGGCTGGCGACACCATCTATGTGCCGGGCGGCATCATCCATTCCTTCGGGCCGGACGCTCTGGTCTTCGAGGTGCAGCAGACTTCGGACCTCGGCCAGTTCGTGATGCCCGAGGACCTCTATGGAAACCCTCTGGATGAAGCTACATGGGAGGCGAATATACAGGCTACCCTGGACGAGCTGAAGACGGACTACCAGCCGCGCCCGAACCCCGGCCTCGCCCTGGAAGACGGCCCGACCCGGCGCATCCTCTGCGCCGCGGGGCCGCACTTCGCCCTCGAACGCTGGACGCTCTCCGGTTTATACAGCGAGCCCCCGCACCCGGAGCGTTGCGCCACGCTCTCCAACGTCGGGGAGCCCGTGAAAGTGGAGTACGAGGGTGGAGTCGAGCGGCTCGGACGCGGCGAGTCGTGTGTCCTGCCGGCCGCCATCGGGGAGGTGAAGCTGGCGCCCGAAGGTGGGGAAGCGAGCCTCATAGCTTGCTACGTCCCGGAGCTCGAACACGATGTTATAGCCCCTCTGCGGGAAGCCGGGTACGCGGACGAAGAGATACGGAGCCTGGGAGAGGTCGGCGTCTAGGCGTTGTTCAGCTACGAGTAGGAGGATGCTTTGGGGAAGATAGTCACTTTTGGCGAAGTTGTCGCGGACATCTACCGGAACGAGGGTTCATCCCCGGTTGAGTTGCCTTTTATAGCCCGTCCCGGAGGAGCGCCGGCCAACGTGGCGGTCGCGGCGGCGAGGCTCGGGGCGGAGGCGGCGTTCGCCGGGGGAGTTGGGAAGGACCTGTTCGGTGACTTTATCCTGCGGGCGCTCGAGTCCGAGGGCGTCGCCACGTCCGGGGTGAAACGGTTCGATCCACCGACGCGCACCTCGCTGGCCTTCGTGGAGATAGGGGAGGACGGCGACCGGTCGTTTACTTTCTATCGCTCGGACCCGGCCTCCGACGAGTTGTTGTCGCCGGAAGACATCTCAAGAGAGTTGCTCACCGGCGCGGCGTTCGTCAACTTCGGGAGCATACCGCTCATCAAAGACCCAGTCCGGTCGGCGATACACCAGGTCGTGGAGATGGCGCGGGAGCTTGACGTGCCGGTAGCCTTCGACGTCAACTTGCGGGTGCACCTGTGGCCGAGTCTCGAAGTCGCCCGCGAGACCGTCGAGCCGTTGTTGGATCTCTCCACGATCGCGAAACTTGGGGATGACGAACTGTCGCCGCTGCTCGGAACGGAGGATATCGAGGAGGCTGCTGGTGCGCTCCTCGACCGCAGTGTGTCTCTGGCCCTGATCAGTCGCGGAGAAGAAGGCGCTTTCTACGCGACGCCGCGGTTCAGCGGTAACGTACCGGCCTTCGAGGTGGAGTCCGTGGACCCGACCGGAGCGGGAGACGCTTTCCTCGCCGCCACCCTGACACATCTCTCCGAAGGTCCGGCGGGCTCCTTCGATGAAGACCTTGTCCGCGAAGCCGTGAGACGCGGCGCGGCGGCCGGAGCCCTGGCCTGCACGGACTTCGGCGCCATGCGCGCCCTGCCCACGAAAGAGGAGCTCGAAAGTTTCATGGCCGGTGGTTGAAGCCGTCTAACGCCTGACTCGGCTGACCTCGACCGGCACGTCCACTATCTCCGCCAGCCGCCGGGCGAGCGGCGCCAGAGAGGGCAACTCCGTCCCGGCGTGACCGGCGTCTATCGCGGTGAGCCCGAGGGACTCCGCGAGCAGCGCGTCGTGGTAGTCGAGGTCACCGGTGACGTAAGCCTCCGCTCCCGAAGCGGCGGCCTCCCGTATAAAAGAGCCGCCCGACCCCCCGAGAACCGCCACGCGCTCTATCCTGTCTCGTGTTTTTGGGTCCGCGACGAGACGCGCCGGGAAGTCGAGTGACCCCGAAATGTAATCCCGCAGCTCCTCCGGAGTCAGTGGAGCCGGCAGTCTGCCGGTGCGTCCATATCCGCAGCCCTCTGGATGTCCTTCCACGGGATAAATGTCCAGGGCGGCCTCTTCGTAAGGATGGGCCGAGGCCGCCGCGGCCACGGCGCGCTTCGCCGCGTGAGCCGGGACGAGGGTCTCCAGCCGGACCTCCTGGACTTTCTCTAGCCGTCCCTTCTCTCCGAGATACGGGTCCGTAGCCTCTCCTCCGAGGAAGGTGCCGGTTCCTGGTGTTCGAAATGTGCAGCGCGTGTACCCTCCGATAACGCCCGCGCCCGCCTCCGCCAGGGCGTCCGCGACCGACTCGGCGTTCTCCTCGGGGACGAAGACCACCAGCTTCCGGAGCCCGCCTCGCGGTACGACGGTCTCCAGCGGTCCCTGGAGTTCCAGGGCCTCCGCAAGCGCCACGGAGACGCCGTCCGGGGCGGCGTCGTAGTTCGTGTGGGCCGCGTAGACGGCGAGCCTGTTCCGAAGGGCACGGGTCACCAGGTTACCGGGATAAGACGAAACATCCACCCGGTGAAGAGGGGTAAAGATCAAAGGATGATGAAAGAGTAGAAAGTCCGCGCCCTTTTCCTCCGCCTCCTCGAAGACCTCTGGAAGAGGCGTGAGCGCGACCAGGATCCGGTTGACCTCGGAAGCGGGATCTCCAACCTGCAGCCCGCAATTGTCCCACTCCTCCGCGAGGGCGGCGGGGGCTATATGCTCCATCGCTTCCATTATCCCGGCTACGCGCGTCACGACCCGCATTGTACAATCCCCGGACCTTGAGCCCCGCCAGGATAGCCGAACTCATCTCCGCCGCGACCCGTCTGCCGCTACTCGCCGTGCCGCTTTTTCTCGTCGTCGGCGTGGCGGTCGCCGGTGCGTCGGGTCTTCTATGGGCGACCCTGTGTATCCTGCTGACCAGCGGGCTCTCGTTCCTCTACCTCCTGTACCTGACGCGCTCTGGCAAAGTCCGCGACCCTCGCAGCATCCCGCAGTCCGAGCGCGTTAGACCCTTGCAGGTCGTCGCGGCCCTGCACATCGCGGCCTTCCTGATCGTCACCGCACTCGCCGCGCCCGCCGAATTGCGGGCCGTGCTTCTCTCCTACGCCATCGCCACGGTCCTCTTCGCCCTGCTCACACCCTTCACGAACCTCTCCCTGCACGCCGCCGGCGTCTCCGGTGCCGCAGTCTGTCTCATCTCCGTCTTCGGAGGATGGGGCGCTGTTGCAATAGTTCTCGTGCCGCCCGTACTCTGGGCGCGGACGGTCCTAAACAAACACACGCCACTAGAGCTGGCGCTAGGCGTGTTGGCTGGCGGGGGAGGAACCGCGCTCGCTTTCCAGTTACTCGGCTAGCTGAGTGCTCCAAGAGTGGACCCGACGAGACTCGAACTCGTGACCTCCGCCATGCGAGGGCGGCGCTCTCCCAACTGAGCTACGGGCCCAAAAGACCTTTGCAATCCTAGCAGTCAGCGTCCGAAATGCAAGACAAACGCTGGGGTCAATAAGAGTTTCGGACGTGGGGCCGTTGGTCTCCGCCGAGCACTTCGAGCGCGTACTAGAGCATATGGACTCGGGCCAGAAAGAGGGCGTGCTTGGAGAGTTAAAGAAGGGCTGCTTCGCGTCGTTGACCATCTTCGACGGGGGTGGAGAGCGGCACGCGTACCGCGCGGGGGAGATCTTCGGCCCGGTGCTCCTCGTTTTTTGTCCTCGGATGAGGAAGAGGCCGCCAGGTTGGCCAATGCCACCTACTACTAATCCCGGAAACATCCGACGAAACGAGCGGGGTACCGGCCGAGAAGCTCCGCTACGGAGGCCGACATGGGAGAAGGTTGGTACACGACTTGAATCGGGTTGCACTATGCGTTACCGTTTCGTAACGACTAATGCGAAATGGTATCGTGAACTGAAGACCACGAAGCGAAAGGGGACAAACGGCCATGTTACGAAACTACCTGAGGGAGCATACCAATCCGCCGGTGTTTCTCATCTCTGGTGCGGTGGTTCTGGTAGTTCTCGCGCTCGGGGTGATCTTTCCCGTCGGGTTCGGGAACGCGGCGAACGGTTTGTTGGCCTGGATCACCACCTACTTCGGGTGGTTCTATATCCTCTCTGTTAGCTTCATGCTGATCTTCGTCATCTGGCTGATGTTTACACGCTGGGGCAGGATACGGCTCGGGCCGGATGATAGCCGGCCGGAGTACGGCACCACGTCGTGGTTCGCTATGCTCTTCACCGCCGGTATGGGTATCGGGCTCGTTTACTACGGCGTGGCCGAGCCGATAAGCCACTTCGGCAGCCCGCCGGTGGGCAAGGGTGGTACCGAGTTGGCGGCCACCCACGCCATGAACTACACCTTCTACCATTGGGGGCTCCACCCCTGGGCGGTTTACATCGTTCTGGGACTGTCGATAGCCTACTTCCACTACCGGAAGGGGTTGCCGATGAAACCCGCCTCCGCCTTCTACCCCCTGATAGGGGATAGAATCTACGGTCCCATAGGGCACGCCATCGACATCCTGGCCGTGTTCGGCACCATCTTCGGGTTGGCTACCTCCATAGGGATCGGGGCGCAGCAGATCGACGCCGGGCTCAACACCCTCTTCGGGGTCCCGAACAACACCGTGATGCAGGTCGTCGTTATCGGGGCGGTCGAAGTGGTGGCCATAGGCTCGGTCATGCTGGGCATAGACGCCGGCATCCGGCGCCTCTCCACCATCAACATGTGGCTAGCCGTGGCCTTGTGCGGTTTCGTGTTCATCGTCGGGCCGACACTCTTCCTGCTCGAGTCGCTGGCCGGGAACGTCGGCTACTACGTGCAGAACCTGATCGGCACCAGCTTCAACATGTTCAGCATGAGCAAGCAAGGCTCCGACTGGCAGGCGAGCTGGACGCTGTTCTATTGGGGATGGTGGATCTCCTGGTCGCCTTTCGTCGGGATGTTTATAGCCCGGATCTCGTATGGACGGACCATCCGGCAGTTCATCCTCGGCGTGCTCTTCGCCCCGACTGGCGCCTCCTTCGTGTGGTTCGTGGTCTTCGGAGACTCCGCGCTCTTCAAGCTGGTGAACGGCGGCGACAAGGCCCTGGCGAACGCGGACGCCAGCAACGCCCTGTTTGTGCTCATGCAACAGTTGCCCATCGCCGGCATAGTAGCCACGCTCGCCTCGGTGGTCGGGATCATAGTCGTCACGCTGTTCTTCGCCACCTCCTCCGACTCGGGGTCGCTGGTGGTCGACATGCTCACCAACGGCGGCGACCCTAACCCGATCTGGCAGCAGCGCTTGTTCTGGGCCGTGATGGAGGGCCTGGTGGCGGCGATTCTCCTGATCGCCGGGGCAGCCGTCGGCGGTGACCCCTTGAGCGCGCTTCAGGCAGCATCTGTCTCGGCGGGCTTACCCTTCTGTTTTGTTCTGCTCTGCATGTGCTACTCATTGGTGAAGGCTCTGAAAGAGGAGCAGGTACCGGACGAAGTGTCGGAGCGCGCGGCGCCGGAGCCGGGCAGGGCGATGTCCCGTCCGAGCGGGGCCACCGCGCCCCAGCAGATGGCCGCGGAGAATCCAGAGGAGCGTAGAAGATACCGCGACTAGCAAGGCCCTGCGTGACCCTGAAACGCTTGTAGGAGACAGCGAGCGGATGGTTGGATGGTTAAGGTCATCCGCTCGCCCTGATGACACAAGACGGGCGAGGTAGAGGTATGCTGGTCTTCGTGCCCCGTAGTGAGGCGAGATGGAAGTGGTTTTCCCATACCCGAGGATCGTAGAGCTTGGGAGACGGAGGCCGGAGCAAGCTGGATATCAAGAGAGCATAAGGAGGGAGAATGAGTAGAGCGCGGAGGAACCCTTTTCGGGGGCTGGTGGACCACATAAGTGAGATGAACCGGCTGCAGGAACGCTGGATGGCTGGCCCCGAAACCGCTCGGGAGGACCAGCGGCGAACCCACGTCACGGCCTGGGTCCCGACCACCGATATATTCGCCACGGGTAAAGACCTCGTGATCCGGGTCTCGCTCTCGGGCGTGGACCGGGAAGACGTGGACATTACGCTCTCTAGCGGTGTGCTCACCGTCTCCGGTGAACGCAGGAGCGGGCTGGATGAGGAAGGGGTGAGCTTTTACACCCGAGAGCGCTACTACGGCGCTTTCAGGCGAAGCGTAACCTTGCCCGCTGGCATAGATGAAACCGACATAAGCGCCAACTTCGAGGACGGCCTGTTGGAGATCACAGTCCAGGGCGGCGCCACCGCGGAGCGGGAGCCCCGGCGCATCAGCATCCAGAGACCGCACGGTTGAGCCTGGCGCGAACCAGCCGGAAAAGGCTTTAACGCCGAACCTGTAAGTCCTGATCGGCGACGGGTCCCAGAGGCTCCTCGTCCCTCTCAAGGTGATCTCGACAAACCTGGTCGGCCTGTGTTTCAATAATCGAAACATAATGCATATTACGGTACACCGGGCCAAGGAGGCCGGAAAGGACGGTTAAAGAATGGAGAACAATGCCCCGCTCCTCGAAGACGTGGAAGAGCAGTATTCTCCTGAACCCCTGATAGATCTACCGCGGATCGAACGCGCCGTCCGGGAGATACTCGCCGCCATTGGAGAAGACCCCGATCGGGAAGGCTTGAAGGGCACTCCGGAACGCTTCGCCCGGACCTACGAGTTTCTCTTCGCGGGACTTGGCGCGGACCCTACCCTGTTCCTGAGTACGGGTTTTCAGGAGGATCACCACGAGATGGTGCTCGTGCGGGACATACCGTTCTACTCGATGTGCGAGCATCATCTCCTACCGTTCGTCGGGAAGGCGCACGTGGGATACATCCCAGACGGGAAGGTCGTGGGCCTCTCCAAGCTGGCGCGGGTGGTCGAGGGATACTCCCGCCGGCCCCAGCTACAAGAGCGCCTGACGGCCCAGGTCGCGGATGCGCTGCACGGTGAGCTGGGGGCGCAGGGGTGCATAGTCGTCGTGGAGGCGGATCACCTCTGCATGACGATGCGCGGTGTGCGGAAGCCGGGGAGCGTGACCGTTACCAGCGCCGTCCGCGGCATCTACGCCAGCGACGAACGCACCCGGCACGAGGCGATGAGCCTGATCACCGGCCACCGCTAACAGGTGTGGTGGAACAGTGAGAACGCGAAGTCGAGCCGCCACCCCGAACCTCTTACTCGTTCGCCCATCCAGGAAGCGGCGCCCTTCGGGAGATACCGCGTGCCTCCCATCCTTTTGTAGCTGGCCGCACTGCGCGGGAATATCCTGAAGTGGCCTCCACGACAGAATTAAGGGAAGCCAAGCATAATCTGAGAGAGGTTGTCCTGGAACGGCGGGACGCGATGAACGCCGGGCATCGAGAGGCCATGAGCGTAGCCATCTTGCGGGAGATCGCCGCCCTACCCGATTACCGGCGGGCCAACGCGGTAATGGCCTACGCGGGTATCGGCAGCGAGCTTCAGACAGATGAGTTCCTCGGCGATGTTCTGGAGCAGGGGAAGGCCCTGATCCTCCCCAGGGTAAACCGCGAGAAGAAGCTGCTGGAGATATACGAGGTGCGGGAACCCTCACGCGACCTGGAGGCGGGGACGTGGGGGATTCGTGAGCCCGTACCGGACCTCTGCTCCCCGGTGGACCCCGACACTATCGACTTCGTACTCGTTCCGGGCGTGGCGTTCGACGCCACCGGCGGACGCCTGGGATATGGGGCGGGTTTCTACGACGCGCTGCTCTCCGGGACCCTGGCCGCCCGCGCGCGCCTGGTCGCCGGAGCTTTCGAGACCCAGATGGTCGATACGGTCCCCCGCGAAAACCACGACATACCGGTACACCTGGTAATTACCGAAGTTCGACACTATCTCCCGGAACCATCGGAGAGATAAACCAACTCTCCGGGTCCACAGCCCCGAAATCCTCTCGGCGCGAAAAGGTTCGGGCGTAAGACAGGGGCACTCTAGCCGGATAAACGCGGCAAACCAGCCGCGACGGGCAGCAAATCCTCGAACGGACGAGAAGATCATTCCTTACCCCCTTGACTCATCCAATAACGTATGCTACTAGTTCCTCATAGTAAAATGAAATTCTTAATACGCAACAGATACGGACTTGGGATGACGGGCCGCTCGCATGAGGCGGAGGGTATGTGCGGTGTTGTGAGGGTGGGGCCGGGTACGCATGGCAGTGGGCTTATCTGGCGCCGGGATCCCGCCTTCGGGACATGGACGGAGGGTTAGCGGTGGAAGACAGGTCGAGCGTCGTGATCGTCGGGGCGGGCATCGTTGGTTGCAGCGCGGCGGAGCATCTTACGGGTCTGGGTTGGCGGGACGTGGTGGTCGTGGATCAGGGGCCGCTCTTCGAGGCGGGCGGGTCCACGTCTCATGCGCCGGGGCTCGTCTTCCAGACGAACCCGTCGAAGACGATGACGGAGCTTGCCAGTTACGGCGTAAAGCGTTACTCGGAGCTGGAGCTCGACGGCGATCCTTGCTTTTATCCGGTGGGGAGCATCGAGGTGGCGGCGACTTCCGAGCGTTGGGCGGACCTGAAGAGGAAACATGGGATCGCGACGGCGTGGGGAGTAGAGTCGGAGCTTCTCTCGCCGGAGGAGTGTGTCGAGAAGAGTCCGCTCCTGGACCCGGTGAGGATCCAGGGCGGATTCTTCGTCCCCTCGGATGGCATCGCCAAGGGTGTCAGGGTCGCGGAGGCGATGGCGCGGCGGGCTATGGAGCGAGGCGCGAAGTTCCACGGCGAGACCGAGGTCGTCGATATCGAGGTAAAAGACGGGCGCGTCCGGGCGGTCGAGACCTCGCGGGGGCGCATCGAAACGGAGATCGTCTTGAGCTGCGCCGGGATGTGGGGACCGCGCATCGGGCGGATGGCCGGAGCCTTCGTGCCGCTCTTGACGCCGATGCAGCATCAGTATGCGTGGACCTCGCCGGTGCCAGGGCTCGAAGGAGCGGTCGGGGAGTCGGACCACGTGATCCTGCGCCATCAAGACCACTCGATGTACTTCCGGCAGGATGGCGAGCGGTACGGAATAGGCTCGTACAGGCACCGCTCCATGCCGATGAAGCCTGATGAGATCGGTGGATACAAGCCTGGCGAGACTATGCCTTCCATAAAGGAGTTCACTCCCGAGGACTTCGAGGGGCCGTGGGAAGAGTCGCAAAGGCTGCTACCCGCGCTGCGGCGAACAGAGATAGAGCGGGGCATAAACGGTCTCTTCTCGTTCACGCCGGACGGCGGTTCGCTGCTCGGCGAGTCGAGGGAGGTGCGGGGTTTCTGGATGGCGGAGGCTGTATGGGTCACGCACGCCGCGGGCGCGGGACGCATGATCGCCGAGTGGATGGTCGAAGGCGCACCGAGCATCGACCCGAGCGGTATCGACGTCCACCGCTTCGACACGTACCAGAAAAGCCCCGCCTACGTGCTGGCGCGCAGTTCCCAGTCGTTCCAGGAAGTCTACGACGTGATCCACCCGCTGCAGCCGATGGACGAGCCGCGACCGCTGCGTACCAGCCCGTTCTACGGGTGCCAACGGGAGCTCGGAGCGTACTTCCTCGAAGCGTCGGGATGGGAGCGCCCGCAATGGTACGCGGCCAACGAGTCGCTACTCGCGGGTATCGAAGTTCCCGAGCGCGACGAGTGGTCCGGGCGCTACTGGTCTCCCATAGTCGGGGCCGAGCACGTCGTAACCCGCGAGCGGGTAGCCATGTTCGACATGGCCTCGCTCAAGAAAGTGGAGGTAACCGGGCCGGGGGCGCTGCGGTTCCTCCAGAGACTTAACACGAACCAGCTAGACAAGCCGGTCGGCAGCGTAACCTACACGCTCATGCTCGACGAGAAGGCTGGCGTGAGGAGCGACATAACCGTGGCGCGCCTCGGGGAAGAACACTTCCAGCTCGGACTAAACGGACCCAGGGACATCGAGTGGATGGGGCGGCGTCTGCCGGGGGACGGGTCGGTGCGGATCCGGGATATTTCAGGCAGTACCTGCTGCCTGGGGGTGTGGGGGCCGGCGGCGCGGGAGCTCGTGCAGTCCTTGAGCCCCGACGACCTCTCGAATGAGGCGTTCGGGTTCTTCAATGCGAAGAGGATCCACGTCGGCGAGGTGCCGGTGGTGGCCCTGCGTGTCTCCTACGTCGGAGAGCTAGGGTGGGAGCTATACGCCCCGGCGGACATGGGCATCAGGCTCTGGGACCTCCTGTGGAGAGCGGGACAGCCTCTCGGCGTCATCGCGGGCGGCCGCGGGGCGTTCAGCGGGCTCAGGCTCGAGAAGGGCTACCGGCTGTGGGGTACGGACGTGACCACCGAGCACGACCCTTACGAGGCGGGCCTCGATTTCGCCGTAAAGCTCGACAAGGACGACTTCGTCGGTAAGGAGGCGCTGCTCGGGCGCAAGGAGGAGGGACCGCGGCGCAAGCTCTCTTGTCTGCTACTCGACGATCCGAAGGTCGTCGTCATGGGCGGCGAGCCGGTCTATGCGGAGGGCCGGGCCGTGGGCTACGTAACCAGCGCGGCGTACGGGTACTCGATCGGTCAGAGCATCGCCTACGCCTGGCTGCCGCCCGGACTCTCTGAAGAGGGCCGGAAGGTCGAAGTCCAGTACTTCGGCGCGCGTCACGGCGCGACGGTCGCCGAGGAGCCGCTCTTCGACCCGGCGATGAAGCGGATGCGCGGCTAAAGGGGGGAGGTGTCGTGATCGGGACTCACCAACCACGCCAGCGCCGGTCCGTCGACGTGCTGGACGCGATAGGGAACACGCCCCTGATCGATCTCGAAGGTATCCACGTAAAGCTGGAGTACCTGAACCCTTCCGGCTCCATCAAGGCGCGCATCGCCCGGTACATGGTCGAGAAGGCCGAGAGCGAAGGCCTGCTAAAGCCCGGCGACACCATCGTGGAGGCCACCTCCGGCAACACGGGCAACGCCCTCTCGATGGTCGCCGCCGTAAAAGGTTACCGGATGCTGGTCGTCATGCCGGAGGGTCTCAGCGGAGAGCGGGTCGCCATAAGCCGGGCTTTCGGGGCGGAGGTCCTGGAGGTCGGACACTTCCACGTCAATGAGGCGTTGGCGAAGGCCCGGGAGCTGGGACTCCAGGACGGCTACTACAATCCGGCGCAGTTCGAGTCGGAGTGGAATGTCGAGGAGAACCGCGCCTGGCTGGGGCCGGAGATCCTGGCGCAGCTACCCGAGGGCATCGTCCCCGACGCCCTGGTCATGGGCGTTGGCACCGGCGGGACGCTCGTCGGGGTAGGTCAGGCATTCCGGGGGGTCAACGCGGACGCGAAGCTCTTCGCGATGGAGCCCGACGAGTCGTGCACGATCATGTGCGGGGAGATCGGGGAGCACCTGGTCGAGGGTATCTCCGACGGCTTCGTCCCCGGTATCTTCGAGCGCCACCGGGGGCTCGTGGACGGCGTCTATCCGGTGAGCTCCGAGGAGGCCGTCGAAGCGATGCGCTGGTTGGCAAGAGAGCACGGGCTATTCGTGGGACCTTCCAGCGGCGCGAACCTGGTGGCGGCGCGGCGCGTCCGCGAAGAGCATCCCGAGTTGGAGAACATCGTCACCCTCTTCTGCGACGAGGGCGAGAAGTACATAAGCGAGCACTTCCGAGACACGGGGGAGGGAGAGATGCGACGAAAGAGCTGAACGTGCAGGAGTGAGAGACACGGACGATGCCCGCGGCCCACGATACGAGAGCCGCGGAGAACGAAGAGAGGAGATACCTTCGATGGCGGAAGTAAACCCAAATCCCGGTATCCTGCAGTACACGAGGATATTCAAGTCCCCGTACTTCTACGGCTCGCGCCAGCATGGTGTCCAGAAGTACAGCGTCTACAACCACCACTATCACCCACGCTACTACAGGGACCCGGTGGAGGAGTATTACCAACTCCTGAACGGCGTTACGATGTGGGACGTCGGCGGGGCGGAGCGGCAGGTTGAGATCACCGGTCCCGACGCCTTCGAGTTCACGAACATGCTCACCCCGCGCGACCTCAATAAGTGCGCCGTAGGACAGTGCAAGTACGCGTTCATAACCAACGCCGAGGGCGGCATCATCAACGACCCGGTGCTCCTTCGCCTGGACGAGAACCACTTCTGGCTCTCATTGGCCGACAGCGACGTGCTCTTGTGGGCCCAGGGCCTGGCTTACAACGCGGGGATGAACGTGGAGATCCGGGAGCCCGACGTCGGCCCGATGCAGGTCCAGGGTCCGAAGTCCAAGGAAGTGATGACCGACCTCTTCGGCGAGGGCATCCTCGACGTACCCTACTACTACATGGAGCATCATGAGCTCGACGGGATGGAGCTCGTAATCTCCCGTACCGGCTACTCCGGGGAGCTAGGGTACGAGCTCTACCTCAAGAACGCCAGCCGCGATGGAGTGAAGCTCTGGGACCGCGTTTTGCAGGCCGGCGAGCCGCACGGGATCTCCCCGATCGGACCTTGCCACATCCGCAGGATCGAGGGCGGCATCCTGGCTTTGGGCTGCGACATGTGGTACGACACCAACCCCTACGAAGTCGGCTACGGCTATAAGTGGATGGTGGAGCTGGAGCAGGATCAGGACTTCGTCGGCAGGGAGGCGTTGAAGAGGGTCAGTGAGGAGGGCGTCAGCCGCAAGCTGGTCGGCGTGGAGATCGGGGGCGGCAACCTCGGGTCGTACAACGACGGCTCCATGATCGACTACTTCCCGGTCCTCAAGGACGGCGAGAGGATAGGCAAGGTTACCTCCGGCTGCTACTCGCCGCGCCTGGAGAAGAACATCGGGTTCGCCATGGTCCCGGTGGAGTACAGCGAGATCGGCGTCGAGCTCGAGGTGGAGCGTCCGGAGGAGACAGTCTCCGCGACCGTTGCGGACCGGGTCTTCTTCAAGCCGGAGCACGCCGAGCAGACGTTGAGCGCCACGAGCTCCAGCAAGGGAGCCTAGCCGGGAGTAGCAAGAAACAGAAGCTAGAGTTGCCGCGCCGGGCACGTACCCGGCGCGGCTCACTGACCCCTCAAGGACAAGAAGGGGACCGTTTGATGCAAGACAGGAGGAGCGCGCTGGTCGAGGCGCTGCGGAGGCCGCGGTACGAGGTCATTCCGCTCCCCGGTATCGAGGAGCAGGTCGTCGAACACGCGCCGAAGCACGTCAAGGTTACGGTGACGGCCTCGCCGAAGAAGGGGTTGTCGTCTACCCTGGAGCTGGCCGAGCGGCTCTCGGGCGAGGGCTTTCGGGTCGCGCCGCATCTCTCGGCGCGGCTCGTCCGTGACAAGGCGCAGCTAGCCGAGATCCTGGCACGGTTGCGCGAGGCGGACATCCGGGACGTCTTCGTGGTGGCGGGCGACGCGCCGGAGCCCGCCGGTGAGTTCGACGGATCTGGGGCGCTGCTGGAGGCGATGGGCGAGCTTGGTCACGGTCTCGAAGAGGTCGGCGTCACCGGTTATCCCGAGAGCCACCCTCTCATAAGTGATGAGGTCACCATACAGGCGATGTTTCGGAAAGAGCCCTACGCGACGTACATCGCCAGCCAGATCTGCTTCGATACCGCAGTTATCAACGACTGGGTCTTGCGGGTACGCCGGCGGGGGGTGGAGTTGCCGATCTACGTCGGGATGCCCGGAGCGGTGAGCATGATGAAGCTCATGCGGATCTCCTCGAACATAGGTCTCGGAGAGTCGGCGCGCTTCCTGAAGAAGTACGGCAACTGGTTCTGGCGGATGTGTATGCCCGGCGGCTACAACCCGGACGCCCTGATCGAGGGCGTATCCACCTCCGTCGGGGACCCGGAACGCAAGGTGCGCGGTTTTCACATCTACACTTTCAACGAGGTTGAGAAGACCGAGGCGTGGCGGCGCGAAGCGCTGGAACGGCTTGGGGCGACACTATTAGAGGAGAGACACAAGGAGTCCACCGCATGACCTTACCGGCAAGGAAGTTCCCAAACGACCTCGAGATCGCCCGCCGGGCGAAGCTGAAGCCGCTGACCGGGATCGCCGAGGACATCGGCATCGGGAAGCACCTCCTGGAACCCTACGGCGACGCCGTGGCGAAGATAAAGCTCGAAGCCATCGAGGAGCTTTCGGATCGCCCAAAGGCGAAGTACGTGGTGGTGTCCGCGATCACGCCGACCCCTCTCGGCGAGGGGAAGACCACGACCACGGTGGGTCTGGGCCAGGCGTTCTCCCACATCGGGAAGACGGCGACGGTAGCAGTGCGCCAGCCGGCTATGGGTCCGACGTTCGGCATCAAAGGCGGCGCGGCGGGGGGCGGCTACAGCCAGGTGGTGCCGATGGAGATGCTCAACCTCCACCTGACCGGCGACACGCACGCCGTTACCTCGGCCCACAACTTGCTCGCCGCCATGCTGGACAACCACATCCACCAGAACGACGACTTCTTCCACGTCGACCGCCACAGCGTCACCTGGCGGCGGGTCCTGGACGTGAACGACCGGGCCTTGAGGAACATTATCGTGGGGCTCGGCCCCCGCGCCGACGGCATCCCCCGCGAGACCGGGTTCGACATCACCGCCGCTTCCGAGGTAATGGCGATCCTGGCGCTCTCGACTTCCTTGAAGGATTTGAGAGAGCGGCTGGGCCGAATCGTGATCGGGAGCACCGTGGAAGGCGAGCCTATTACCGCCGAGGACCTGAAGGCCGCCGGCGCCATGGCGGTGATGCTGCGCGAGGCGATAAAGCCGAACCTCATGCAGACCCTTGAGAACACGCCCGTCCTGGTACACGCCGGACCATTCGGCAACATCGCAACGGGCAACTCCTCCATCATGGCGGATAGGATCGGTATCCGAGGCGGAGATTATCTGATCACCGAGGCGGGCTTCGGCGCGGACATGGGGGCGGAGCGTTTCTTTAACATCAAGTGCCGCTACTCCGGTTTGAAGGCCGACGCAGCCGTGCTGGTGGCGACCGTGCGCGCGCTCAAGGCGCATTCGGGCAGGTTCAATATCGTCGCGGGGAGGCCGCTGCCGCCGGAGCTACTGGAGGAGAACCCCGACGACGTACTCGCCGGGGCGGACAACCTGAGAAAGCAGATCGAAAACATAAGGCTGCACGGCGTCTCGCCGGTGGTGGCTATAAACGCCTTCCCGACCGACCACGACTCCGAACACGCAGCCATACGCGAGATCGCCGAGGAGTTGGGAGTGCGGGTAGCCATCTGCAACCACTTCTCCGAGGGCGGAGCGGGCGCCACCGAGCTTGCCGAGGCGGTCGCCGAGGCTGCGGAGGAGGAGACCGAGTTCCGCTTCCTCTACCCGGAGGAAGCGAGCCTCCGGGAGAAGATAGAGACCATCGCCACGAAGGTCTACGGGGCGGACGGCGTAGCCTACGACATGAAGGCTTCCCAGCAGCTCGACTCCTACGAGAAGAACGGTTTCGGGAGGTTGCCGGTGTGCATGGCGAAGACGCACCTGTCCATCTCCTCGGACCCCACGCTGCTGGGAGCCCCGAAGGGTTGGACGCTCCCGGTGCGGGAGGTGCGCGCCTCCGTGGGAGCGGGCTTCATCTATCCTCTGTGCGGGGAGGTGAGGACCATGCCGGGCCTGAGCGCCTCGCCAGCGGCCACACACATAGACATAGACGACAACGGTGAGATCGTGGGCCTCTCGTGAGCGACGTCGCCGAGCCCGTACCCGACGGCGCCTGACTTTGTACAAGCAGATACAATAAAAATCGTTGACCTTGCGTCTCGGGAAAGGAGTTCTTATGACGGAGAGAAGGACGCCGCTCTACGATTACCACCTGCGCGCGGCTCGCGGGCTCGTGAAGGGTGGGGGGGACTTTATGTTCCCGTCCTCCTACGTCTCGCCGGTTGAGGAGCACCTCAACGTTCGGAGGAACGTGGGGACGCAGGACCTCTCTACGATGGGCGAGGTGGACATAAAAGGGCCGGGGGCGGAGAAGCTCGTGAGACGGCTACTCGTCAACGAGGTCCAGGACATGGAGCCGGGGCAGCTCCGGTACTCGACGATGTGCAACGAGGAAGGCGGCATCGTAGACGACGTTACGGTCTACAAGTTCGACGACGAGCACTTCATGGTCGTCGCCAGCTCCGGTCCCCGGCTGAAGAGTTACCGTTGGATCTCCGAGCACGCCACCGGCGCGAGCGCCTACGTCACCGACATGACGGCGGCAATCGCCCTGATGTCGGTCCAGGGTCCACTCTCCCGAAAGTACCTCAAGACGATCGCAGAGGACGTGGACCTCGACGCCTTGCGCTTCTTCCGCTTCGCGCCGTGCAGGATCAGTGAGGTGGAGGTAATAATCTCCCGTTCCGGCTACACCGGGGAGCTGGGCTACGAATTGTACGTGCCGGCGGATCAAGCCGGGGCATTGTGGGAGCACATCCACGCGACCGGCAAGGAGTTCGAACTGCGGCCCTACGGCGTCGAGGCCATGCAGAGTCTGAGGATCGAGAAAGCTTTGCCTCTTTACGGTCCCGACATAAGCGAGGAATACACGCCCTTCCACCTGGGCCTTGACCGTTGGATCCGTTTCAACAAGCGGGATTTCATCGGCCGGGAAGCGCTACTGCGCGTGCAGGAAAGAGGTCTGGAGAAGCGCTGGGTGGGCCTGATCCTGGACGGAGAAACCCCGGCTTCCGGAGGAGACAAGGTCTACGCCATCGGCGACGTGGCGACCTTCCGGGAGGTCGTCGAAACTGGAGCGGAGGCCGGCGAGCACGAGGATGAACAGTTGCCCGGAGACCGGCAGGTCGGCGTCGTCACCTCCAGCGCCCGCGGACCTTCCGTGGAAAAGACCCTTGCTCTGGCCTACGTGGACACCGCCCACGCCTGGCCTGGCGGCAACCTGCTCGTAGCGATCAACGGCCGCCCCGTACCCGCCAGAGTAGCCCAGACTCCCTTCTTCGATCCCGAGATGGCCCGCGCCCGCTCCAGGCCCCAAGACGACGAGTTGAGCCGGCCCCAGCCCTCCGCTCTACCGGCGGTCAACTCTCAGATAAGCACCCCAGCGGGACACTCCGGTAACGGAAGGTCCTGATGCCCGGCGTAAACTACTCCGGCCACTACGACGCCATAGTCCTCGGGGTGGGCGCCATGGGAAGCGCCACCGCCTACCAGTTGGCGAAGCGCGGCAAACGGGTACTGGGCCTGGAGCAGTACGGCATCCCGCACACCATGGGCTCCTCGCACGGCCACACCCGCATCATCCGCATGGCCTACTACGAGCATCCCTCCTACGTACACCTGCTCCGGCGCGCCTACGAACTCTGGCGCGAGATACAGCGCGAGGCAAACGAGAAGCTTCTCTACACAACCGGCTCAATAGATGCAGGTCCCGAGGATAGTTGGGTCTTCAAAGGCTCGTGGGAGTCCTGCAAACAGCACGATCTCTCCCACGAAGTCCTCACGGGAGCCGAGCTTCACCGCCGCCACCCCGGCTACAATCTCCCCCGCGACCATCTCGCGCTCCTGCAGCCCGACGGAGGATTCCTGGCTCCTGAGCGGTGCATCGTCTCCTACGTAATGGCGGCGCAGGCTCACGGGGCGGAGATCCACGCCCACGAAAAAGTCCTGCAGTGGGAACCACTAGAAGGTGGGGTGCGAGTACACACCAACCGCGGAACCTACGAGGCCGACAAGCTAGTGATCACCGCCGGAGCCTGGGACGCCGATCTCCTCGACGTCCTCGACGGGCTCGCCGTGCCAGAGAGACAAGTCCTCGCGTGGCTGCAGCCCACCCGTCCCGAACACTTCCGTCCGGGCAACTTCCCCGTGTTCAACCTGCTCGTGGACGAAGGGCGCTTCTACGGCTTCCCCGTATTTGGCGTACCCGGCTTCAAGTTCGGCAAATACTTCCACCTCGAAGAGACGGGTCCGGCCGACGACATCGACCGTGAGCCCCACGACTACGACGAAGAGATCCTGCGCCAGTTCGCCGAGCGCTACTTCCCGGACGGTTGCGGACCCACGATGAGCCTCGCCGCCTGCATGTTCACCAACACCCCCGACCACCACTTCATCATCGACGTTCATCCCGAGTACGAGCAAGTATCGTTCGCCTCGCCGTGTTCGGGGCACGGGTTCAAGTTCGTGAGCGTGGTTGGGGAAATCATGGCCGACCTCGCCGAAAAAGGCATGACCCGCCACGACATAAGCCTCTTCCGTCTCGACCGCTTCGGACGGCGCTCCGTATGGCAGTCCGCCGCTCCGGCTCGTCCAGCGGGTGGTGTCTCCGGACCAACAGGCGCTTCCGGGGCCACGGTACGGATCAGTCAGGAAACGTCCGACACGACAGGCGAGCGGAACGGGAGACCCGGACACTTTCCCCGTGTTCCTGATCTCAAGCCGTTCTGGTGAGTCGCGAACGGCCGCGGGGCTCCCAATGTGGACGGCGCCGCTCCCCGCGTACCCTGGGACTGGCTCCGTCGCGTGGTTGATGATGTTCCCCTGTCGTCCCTCTCGACCGGGGAAGGAGGATGAGTAACCGACACTGGAACTCCCAATACCCGGTCGAGCCGGGTTGGGAGGAGACGCGCAGTGTAGACTATATCCTCATGGAGACCACGGATCGCAGGAAAAATTTCGTCCAGTCGGTAGACCGCGCCATTACCGTAATGGAGTTCCTGTCACAGCGGGGATGGTCCGGCGTGACGGAGGTGG
Source organism: Rubrobacterales bacterium (assembly GCA_038198445.1). GTDB lineage: Bacteria > Actinomycetota > Rubrobacteria > Rubrobacterales > Rubrobacteraceae > JACDDK01. The sequence continues at coordinate 21,816 of JBBPZZ010000160.1, forward strand.
CGAAAGAGCTGGATATACACAAGTCCACCGCCTACCGTTTGCTTTCGACGCTTAGAGACCGGGGGCTGGCCGAGCAGGACGCCGCGACCGAGAAGTACCGTTTGGGGTTCGGGTTGGTCATGCTCGCAAGTTCCGTTACGGCAGACCTGGACGTCGCGCGTTGCTCCCGTCCGGTCTCCGACCGGCTGGCCGAACAGACGCGGGAGACGGCCACCGTTGCAGTCCTGGAGGGCGACGACGCGATCATTATTCACCAGAGCACGTCGGGTTTCTCCGCCCTGAGCGTGGACTGGTCTGGCCGGCACACGCCGCTGCACGCTACCGCGGCGGGCAAGGTTTTCCTGCACTACATGCCCGAGGATCAGCGAAGCCGCATCCTCGAAAGGCCGTTGCAAGGCTACACCGAGAGCACCATCGTTGACCCGGAAATTCTCCTGGAACAAGTGCGGGCCGGCGAACGCGACGGCTACTGGTCTACCGTGGAGGAACTGGAGGTTGGGCTAAACGCCGTGGCGACACCGATCCGGGACGCCAACGGCGCGGTCGTGGCGGCGGCGAGTGTGTCCGGACCCGCTTTCAGGCTTCCAGAGGAATCCTTCCGTGAGGTCGGCGGGCTGATCGGCGAGGCCGCCGCGGAGATCTCCCAGTGCCTCGGCTTCCGCTACTAGTTCGGGTCTACGGTTTTCTCCGAGTGAGAGAAGACAGTGGCTCATGCCGTGGCGGGGCCAACGCGCAACCGGGCAACGATTGGGCGAGGTATGCGTCGGGCGCGTACATCTCCGCTATTGCAGGTTCATGATGACGGTCTTCATCTCGGTGAAGGTCTCCATCGGGTAGCGTCCTCCGACTCTGCCGAGCCCTGAGTGAGAGCCGGCGTGTCCGCCGAAGGGCAGGTGGCTCTCCCAGTGGTTCGTCGAGGCATTTATGTTTACCCACCCGGTCCGCACGGCCTCGGCGAAGCGCAGGCCCCGCATCAGGTCTCGCGTAAAGACCGCGGAGAGCAGGCCGTAGGGCGAAGAGTTGACGGCCCGGATCGCCTCTTCCTCGTTACGGATGATGGTGGCGGGCACTATGGGGCCGAAGGTCTCCTCTTTCGAGACGAGCATCTCGCCGGTGATGTTGCCGAGCACGGTAGGACGATAGTAAAGGTCCGTGGGGAAGCCCTCGGCGCGGGAGCCGCCAGCGATTAGTTCAGCGCCGCGTTCGAGCGCGTCGGAGACGTGCTGATCCATCTTGCAGGCCGTCGGTTCGTTGTTTAGCGGGCCGAGCGTGGTGATCTTGTCGAAAGGATTGCCTAGTTTGATCTCGCGCCCGATCTCTCCACAAAGCCTTTCGAGGTAATCGTCGTATACGCTCTCGTGGACCAGGAACCGCTCTCCCGCCGTGCAACTCTGGCCCGCGCCGAGAAAGGCGGAAGTCAGGCTCTCCTCGGCTGCGGCGTCGAGGTCGGCGTCGTCCAGGATGACCATCGGCCCGTTGCCGCCCATCTCCAGCAGCAGCGCTTTCCCGGCGGCCCGCGCCGCCACCTTCTGCCCGGTCTCGATGGACCCGATAAACCCGACGGCCTGGGTACCGGGGTTGGACGCCACCTCGTCCCCGACGACGGGACCGGGGCCGGTTACCATGTTGAAGACCCCGGACGGCAGCCCGGCGTCCACGATGCACTCGGCGAGCTTCACGGCGCAGACGGACGTTGATGGAGCCGGTGTCCAGACGACGGCGTTGCCGCAGGCGAGGGCCGGGGCGATCAACTCCGCCGGCATGGTATAGGGCCAGTTCCACGGCGAGATCACACCGACCACCCCGCGCGGAACCCGGTAGAGCATGACGCGCTTATCCGCGTCCACGGAAGGCGGCATGGACCCATCCAGGCGCGTGGCGTCGGCGCCCGCCATCTCGAAGTACTCGATCAGTTCGTCCACCTCACCATAGGCTTCGGCGACCAGGGGCTTCCCCTGATCCAGGGTCAGCGTCCACGCCAGGTCGTCGCGACGCTCGTCGATGACGTCCGCCACTCGCTTCATGGCGGCGGCCCGCTGGAAGGCGGAGAGCGCGGCCCAGATGCGGGAGGCTTCGTTCGCGGCGGCTATCGCGCGCTTTACGTCCTCGCGGGTACCTTCGGGGACGCTCCCGATCCTCTCCCCGGTCGCGGGGCTGGTCGCGTCCAGGCGGGCGCCCGACTCGGAGGAGGTCCACTCTCCCGCCACGTACATGGAGTAATCCACAGAGTTATCTAGGACGCCGCTCACCATGCGAGTTCTCCTTGCGCCAGCGCCGTTGGTCTCGTCCCGTTCGCGCCGCTGATCAGGTCCGCGCACTTCTCCCCGATCATCATGCACGTCATGCACGGGTTCACTCCTATCATGGTCGGGAAGATGGAGGCGTCGGCGACGCGGAGCCTGCCCACACCCCGGACACGTAGCTGCGGGTCCACTACGGCGCTAGGGTCGTAGTGGTCTCCCATACGGCAGGTCCCGGCGGGATGGTAGACGGTGTTCGCGGTGCGGCGCGCGTACTCGGAGATCTCCTCGTCGCTCTGCACGCCGGGGCCGGGGCATAGCTCGCGCTCTATCCAGGGCTTCATCGCGGGCTGCTCGGCGATGATACGCGCGAGCTTTACGCCTTCGGTTATTACCCGGTCGTCGTATCCATCCGGGTCCGTGAAGTAGCGGAAGTCGATCAGGGGCGGAGCCGCCGGGTCCGGGGATCGCAGCCGCACGAGGCCCTCGCTCTTCGCGCGCATCACGTTCGGCGTGAGGCAGAACGCCTGCTCGGCGGTCGGGTAGCCGAGTTGCACGGTGTTTATGTCGAAGGCGCTGGTGCCGAAGTGGAACATTACGTCCGGCCCCCCGGCTGACGGGTCGGTGCGGGCGAAGAGCGCGGCTTCCCAGCCTTGCCGCGACATCGCCGGGACCGGCCGCGACGACTCCCACATCACCACGCCTTCGGGATGGTCCAGGAGGTGTTCGCCGACGCCGGGTACGTCGGCCACGACCGGGACGCCGACCTCTCGCAGGTTGTCGGACGGGCCGACGCCGGAGAGCATGAGGAGCTTCGGCGTGTCGAAAGCGCCGCAGCACACGACCACCTCGCCGCGGGCGTAGATACTACCCCGATCGGTCTCCGCGCCTGTCGCGTCGCCGTAGTCGTCGAACAGGACGCGCCGCACCTTCGTGTCGGTCATGAGCGTAAGGTTCGGCGGCAGCTTCTCGATGGGATGGAGGTAGGCCACGGAGCTGGATTGCCGGATGGCCCCGCGCGCGTTGAGCTGCAGCCAGCCCACGCCTTCCCGAAGCGCCTCGTCATTGAAGTGTACGAATGGAAAGCCCGCCTGATGGGCGGCCTCGACGAAGGCTTCGGTGCAGGTGTTGCCCGGCAGGATCGTCTCGATGTTGACGCAGTCGAAGACCCGCTCGAAGTAGGGACGGGTCCCATCGGGTCCCCAGCCGGTCGCGCCGGATTCCTCCCAGATGTTCAGGTCCGCGTCGGGGGTGCGGAAGGCGATGGCCGAGTTGTGCGAGCTACAGCCGCCGAGCATCTTGCCGCGGCTGTGACGTATCAGGCCGTTCCCGCGCCGCTGCGGCTCTATTACGTAATCGTAGTCGAGCTCCGTACCGAGCAGGTTGACCCAGTTCCAGAGCTCGAGTATCCGCCAGTCGTGGGCGTCGGATGGCCCGGCCTCCACCAGGCAGACGCTCGCCGCCGGCTCCTCGGCGAGGCGGGCGGCGATCACCGCGCCCGCCGTGCCGCCCCCGAGGACGAGATAATCGTAGGTATGCGTCTCGTTCATACCGCCTCCGCCGCGCTCTCTTCGGAATACTGCCGCGCTCCGATGCTTTGGACAGAGACGGTCTCCAATTGCTCCGCGAGGACCGCCCGGCGAGGCTGTATGTGTTGTTCCGGAGTTCCCTGTTGCTCCAGGAAGGAGATCGTCTTCTCGATGAGGGCTATGCCTTCGCCGGTGTGGTTCTCCCAGATGTTCGTCTGCTCTTGGGGATCGTTTTCGAGGTCGTAGAGTTCCGGCGCGTCTCCCGGTCCGCCCAGGATCAGGGACCTCCCCGGCGTGCTGGTGGTGATGGGCATGTAGCTCGCCACGCGCCGCGGCCTGGAGTCAACGGCGGTGGTGATCTCTCCCTCCGCGAAGTAGAGCGGCCAGGAGCTTACGACGAACTCCCGATGCTCCTCCTTCTCTCCCGTGAGGACCTTGCGGAACGATTCTCCCTGCATGGCACCAGCTGGAGCGCCGACACCCGTCAGGTCGAGGATCGTCGGCGCGAGGTCCGGGGCCGTGGTGATCGCGGAGCGGCGGCCCGGCTCCACGCCGGGGGCGGAGACCATGAGGGGTACACGGGTTAGCTCCTGGTACAGGGGAGAGCGGTCGACGGTCAGCAGCCAGGATTCGGAGAGCCAGGAGGGCATGTTCGCGTTCGCGCTGGCGGTGGCGGTCTGGTCGTTGATCCACTCGGCCTTGCCGAAATATTCGTGCTCCCCGAAATAGAACCCGTGATCCGAGACGAAGCAGATCACGGTGTTCTCTCTCAGACCCAGGACGTCGAGCTTCGAGATCAGACGCCCGATCCAACGGTCTACCATCGTGACCTCGCCGCAGTACGTCGCGTGAGCCATCTCCACGTCGTCCCAGGAGAGCCCGGCGTCCCGCCATTTCCCGTAGGCCGGGTAGATCTGACGCCCGTCATACCCTGGCCTGTAGGTCTTCGTGTAGTAATCCGGCGCGTCCCAGGGCTCGTGAGGGTCCCAGGTGTCCACGTACAGGAAGAACTGCTCGTCGTAGTGCCGCTCCAGCCACTCCTCGGCCTCGGTCATGGTGCGGGCCACGAGCCGGTCGGACTCGGACCTCCAGGTCGAACGGTAGTCCGAACGCTCGTGCGGTCTCGTGTCATCCCCCTGTCCCCGGACCCACACGAAGTCGTCGAAGCCCCGGTCGTACCCGAACCGGTTGCGGATAAAGTAAGGCGTGTCCACGATGCCCATCGTGAGGTATCCCGCCTGGGACATTAGCCCTGGAAGCGTATGGAGGCTCTCCGGGAGAGGCTCCCAGCCCATGAAAGTGTAGGAGAAGTTGCCCGTAAGCATATCCGCGCGGGCCGGCATGGTTGGGAAAGAAGAGATTGTGTGCCGGTCGAAAGTGACCGACGAACGCGCGAAAGCGTCGAGGTTGGGTGTATGAATGTAGGGGTTCCCGTAGGCTCCCAGGTGATCTCGGCGGAAAGTGTCCGCGACGATGACCACGACGTTGGGTCGGGTCGACATGATAGTACCTCCTGCTTGAGATGTAGCGTCGGCGGTTACCGGTGCAGGAGGGGCGGTGCGCGGCGACCGGCCAGATACTGGTTGCCTTCCAGTTGACCTTTCTCGTCAAAAGCTCCGAAGGACCACCACCATAGCCGGTGCTCGGGTCTGAAGTCGTCCAGTTCACCGATCAGGCGCGGAGGCATGAGCCGCGAAGATTCTGGAAGGCCACGAAGTGTTACCCTCCGGCTACCGAAGAGGTTGGGAGACCCATAACGCTGACGACAAGATACGCTCGAAAGTTTTGAAGATGATAAGGGCACATCTCCGACTCTCATGTTGCGTATAGCGATCGTAGTTGTCATACAAGGAACCTTTACCACTTTGTGGCGAATATGTCAAGAGCCCGGCGGAGATCATCTCAGGTTGAGGGTGTTCGCACCTCGGGATCAGCAGCTATCGGCATTGACACGCATGCGAAAGTCCATGTCAGCGTGGGCTCGGTTCCATCCCAGCAGAGCAGTGACAAGTCGCCTTGGAGCCTAAACAAGTTCACGGCAAACGACGAGCGGTCAAACCCTACGGTATGCTGGGCGCCTATTGTTCCGGTTGCAGTAAACAGCCCCCGGCCCGAAAACCGGGGCTTATGTTTCCCTGTTATTTGCAGGTATTTCTTAGTGGGCGATGCTGGTTTCGAACCAGCGACCTCTGCCGTGTGAAGTCTGCCCGCTGCATTCTACCATGTACTACTGTGTCCGAGAATTATGCTGTTTTGCAGGTATTTTACGAGGGGCGGGACGATGCGGTGTCCGCCGCATATGCGCCCGTACCGGCCCGGTTACAGTGCGGTTGCAGTAACTTTACGGGTTCGAAGAGCGTGCCCAGGCGCTACTTATTAGAGCGCGGCATATTCTACTATCGAGCAAAGTCGGATGTCCTGCTTACGAATGGTCAGCCAGCCGCAACACCTGAAAGCAGGATGCAGGCATCTACCAATCAGGACGCCACCCGGCTGCGTACCGTTTAGCTGTGTCTAGCGCCAGGTTGGTTCTCTCATCGGTAGAGGTCCTGCCTCTGTCGCGCGCTCTCACGAGTTCTTCGACGCGGCGCTTCACGAAATCCTCGCCGAAGAGCTTGCACATCGTGTCCCACGTCAGTTCGTGCTCTATCTAGATGTCTGTTGCGTGGATTGACGGTACAACGAAGGCCATCCGAACCCCCGACGAAAGGAACCTCGGATGGCCCAGCCCCAGCATACCCCGACCCCGCAGTCTCTGGAAGAGGCTCTGACCATTCTCTTCTGCCTCATC
>JBBPZZ010000161.1:0-9706 GCA_038198445.1 Rubrobacterales bacterium
AGGACGTCCAGGAACGAGGGGACATACAACTCCAGACCGTCGTAGAGCGGCACCCGGAGGGTTGCGATGGACCGCAGGGAGACTACTTCCGGCTCGTCCGGGCCGCCGCAGCGCACGAAGCTCAGGCCGTCAGCGCGGCTGGTAGCGAGGGGCTGGATGCTGCGATACATCGTGGAGACGCCGTGGATCCCCTCCATCCCGTCCACGAATACCCCGATCCGGCGGCCTTCGCGCCGGCTTTCCAGACCCAGTTCGCCGCGCAGTTCGGAAGTTTTCCGGCTCTCGCGGCCAAAGTACCCATGCACGGCGATGTACGGCGCGATAAAGACATGGCCGTCCATGAAGCCACCCATGGAACTGAGGAAGTCGAGGGCGGGGAACCCGAGCCCCGAGTCCTTGAGCGCGAGCGATACATGGTCCTCGTACCTGGCGGAGAGTACGGCGCGTATCTCCGCCTCGTCGAGCCCAGCGAGGAGCGGCACGTACCGCAGCAACTTGTTCTCGTGGGCCGGCGAAGAGCCCTTTACGCGGCGCAGCACCTCCCTGGGAATGGCGAAGCGGCTCAGGATGGCGGCTGCCTTCCCCTCCCTGCCGTCCTCCAGCGCCGAGCCCGCCAGCCTGAAGGCGGTGTGGGTGACCTTGCCGACCGAACCGTCCTCGCCGCCCGGTTCGATCTCCCCGGCAGCGATAGCTTCGAGTAGCTCTTGCGTGCTGGCGACTCCGGGAGCAACGGTGAAGGTGGCCCCGCCATAGATACCGCCGTGGTCGTCGGAGCCACCGGTACCGGCGACCCTCTGATGAGGCGGTGGGGCGAGACCGTGGCGGAGCGCCATCTGCCGGAGGTCAAGGACGCCGACGCTCTCCGCGGCCTCTCTGGCGAGCCGGTTCCGAGACGCGGGCCGGGAGCCGTTCACGAACTCCCAGAGGTCAAAGAGCACGAGCCTCTTCTCGATCATGGTCCGGTCCAGAGGCCCGGAGACGCCGTAGATGGGATGGGCGAGGACGTGAACGATGCCGGCCTCTCGGAGGTAAGCGATCAGTTCGTAGACGTTGTTCCGGCGGGACTGGGCCTCGACGTGAATACCGGCGTCCAGACCGTAAAGGAGAACGTCGACGTAGCTTCCATCCTCGGGGAACAGGGCCGAAACCTCCTCCCCTACGAAGAAATCCGGATGGTGCGAAAGAGTGAGGGCTCCGTCTATCGTCTCGTGATCCGTGAGGGTGACAAAATCCATGCCAGCCTGTTTCGCCATCCGATAGGCTTTCTCGGGCGGCGTATACGACTCGCGCACGCCGACCTCGTCACCGAGTCCCTTCACCCAGACGTTCGTCGCCGACCCCGAAGCGTGAGAGTGGAGGTGTAGATCCACCCTGACCCCATCTTCTCCGCTACCCGTTCTCCTCATGCAACCTCCTCGCTAGAATTTCCGTTTACCCGCGACAGGCTCGTGCAGGACTGGGCTCGATCGCGGCTGTGTAATGGTGATGAGAGATCCGTCGTTTATGTCGGACCGCTGGAGGTGGAATCAAGAGAGTGTAGCGACCGCTCGTAAGACGAGAAACCGTAAGTCCCGTAAGAGATCTAGAGTTCACCGACACTAAAGATAACCGGGTTTCGGATGCAGTGGGTTACCGGAGCATCAAATATCTGCTAAAGATATGTTAAAGCAATTTGCAGAACAACTGATTAACACGATACGCAAGCGATCAACCGGATTCAGTATTGTCCGTCGTTAAGGTGAAGTATTCGCGCGCTGTCGGCGTCGAACCGGACCGAGACTCGAAAGCCGGAATTAAGATTCCGTGCCGCCCGCGGCGGAAGGTCGGCCGTGATCTCCCCGGCGCCATTGGCGACCTTCAGACGGGTCACGGGTCCGAGGAACGAGTGGCTGACGACCCGGCCTTCGAGAGATCCCATCGGGGTTGACCTCTCCGAGTCCAACTCCGCAAGCTCGACAGACTCCGGCCGTACCAGTACCAGCACCTTCTCCCCCGCGCCAAAGTTCCGCGCGGCCTCGACTTTCAGGCGGCGCCCCTTGTGCTCGACGTGTTCGGGACCGACGATCTTCGCCTCCAGGCGGTTCATGGTCCCGATAAACTCGGCGACGAACGGAGTCTCGGGCTCACCGTAGATCTCCGCCGGCGAGCCGACCTGTTCCACGCGGCCGTTACAGAGCACGGCGATCCGGTCGGAGACCGCGAGCGCTTCTTCCTGATCGTGGGTGACGTAGAGGGTGGTTATCCCGAGTTCGGACTGGACCCGACGGATCTCCTCCCGAAGCTGCACCCGTACCTTGGCGTCGAGCGCCGAAAGCGGCTCGTCCAGCAGCAGCACCCCCGGCTCTATAGCCAGAGCACGGGCGAGAGCGACCCGCTGCTGCATCCCGCCGGAGAGCTGGTGCGGATACCGCTCCGTCGCGTGCGAGAGCCCAACCATACTCAACAACTCCGCCGCCCGCCGCGAGCGCTTCTCCGCCGGCGCTCCGCGCACGCGCAGGCCGAACTCCACATTCTGAGCGGCGGTCATATTGGGGAAGAGACTGTAGGCCTGGAAGACCATCCCCATGTTGCGTTCGTTGGGCGGTACGTTCGAGACATCTTTACCGTCCAGGAGTACCTGTCCCTCCGTCGGCCTCTCGAATCCAGCCACTATCCGCAGGGCGGTCGTCTTTCCGCAGCCACTCGGTCCGACCAGAGAGACGAACTCCCCGGCGCCCAACTCAAGGTCGATGCCTTCCAACGCCCGGACTTCGCCAAAGGTCTTGGTCAGTCTTTCGAGTCGCACGGTTCCCATGATTATCTGGCGCCTCCGATCTGTGTCTGTTCCGCGCCGGAGCGCCGTCCGATGGCCGAGAGCCCAAGCATGGCGATCCAGGTGAGCGCGAAACTAATGAGCGTCAGCGCCGCCGCGGGGTTGGCCTGCGACTGCCCAATGTACGCGATGTAGACCGCGAACGACGAGAAGAGCATCAGGCTCGCCATCGTGTACTCGCCGAGGATTATCGCGAGGGTCAGGAAAGACCCGCTAAGGAGCGCCACCCGCAAGTTCGGCACGATGACCCGCAAGAGGATCGTGCGCCGCCCAGCCCCCAGGCTCTGCGCCGCCTCCGTCAGGGTGTGGATGTTGATAGCCTGCATCCCGGCGTCCACCGAGCGGTAGACGTAGGGCAGCGCGTGGATGACGTAGCCGCACAGCAGGATCGCCGGCGTCGCCACGAACCACTGCGGCGCCCCCTGGTACAAAGTGAGTATCCCGACGACCAGCACTATGGGCGGTACCACGAACGGCATGACGGAGACGAATTCCAGCACCGGCCGCAGCCGGGGCATCCTGAGCCGCACCCAGTACACCGTGGGTACCACCAGCGCGAGCGAGAGTACGATAGTTCCCACGGCCATCTTCGACGAGAACCAGATGCTCTGACGGAACCCCGGATCGGAGAGGATGTACGTGTAGGCCCCGAACCCGTAGTGGCCTCTCCCCTCCTCCAGGCTGAACTGCAACGTGGCGAGCAGCGGGACCAGGAAGTACAGGGCTCCGAGCAGCAGCCAGACAAGTTTGGACCAGGAAACGTTTCGCTTCATCGGGTCCACCTCGCAGTCCGGCGCTGGAGTAGCGTGTATAGGAGGGTCGAGATGGCTATTACCACGACCATGCCGAGGGCGAGCGCGTGTCCCTGGTGCGGATTGGAGAGGACGTCGCCCTGAAAGACCTGCCCTATGAGAACCGGCACCAGGTTAACCTGACCCGAGGTCAGCGCGGCGGGCGTGGCGTAGGCGGCGAATGCGTTGGCGAAAAGCAGTACCATCGCGCCCAGGATCGAGGGCGCGAGGATCGGAAGCCCCACGTACCGCCAGTACTGGCTGGACGACGCGCCGAGGTTGCCTGCTGCCTCCCGCCACTCCCGTCGCAAGCCGTCTACAGCCGGGGCTATGACCAGGATCATGAGCGGTATCTGGAAGTAGAGGTAGATGATCGCGAGCCCCGCGAAAGTGAACAGCGAGAACCCGCTACCGTAGAGATCAAAGCCCAGCGTCCCGCTAAAGAACTGGGTGACGATCCCCGTGGTCCCTAGAGTCGCCACGAAAGCGAAGGCTAGCGGAACTCCGGCGAAGTTGGCGGCGACGCCGGAGAACGTCGTGATGAGGGGCCGCAGAAAGCGCGGCGTTCCTCCGGTGAGCGCGGCATAGGCCAGGAGTCCGCCGAAGACGCCGCCGAGAAACGCGGTGAGCGCGCTCAGCTCTATGCTCGTCCGGTACGCGCCCAGGTACTGCGGCTCGAAGAGAGTACGCACGTTAGTGAGGGTGAACCCGCCCGCCTCGTCCTGGAAGGCGCCGACGATGAGCGTTACCGAGGGCAGGAAGAGGAACAACGTGACGAAGGCGAAGAACGGCAGGACGCCGAGCCACGTCAGCGAGCGGGTCTTGTCCCTTTTCGTGGCGGCCAGGGCTACGCTCCCGCCACTTTTGGACCCCATTCCTCCTTGAGTTGGGCGGTTGCCGCGTCGGTCTGCTTCTGGGTCGGGAACTCGATCTTCTCGTAAGACTTAGCCGGAGGAAGCTTGTCCAGCAGCTTCTGGGGGATCACGTTCCGCTTCACCATGTCGTCGAAGCGGGCCGGATGGGCGTAGCCTTTCAGCCAGAGGAGTTGGCCTTCGTCGGAGTAGAGGAACTCCTGCCAGAGCCGGGCGGAGAAGGGGTTCGGGGCGTCGGCGTTTATGGCCTGGACGTAGAAGTTTCCGAAGACTCCGCTCTTTGGGACCTGTACCTGCCACTTGATCTTGTCCTTGAGTTCGTCACCGTAGCCGGTCTGCAGGTAGTCCCAGTCGATGGTAATGGGCGTCTGGCCGTTGGCGATGTTCGCCGGGGTAACGCCGACCGGGATAAAGTTGCCGATCTTCTTGAGATCGGCGAAGAAGTCTATTCCTGGACCGATGTCGTCGAGCGAGCCGCCGTTGGCAAGGGACGCCGCGAAGACGCCCGAGAAGGAAGCCGCCGCCGTGCGCGGGTCACCGTTCAGCGCCACCTTGCCCTTGTACTCGGGCTTTTTCAGCTCCTCCCAGTCCTGGGGTACGTTCTTCACTACGTCATTGTTGACACCAAAGGCTATGACCCCATAGTAATCGCCGACCCACATGCCGCCGGAGTCCTTCATAAAGTCGGGGATCGAACCCCACTTCGAGTTCTCGTACCGGGCGTAGAGACTGTCTTTCTTACCCTGCGAGGCAAAGGACGCGCCGACGTCGAGTACGTCGGGGGCGCGCTGCTGGCCCTTGAGAGCCTTCACTGCCTGGTGCTCTTCGGCCGAAGAACCATCCGGGTTGGCATTGTTGATCTTTATGCCGTACTTCTTGGTGAAGGTCTGCATGACCTCCCCATAGTTAGACCAGTCGGGCGGGAGCGCGATCGTGTTGAGCGCCCCCTCGTCCTTCGCCGATGAGATCAAATCCTTCATCGACATCTCGCTCCCGGACTTCGGGACCTTTGCTCCCGACGCCCCCGCGCCTCCTCCACCGCACGCGGCGAGCAACGCCGGCAGGGTCGTCATGCCCACTCCCGCTATAGCCGACTTCCGCAGAAAATCTCCACGCGTAAACCTGCGATCCAAAATTCGCACCTCCACTAGCTTCTTTCCGGTAGTCCCGAACAGCCTCAGAGAGCCGCCGCTCGTAAACCAAGACAAAGATAGCCAAAGGCGCGCGCCCGTAGGTTACACAGAAGGAAACTCTCGATTAAATGTTCGTTTACGCTCCGCACAGGGTCTGTTTCAGACAGGTGCGGGGATTTAACTGACAATTCATTCTCCTTTAACCCGGTGCTTCGAATAGTTCCGTAAACTTGCTCGTGGCACGGACTTTCGGCTCTGTATTGCCGGAATCGGGACGAATCACTTTACAATTCGGAGGTTCACTTGAGAGATCAGAATAGCTGGAACAGTTTCTACGTCGACCGGCGTGACTTCTTGAAGTACTCGCTGGCGACGGGCGTCGCGGTGTGGGCCGGGTCGGTGGTTCCCGGCGGCATAGGTATGAGCGCCGCGCAGGCCACGGAGCTTTTCAAGGTGCGGAAGTTCAATCCGGGACGATATCCGCAGAGTGTCGCCTCGGGAGACCCCAGGCCAAACGGTATAGTGCTCTGGACCCGTATCTTGACCCAAAAGACAGGTACCTTGCGCGTGGCTTATGAGATAGCGCGGGAGGCTGATACGAAGTTCGCTAACCCCGTACTGCGCGGCGTGGCGGAGACGTCTCCGGGTAGAGACTACACGGTGAAAGTCCAGATCAAACGCGCCGAGTTGAAGCCTTTCCGGAAGTACCGCTATCGCTTCATCTACAACGGAGAATCGAGCAGAATCGGCCACTTCAAGACGCTCCCGGCTCCGAACGCGGACGTCTCGAAAGTCCGCTTCGGATACGTCTCCTGCCAGGACTACACCAACGGTTACTACAATGCCTACTACCATCTGGCGCGGGAGAGCGAGCTGGACTTCGTGGTCCATCTGGGCGACTACATGTACGAGACTGTAAACTCCGACAGCTTCCAGGGCGGCGGCCCGCTGGAGAGACAGTTCACCTTCCCGGACGGTGGTGACGAGAGCCTGACGCTCAAGGACTACCGGAGGGCGTACAAGAAGTACAAGCAGGACCGGAACCTGCAAGTGATACACGAGAAGTACGCCGTTATCCAGATCTGGGACGACCACGAGTTCGCCAACGACGTGTACCAGATCTACGCCCCCGACCAGGGCGGGACCGACGCGACCCCCAGCAAGAACCCGAAGCGCCGCGAGGCCGCGACCCGCGCCTGGGCCGAGTTCAACCCAGTCGGGATCACCTACGACGCCGCGAAAGGTCCGCTGGATGAGATCGTCATCTATCGCTCCTTCGACTTCGGCAACCTCGTATCGCTCGTGATGACCGACGAGCGGCTCTACCGCGACGGCCCACCGGCCGGCAACGAGACGCAGGACCGCTACGTCACCCCCGGCACCGGCGCCGAGGAGGCCGAGGGCCGTACCATGCTCGGCGACGGCACACCCACCCAGGACAACCTGCCCCGGCCCGACCAGCTCGAATACTTCCTGGGGAAAGTATTGCAGTCAAACAAGAAGTGGAAGCTCTGGGGCAACGAGGTGACGTTCATGCAGATCAAGGTGGCGAACAGCTATCTCGGGGACGGGAACATGCTGCCGACTGTTGACCCGGCCACGGCCCCCGATGGCGTGTACATCACTCTGGACCAGTGGGACGGCTACCAGGCGGAGCGGCGTAAGATCACGCAGCAGGTCCGGGACGCCAACATCCAGAACTTCGTAACCATCACCGGCGACATCCACTCCTACATAGCGGGCTACATAAAAGAGGACTACGACAACCCTCTTAGCACCGGCGACAACCGCCCCGTTGGCGTGGAGCTGGTGTGCGGTTCGATCACCTCCTCCAACCTGAGCGAGATAGCGAGCCTCGGCTTCGGCGCCGCTCCCGCCCCAGACGTCGGAGAGTTCACAGCCTCGGTCACCGCGAGCAACCCGCACATAAAATACTTCAACTCCAACGACCACGGCTACAACCTGATGGAGATCACCAAAGACTCGGTCCTCTGCACTATGAAGCGGGTCACTCCCATCGTTCCCGACGCGGAGAACCGCGGAAGCGGCATCAAAGAGTCGGACCCGAAGAACACTAAGAGCGAGGTGCTCAGGAAGCTCAGGGTGCGGGATGGAGAAGTCTTGATCTACGACGAGACCAACGGAGCCCCCGTCCCACTCACCCCCTGATAGCTCGTCCTTTACCGGATCATGCTATACCCTCTATCTCAACCGTTAGAGATGGAGGGTCTGTGCAGAGTGAGATTACGGTCGGTGAAAACCTGAACGTCCCGCCTCTGGGCGTCGGGGCCTGGGCGTGGGGTACGACGAGGCTCTGGGGATACGGTAGCGAGTACGGATGTCGGGAGGTCGGCGAGGCTTTCCGGGCGAGCATGGAGAGCGGCGTAAGGCTCGTGGATACGGCGGAGATTTACGGCAACGGCGCCTCGGAGCGGATCGTCGGCGAGCTATTGCGCGAGGGCGGCTTCGAGGGCACGCCCGTAATCGCCACGAAGTTCGCCCCACTCCCCTACCGCCTGAGCGCCCGCTCGCTGCTCACGGCGGTGGACAAGAGCCTGGAACGGCTCGGAGTCTCGACGATTGATCTGTATCAGATCCACTTCCCAAATCCCCTGTTGAAGATAGAAAACCTCATGGACGCCCTGGCCGAAGCCGTCAAGCAGGGCAAGGTACGCGAGGTTGGCGTCAGCAACTACAGCGCGGATCAGATGAGCCGGGCGCACGCGAGGCTCGACTACCACGGCGTGCGGCTCGCCTCGAACCAGGTCCAATACAACCTCCTGAACCGCGCCCCCGAGACGAACGGCGTCCTCGAAGCCTGCCGCGAGCTCGGCGTGACGCTCATCGCCTACAGCCCCATCGCGCAAGGGTTGCTCACCGGCAAGTACCGTCCCGGCGTGAAGCCATCCGGCCTCGTGCGGCGGGCGGGACGCGCTTTCGGCGAGAGGAACCTGAAGAAGGTTGAGCCGGTGGTGGAGATCCTGCGTGAGATCGGCGCGTCGCACGAGAAAGAGCCGGCCCAGGTCGCCCTGAACTGGCTCATCACGCACCAGAATACACTCCCCATCCCCGGCGCGAAGAACGAGCAGCAGGCCCGCCAGAACGCGGGCTCTCTAGGATGGACGCTCTCCGAAAAGGAGGCCGAAAAGCTGGACCTCGCGACGCTCGGCTGGCGTTAAGCTCTAGGCTTTACCTTCGGCGGCGTACTCCTTGAGGAAGCCCTCGAAGAGGCGCATGTGGCCCTGCTCGTCGCGCAGGATGGCTATGACCATGTCCTGCGTCACCTGATCCACACCCTCCGTCACCTCGATGAGGTGCGTGTAATGCTCGATAGCGCCACGCTCGGCCGCGATCACACCCTTTATGACGTGGACGATGTCTACCTGATTCTCCGGCGGCTGCAAGAAAGGCTGCGCGGCCTCGAACTCCAGAGATCCCGGTACCACCCCGTACAACTCCTTGATGCGCGCCGCGAAGTCCTGCGCGTGCTGAAGCTCCTCCTGGATATCCGGCTGAAGCGAGTCTTTGACCTGCTGGGCGCGGACGCCGTCGGGGTTGGTGGAGTTCGTGACGTAGTTTATGACCGTCTCCAGCTCCATGAAGTACGCCTGCTTCAGAAGCTCGACTATCTCCTCGCGCTTCTCCGTCAACGCTTGCGAGAGGATGCCCTCGTCGCTGCCACGGTTGGTTTCCATTGTCCGGACCTCTCCCTCTGTAAATAGCGGCAGGCACATTCTTACAGACGCTCACCGCCGTGTAAAACGCCGCTACTCGGGCTCTCCCACGCCGCCGATGCAGCGGTTGCCGGAGAGAGGTGCTATCTCATTGATCCTGAACTGGTCCACGAACTGCCGGAGGCGCGGGTCGTCCACGCCATCGAGCGTGAGCTGATTCCGCCAGGCGGTGACTACCACGGGCGAGGGCAGTCCGGGGTACGGGCTCACTATGACGTCGTTTTCGTCACCGTAGCCATGCACCGTCTGGGTGTGATCCGCCGGTAGGTTCGGTCGGTAAGTGATCCAGACTACCCCGTGATCCATGCTATGCACGGCGGTCCTGTCGTCTATGGGTTTGGAATAGAATCCGCAGTTCTGCCAG
>JBBPZZ010000162.1:0-7895 GCA_038198445.1 Rubrobacterales bacterium
AGATACCAAGGAACTCCGCGATCTCCCTCCTTGGGATGCCACGTTCCACGGCGGCGAGCACCTTCAGTCTGAGGTCCTTTGAGTATGCGTTCATGCTACATAGTGTCGCTGCCTTGCAGTTACTTTGCAAACCGCTCTAATCCACTAGCCGGACACTACGCGCATTCGGACCCCGGTCGTTCTGCCCGACCTCATACTCGACTTCGCTATTCGGGCTCAGGGCGGCGGGGTCTCCCTGGACCTCGGAGTGGTGGACGAAGAGGTCCTCTTTGGTCGGACGGACGAGGAACCCGTAGCCCTTCTCTGGATCGAACCACTTTACCCGGCCCTGCTCGCGCGCGCGCGTGTCGGTCTCGGCCGGAACCTCCGTGGGATCGGCCGAGCCATTTTCCCCAACGGCCGCGGACTCTACAACAGCTGGCATCGCAAGCTGTTCGATGCCAGAGGAGCCGTTATCCGCCGAGTCCATGGAGTCTGACTGCATGTCGATCTCAAGGACTATAGAGTCTTCAGCTACCTTTACGATCACCGCGTCTACCCCGGCCCAGTATTCTTTCCAGATGGGGTCTTCGGCTATCGCGGGATCCAACCAAAGGCCCCAGCCATCACGCTCGCCGTGGTCGAGGACGCCCTCGAAGGTACTCTCCGGCTCGCGTCCACTTTTCTCGCGGCGATATATGTCATTGCGGCTGCGGAAAGACTGTACCGAGGATGCGCTGGTCCCGAGAGCATTAGCAATCCAGTCATCGGTCTTACCCGCATCCACCCACTCGCGGATCTCCGTCATGTGCGGCTTTAGCGCAATGCGTTTCTTTGAATCTGCCATTGTTCCCGCTGCTCCTTATTTACCTCTTGGCGAAACCCATCCCCGGCTTGATAAGGTGTTGATACGCCTGATCCAATGAACTTTTGGTGATCTCGACAGGCATTCTATCATCTTGTCTGTCCTCGCGGTTACGCTGTTTGGGGAAAACCTATGCCTTTTCGCTCGCCTCTTCCTCTTCTGGGCTGGCGGAGGTCCCAGGCGCATCGTCTTGTCCGGATTCCGGGGCGGCGGGCTTCTTGGCTTCGGCGGTTTCTTGGGGAACGCCTGGCGTATCTTTTGCCTGCGGGTCCTGAACCCGCGTAGGCTCCTCGCCTTTACCCGCATCGCCGCGAGCGGTGCGACGGGCGGCCCGATCCTCGGGCTTCGGCCTCCGCAAGGTCTCTTCCTCTGCGGGAGACTCTCCCGTCGCAACCTCCTCCGGCTGCTCGGTCTCGTTGAGGTTGCGGGGGGGCTCCGGGAAATCCGTGAAGTCCTCACGGGCCAAATGTTCCAGCATCTCGCCGGCTACCGGAGCCGGCAGGTCAAGGTAGATCGCCAGGTTCTCCGCGCGCGCCAGCACGTCGTATTCATCGCCCACCTCGAAACCGAGAGCCCTAAGCGCCCGCGCCACACCCTCCGACGGAACGAGTGTGTCGCCGCCTGCGGAAACGCGGAGGAACTGTACGAGTTGAAGGTCCAATCCGCCCACGACGCCGACGACCGGCTCCGTCTCGTAGATCCGCCGCCGGATGAACAGCCGCGTGTCGTAGGAGTCCGCCCATCGCTTGAGGACCTCCCGCTCACTGACGTAGTTGTACTGGGCGACCCGGTGCTGAAACTGTCCGAGCAGGCGCCCGGTAAGGACTCGCAAGCTCTCATCACCGAAGAACCACTCGATCCCCTCGACGTTCAGGATCCCGCTCACGCGCGGTATGGTGAGAGGTTCTTCCTCGTCTTCCCACGTCTCCTGAAACGTCCGCACCAGCTCACGGACCTCGTCGAGAGGCTTGCCGCTCTTCATCAGGGCGGCCTCGTAGATCACAAGCGCAGCCGTCTCGTGCTCGCGGGAGATATCATCCACCCTTCGGGCCGCCCACTCCAGCCTCCGGTCGTAGTCTTCCAGGTTTTTTATCTTCCAGGCCGCCTCGACAGCCCGCTCGGCAAGCTCAACCACGCGAACTCCTTACTGGGTTATGACTTGGTCTCTCAGCTATTCAATATACAGCATCTCAAGTTATTTCCTTGAGCCCGTACACTCCCGGAGCCGTCTGAATAAACAAGCTCTCCGGGTTGTCGCGCACATCCACCGAGAGGCGGGCGCGCATGGTGTTCTGCGGTGTATGACCGGCGCTCTGCAAATATCCGGACTCTAGCGCGATCTCCGTGATGTCCGTGTAGTGCAGGGGATGTCCTATCTCCCGGAGAACATCTCTCGCGGCGCCCACGAAGCTCAAAACTCTGCCGTTACCCCGCGACCTCCGCCGAGACCTCCGGGTAGGCCCCGATCAGACTGACGTAAGGACAATGTTCCTCCAGAGCTTCGAGCGCCCGCTTGACCCGGTCCTCCTCGGGATGTCCCTGGAAGTCCGCAAAGAACACGTAGGTCCACGCCCTCTTGCGGCTGGGACGACTCTCGATGCGCGTCAGATTGATCCCCACATCGGAAAACGCCGAGAGCGCGTCTTTCAACACCCCCGGACGGTCCTTGACCGAAAACACGACGCTGGTTTTATCCTTCCCGGTTCGATCCGCCCAGGCCCTGCCAAGTACGATGAACCGGGTCGCGTTGGCGCGGGCATCCTGTATGTTGCGCGCCAGCACGTTCAGCCCGTGCGCCTCCGAGGCCAGCACGCTCCCAACCGCCGCGATGCCCGGCTCTTCGGCCGCGCGCCGCGCGGCCTCGGCGGTGGACTCGACCTCGTCCTGCGTCGCGTTCGGCAGCTCCCGGCGCAGCCAGGTCCCCGCTTGCGCCAGCGCCATCGGATGCGAAAGTACGGCCGAGATTCGCTCGAGTGAAGGTTCCGTGGAGAGCAAGTTCTGCGAGATAGGCAGGTAGACCTCACCACAAATTCTGAGGGGGCTGTTCATCAACTCATCCAGAGTGTGCGTAACAGCGCCCTCCATCGAGTTCTCGACCGGGACGACGCCATGCTCCGCCTCCCCGCGCTCTACCCTCGCGAACACCTCCGCCACGGTCGTCTGGGGTTCGAGCTCGACGCTCGTGCCAAAGGAGCGCCGGGCGGCCTCGTGGGTGAAGGTAGACTCCGGACCCAGATAGGCTACCTTCAGACGCGCTTCGAGGGAGATGGAGCTTGAAATTATCTCGCGGAAGACCGCTTCGAGGCCCTGGCTGGGAAAGTCTCCGTCGCTGAGACTCGCCACCCGGTCGAGCACCGCACGCTCGCGTGCGGGAGCGTAGGTATCGAGACCACGTTCGTGTTTTATCTCCCCGATCCGGTGCGCGAGACGCGCCCTCTCATCGAGCAGCCGGACTATCTCCTCGTCTACCGCATCTATGCCTTCCCTAAGTTTCCTCATCTCATCCGGACCCGGTCCCCGATCTTTAGCAAGCATGACGACGCTCCACGCAATTGGTTGCTTCTGGTTGAATGTTGTCGCGGTTCATAGCTGGCGCAGCCCTCCGTCGTGATGTTCTGGCGGTTGTTCTAGCTGAGGAGAAACGCGGTCCCGCACGCGGTGCCACGCTCCTCCCGGATAAATCGCCGGGCGCTCGCGGAAACACCGATACATGGTACCGTCAGTGAGCTGTTCATGGTCGACTAAAGTATCAGACTCAGGCTGCTTGTGTCAAAGGTTTCGCGGACCTTACAGCAGGAGCAGTAGGACTACGACCAGGGCCGCGACCGCGAAACGGTAGTAAGCGAAGGCGCGGAGGCTGTGGTTGGCGATATAGCCGAG
This sequence comes from Rubrobacterales bacterium, assembly GCA_038198445.1. Taxonomy (GTDB): domain Bacteria; phylum Actinomycetota; class Rubrobacteria; order Rubrobacterales; family Rubrobacteraceae; genus JACDDK01. The sequence continues at coordinate 3,725 of JBBPZZ010000162.1, forward strand.
GAAGAACCTGATCGCCAGGTATCCGACGACCGCCGAGGTAATAAACCCGGCCCCGAAGAGGACCAGTTCCGAACCGTTCAACCCCTCCGAAACCACCTTGCCAAGCTGCAGGATACCGGCACCCGCTATGATCGGCACGCTCATCAGGAAAGAGAAGCGGGCCGCTTCCTCACGCCGCAGTCCGAGAAACAGACCTAGTGTAATGGTTGCACCGGAGCGCGAGACACCGGGGAAAAGCGCGGTCGCCTGCGCCACCCCTATCCCCAGGGCTTCTCCAAAGCCGAGCTTGGAGGCTTGACGGCTCCTGCGGCCAACTCCCTCCGCCACGATGAAAAGCGCACCGACGACCGCGAGGTTGAAGGCCACGATCCAGGGACTACGCACAGCAGTCTCGAAAAAACTCTCGAAAAAATAGCCAATGATCGCGGCGGGCACGGACGCGGCTATCAGCAAGTAGGCCAATCGCTGGTCTGGGTCGGCCATATCGCGATGCGTGAAAGAACCCAGGAAGGCGAAGGCCATCCTCAGCAAGTCGCGCCAGAAGAAAGACACTACCGCAAGCAGAGTACCCATGTGCAGCGCCACGTCGAAAGACAGCCCGAACCGGCTCTGGTCCACTCCCAAAAAATACTGGGCGAGCAACAAATGCCCGGAGCTGGAGACCGGTAGAAACTCCGTAAGCCCCTGCACGACACCAAGAAATATAGCCTCCAGCAACTGCAGCACGCGTACCGTCCTCTTATTCGGTTGCTATTACAGCCCGCACACTATTGCAAAATAGCTGTCGCATGTCATCAGATTTGAGGCGTCCAATCAAGGCCGGCTCAGGAGAGCCAGGGCTTGTGAGTCCTTTAGCGTTATACGTCCCGCCTCGATCTCTATTATGTCTCGTTGCCGCAGTTCGTTCAGGACTTTCGTGACCGACTCGCGTGTCGAGGCCACCATCGCCGCGAGATCCTGGTGGGTGAGCCGCAGCTCTATAACTATCTCTCCATCCCCGCTCCGCTCGCCGAACTTTTGGGCCAGGATCGGGAGCAAGTTGGCGAGGCGCACCTCGGTCTCCCGCGGGAGGAGGCACCTTATCAGCTCTTCATACTGCACGAGACGAAGTTCCAGCAACGTCATGATCTTGAACGCTACCCGAGGCTCCTGACGAACCGCCCGCTCGACGAATATTTTGGGCACTTTCGTGACCTTACACTCCGTTACGGCCTCAGCGTAGGCTAATTGCCGGGCTTCGCCGGCGAAGGCCAGATGTCCAAATACGTCCCACGACCTCAGCAAGCGAAGCGTAGCCTGCTTGCTGCCCGAATACGGACGGAATAGCTTCACTACGCCCGACATGAGAACGTACAGAGCGTCTCCATACTCACCCTCGCGGTAGACTGCGTCTCCCGGTTGATAGATGCGATCCGCGGTGGCGATACCCAAATCTCCTAGCAGTTGCAACAAGGAACGGCACTCTTGCTCTTGAAGCTTTGTATACTCTGTGGAAGAGATTTCAATATCCATCCGCGCAACCATCCGCATCTTAGAGACCTGACACCGTGCTGATCTTGCCCCCTGGTTACAGGAGGATGCTACACGTTGCTACATTGTACATTATGCGGCCACGCAAGGCGGCCGAGGGCAGGCGACGTGCCCGCCGGATTGAGATAGACTTGTGGTGCGAGAGGTTCCGAGAGAGGAGTAAAAGTGCGGGAAAGAATAGTCTTTAGTCTCATGGTGTTCATCCTGATTATGCTCTTCGCGATCCTGTTCTACGTACTAGGGAAAGGCGAATACCAGGCAACAGCAGATCCCTGGTATCAGCCGGTAGCCTCGTCTACCCTGACCGGAACCTAGCCTTCGCTGAGTTCTGCTGGTCGGCGCTCCACGGCTACCTCGTAGGAGAACATTTTGGGATGCCCCGTAAGTAGCCCGCCAGACCCTCCGCGACCGTGGGCTTTGGCGAAAGCCTCACTATGGACCCAGCTATCGAAGGCTTCTCTGTCCTTCCACCAGGTGACGACAAGAACCTCGCTCTCATCGTCGGACTTGAGGACCTCCATCGAAACGAAGCCCGGAAAATCCTGGACATCGCCCTGGCTGTTTGCGAACCGTTCGACGATCTGGTCCGCCGCGCCTTCCTTGACGGGAAGGCTGTTCATGATCGCTATCAAGTTTTCTCCTCACTCACCGGGCGACGACGATGCCGCCGCCGCCGACTCGCTTCGCCATGTTAAGCGCCGTTTGGGCCGCGGCGATCAACCCTCCATAATCTTCCGCATGCGCCGGATACTCGGCTACGCCCACATCCACCTCGAAGCCATAGCTCTCCTCCGCGAGCAGCGCGAGCACGCGCTCGGCGGCTAGATAGCCCGCTTCGCTGCTCTCGCCGGGTATCAAAACGCAGATCTCATCGTCCCCGAAGCGGGCGCATATAGCCTCTTCTGATACGCTTTTTTGTATCGCTCCGGCCAGCCCCCGAAGGATTTTTCTGGCCCGTTTTACCTTCCCCGAAGCCACGGTCTCGGAAAAATTCGCCACGTCGAAGATAGCCAGCGCCAATCGCTCGTGCGCGTTGATGGCACGAGGTAGCAGCAACCTGTTGAAGAGGTCCCGATCCGGCAGCCCGGTTATGAGATCCGTGGCCGCGGCGCGCCCCACGGCCTCTTCCATCTCCTTACTCAAAACGTCATCGTAGGCTTCGAGAGCAGTCTCCGTAAGCCAGTCGGAGGCCTGCATTAGCTTGACGAAGAAATGGGCGACCTCTCCTCCGCCTAGCTCGGAAAGGTCCAGCGCATCCTCAACCGAACGCCATGTACAGCGCCGAAGGACCGCGAAGTCCTCTATAACACCTACGGCATCCCTGCCAAGCTCATGCTGCTGTTTGGCGATCTCGCTTACCAGGCCGTGAACCTCACCGCCCCTGCTGAACGTATCCACGGACTCGGGACTGACCAGGAAGTCCGCGAAGACATCTATTAAGCGCTCGACGTGAGCCTCAAGCTGGAGAAATTGCTCCCTCTCGATAGCCCCTTCCCGACTCTTCCGCCACGCATCGAGTATCTTCGGCAAATTACCTCGTACAGCCTCGGGTATTCGAAGATCCCTATCCATGTTTTTTATTATACCCGCACCCGAAATCCGGGAATCGCAAGGAGAGGATGCAACTTTTTCATGGCTACATCCGTATATATCTTCGTAAATGTATAAATCAGGGAGGAGAATCAAGGTTGAAGGACAAAACAAGCGTTTAGAAAAACCGGCGTACCGGTAAAATCAAGAGTAGTTTTTAAAACTGATTTTCAATACGATGTAAGGTCACGAGGAGGGCAAGTTGGCGACGAACTTAGAGAAGCGACTGCCTAGCAAGAAGACTGAACGGGAGGCGGAGACCCCCGAGCTTTTGGCAAAGTACCTGTCGCACATTGGTCAGGGGCACCTGCTCACCCACGATGAGGAAATAGACCTCTCCAACCGCGCCAAGGCCGGCGACAAGCGCGCACGGCAGCGCTTAATCGAGAAGAACCTCCGTCTCGTCGTGTCGGTGGCGAAGAAATATAGGGGTTATGGGCTACCTTTCGAGGACCTCATCCAGGAAGGCAACATCGGGTTAATGAAGGCCGTGGAGAAGTTCGACCCGGAACGAGGTTTCCGTTTTTCGACGTACGCGACGTGGTGGATCCGTCAGGCCGTACAGCGGGCGGTGGCGGACAAGGGACGCACCATCCGGGTTCCCGTCCACATGACCGAAAAGATCCGGAAAGTCTCACGAGCGTACAACGAGCTCTCCGCCGAGTTCGAGCGAGAGCCGACCGAGGAAGAAGTCGCCCGGCGCCTTGAATGGGATGTCGAGGAGGTTCGCCTCACCATGAGCGCCATGCCCGACGCCACGAGCCTGGATCAACCGATTTCTAGCGACGATAGTTCGTCGCACCTCGGAGACTTCATAGAGGATGACCAGGTCTCTGACACCCCGGATACTGTGCTGCGCGAGATCGAAACCGTGCAGCTCAAAGAAGCCATAGAGCGCCTTCCTGAGCGAGCACGCTACGTCCTGGTCCGGCGCTACGGTCTCGACGACCGCGAACCGGCGACTCTGGCGGAGCTTGGAGATGAGCTTGCCATATCGCGAGAGAGGGTCCGTCAGCTTCAGCGCGAAGCGGAGCGCATCCTCAAGGGCGGA
>JBBPZZ010000163.1:0-39831 GCA_038198445.1 Rubrobacterales bacterium
CAGCCGCGCTGACGGCCTGAGCTTCGTGCGCTGCGGCGGCCCGGACGAGCCGGAAGTAGTCTCCCTGCGGTCCATCGCAACCCTCCGGGTGCCGCTCTACGACGGTCTGGAGTTGTATGTCCCCTCGTTCCTGGACGTCCTTGGAGACTTCACCGCGCTCGATGCGAGTGTAGGTAACGCCGGGCGCGACCTGTTGAGTGGTACGCGTCTCTTTCAGGCTGGGTTTCCCGAGCGGTAGTTCTCCGGAATGAGGTGCATCCGGCTTCGCGGCGGTGGCAGCCGGAGCAAGGCCTAGAACAACGAGCAATATGGCCGCAAGTAGTTGGAATCTGCGTCTATGTGCCATCTCTAGTCTCCTTTGCGACAGGTTACGGGGTGGTGTTCTCTTCGACTATCTCTGGTAGGAAGGCGAAGACCTCTGTGGAGAACAGAGTGATGAAGGTTGCCAGTACCCCCACTGCCAGGAAGCGCTTCTTACGCATGCTTACCTCTTCCACTGTATCGTAACGTTGGAAGCAACTATAGGGAAGAGATAACGGTCATGTGTTAAACGTTGCTAAAATTCGGGTTAAATGTCCGCCAAACCCGAAACGAAGAGTGGACGCGCCCTGTAAGATGCACTCGCTGAAGTATTTTAGCCTTCCTTCGTTACCCGCTGCTCGGTCGCCGGATCCGGGGTCTGGAAGGGTTGCGGCAGACCGTCTCTGGAAGGGTTGCGGCAGACCGTCTATATAGGACTGCCCGACGAGGAACTCATTATGTTCTTCGTCTTGCAGTCTATCTTCATGTCCACCGTACTGAAGGCGGTCCCGTAGGAGAAAGCTTCCACGACAGGCCGATCCCCGCTCCGCATAATTTAGCAGCATACCTCATAACTCATGTTGCAAGTCTGTAATTTTGTGTGAAAAATCGGCCCGCGCGGGAGTATCCGGGCGGGCCGTAAGGATGGGCTACTTGGAGAGTGTGAGGACGGGCGGATCGTGGTCGGAGACTTTGTGACCGTCCGTCGGGTCTGCGCGCTGATTAGTAGTCGTTGTCGAAGTGGGCGTAGCGGAAGTCGCCTACCTTGCTCTGGAGACCCTGGGTCATCAGGATATGGTCTAGGGTCTGCAGCTTGCCGGAGAAGGCGAAGCTGTAGCGTTCATCCGCCGGCGCCCGGTCCCAGAGGTTGTCCAGGGTCGTAGTTCCGTCCTGGAGGGTCGTGAGCGCGGACTCGTCTTCGAAGGCGTTCAGGTCTCCGGCGACTATAGAGCGCTTGCCTTCCGCCTCCAACTCGGCTACCCGGTCGCGCACGAACGCGGCCTGCGCTTCCCTGCACGCATCCGGCGCGGCTTTGGAGGCGAAGTGGTTCGAGAAGACGGTGAACTCGCCGAAGCCTTTTGCTTTGACCTCCACGGCGAGCGGCGGACGGTCGAAGAGACGACCCTCAATGTCGGAGCAGTCGAGGACCTCGGGCGCGGTCGCGGTCTTGCCGTACTGTGTCACGCTATTCACCTGCACGCCGTCCTTGACCAGGAAGCCTACGTCGATTCCGCGGTTGTCGTTACCTTCCTTCAGGTAGGCGGTGTAGCCGCCGAGGGAAGTAGCGAGCGCCTGGAGCGTGGCGAGGTCGTAGACCTCCTGGACAGCGACGACCTCGGGCCTTTCGAGCCGGTTGTTTATGGCGTCGGTGAGGCGGGCGGTCTTCTCTGTGAACTCTGTCTGGCTAATGGTGCCGCCGTCGAGTTGCCCGCCGACGGGGAAGTAGTTCTCGACGTTGAACGAGGCGATGCGGAACTGCTTGTTATCGGATGGGGAGAGTTTGTCGTAAGGGTATGAGACGCCGGTGTCGGCGACGGCCGGAAGCTGACCGGGCTGCACCATGATCCGGTAGTTATCGAAGGAGAAGCCCATCGGGCCGATCGTGTTCGTCACAGTATCGAACAGGTCAGCCTGAACCTCGGTGGTCGAGCCGTCTGGATCCAGAAATGGGTTGTCCGGGTCGCCCGCGCCCGCGTCGGCGTCGGTGGCGATGAGGGCTGGCTCCGTCTCGGTGCGGAAGACGCGATCTTGCTCCGTGCCGGGCGTCATGAATAGCTCGCCGAACTTGTTGGTGCCACCGGAGTTGGCGGTGCCGGTGGCGAGCGCGACGCGCATGCCTTCGAGGGTCTCGTAGTATGGGCGAGCCTGTGGATCCTGCCCCTCGGCGCGCGCCACGTCGATCCCGACCGGCTCCGGCACGGGGGCCGTGCCAACCTTCTCGGGCTCCTGGTTGATGGTTTCGCTGAGGATGGTCTGGCCGAATTTCTCCTTTACCTGGCCGTTGATGCGGACCACGTCGCCCGGTTTATAGGCGCTCCGGTCGCGGACGTAGCCGACGAATATGCCTTCGGAGGTGTCGGGATTCGAGTCGGTGTCCGCATTTTCCTCTTGAACGAAGATACCGGCGTCTTCCGGGAAACGCCGGATCGTGTTGTTCGGGCCGAAGCTCGCCCCGATCTCATCGTCTATCCCGGTCACGACGCCCTCGATGGTGACGTCCTGTTCCGCAATGGGCGACTCCGCGCCGGAACCTTGAATGTCGTGGATCTTCGTGACGGCGGGTTCGGGCGGCGGAGTCGCACCACCGATGTTCTGCGGATCGCCTGCCTTCGGCCCCTCGAAGTCCGCGGCGTTGTCGTTAGTGTCCTGCTTGCCGCTATTTTTGCGTTCGAAGGCGTTCTCGCCGTTGGTGGTCGGGGTGGTCAGACCCGCGCCTTCGCGGCACGGGCTGTTCGGGGAGCCGACGCCGTCTATCACGGGGCTGGATGCGCCGGTGAGCCGCGCGCCGCTACTATTAGAAGACTGAAGGTCTGTGATGCCGGTGCCGTAGGTCTGGTCTCCCGTAACGGAACCCGAGTAGCCGCTGCTGTTGGTGAAGAGGTAGTGTTGTCCGGGCTTCAAGACGGTATTGTCCGGCACGGTTGCGCGGTCGGATGGGCTGCCGGACGAAGAGGCGCAGCCCTGCAGACTGTAGCCGAAGATGTCGCGATCCACGGCCGAAGTGTTCATCAGCTCGACGAACTCGTCGTTGTCGCCGGTCGGGCCGCGGAAGCGGAACTCCGAGATCACGACGCCGTTCTCCGACGCCGACGCCTGCGCTACCGACAGCAGCCCGACGGCCAGAGCCAGCGTCAGTATGGCGACGGCATGAAGGCTGAATGCCTCTACGGTAGCCTTCAATCCGTGCTGGCTTGTTTGCTTCAACTTTCTCATCCTCTCTTTTCGTGTTTTCTACTGCCCGCTCGCTTAAACAGCGGCTTGTCTTCCGCGGGTGTCGCGGACGCTACATCAGCCCGATCGTTAATACAGTCATCAGCCTGAATCGGCGTATCTACTCGCCTCCTGCCGTCTCTATATGTTGTCCGTCTACAGCTTCGCGGCCAGCGAGATCACTCTCGTCACCTGAACATCGTTGAAGTTGTCGTCGCTCTGGAGCAGGAGCGACCGCCGTCCGCCGGGAAGCCGCGGCCCGAGCGCCAGACTCTCGTAGTTGTCCAGCAGCGGGTTCTCCTGCATGCCGGGCGTCGTCGCGCCGCTCGTTGGGCAGTCGGCCAAGTCCACCAGCAACTCTTTCTGGACCGGCTGCAGGCCCGGTTCCGCGAGTGTCGGCTCGCCCGAGACGTCCTCCGCTCCCTTGAGTGAGACCCGGAAGACGCGGACGGTGTTTCCCTCGCCGGAGACGAAGCCGCGCTCCAACACCAGCAACTCCTTCTCGGAGAGAGCCACCACCTCCGAGACGCTCTGGCCCGGCTCGGTCAGGTAATAGAACTCCTCGGCGGGCTTGAAGCCACCTTTCCCCCGATCCTCGTAGCGCAGGATGCGGATGCGGTTCTCGCCGTCAGCCGTCTGCCCATCCGCCGCGAGCGGTCCCTCGACCGCCGTGAACAGACTACGGTTGTTCGGGCTCAAGGAGAGGCTCTCGAACGTCTGGTTGCGGGTGGCCTGACCCTCGGGCGCGACCCTGAACTTCTGCGGCACCGGAAGCTCTTCCAGGAGAGTGCCGTCGAGAGAGAAGCGCCGGATCGAGGGCTCCGTTTCTGAGGAGACGAGCAAGTCTCCCTTGCGCGTAAGCGCCAGCCCTTCGCCGTCGAAGCTGGAGGAGGTGAACGGTTGACCGCTCGCGTCCTTCAGGGTGGTTACGTCCAGGATGCGCGGGGTACCGAGCGTTCCACCCTTCGTCGGTAGCTGAAGCGTGTAGAAGCGGGCCGGAGAGTCGGAGGCCGGGCCGTTGTCCACCAGACTGTAGTAGACTCCTCGCCGCTGGTCGTAGGTCAGGGCCGAGAGGCCGCCGACGCTCGTTCCCTCGTAGGTCTGCTTGTTCAGCGCGTCGGAGAATCCGAGGAAATCCACGCCCGTCGCACACGTTGGCGCATCGGATCGGGGCGGAGCGGCGGTGGCGATCCCGGAGTTCGCGAACATTAGCATGGATACCGCCAGGAGGGCGGCGAGCAGGGTGATGCACAACCGCGGAACTTCCCCGGCTCCGGCCCGATAAGGGTAAAGACTCATGGTGGCAGCGTCTCCGTTACCGAGCCGCCGAACCGCTCTCCGGCGCGCGGCGCCCGCCCCCGCCAGGAACTTGGGCCTTGAAATTCTCACTACTACCTCCCCAAGGTTGCCAGATAACCTCGGCAGAGCTTACTAATTTCACCGGGAGAGCAGGTTACAAGAGAGTAAACTTTGAGTAAAAAATGGAACAAAGTAGATTAACCGTCCACTATGCAGAGAGACGTCGCCTATCTCCAGGTAGGCGACGTCCTCTCACCGCCGGATAGAGTTCGCCGGGGTTAGTTGTCGTCAGTTGTCGGGGCTATCGACACGAACTGGTCGGTCGGGATGTCCTGGCCGGCGTGCTGGCGGTCGACGAAGAGGGACTCGTCCGTGACGAGCTCCTCGCGGGGCGTGCCCTCGGTGAACTTCTCCGTGCCTTTGAGGGCGAAGTAGATGCCCGTAGGCTCCGCGACACAGTCCTTGAGCGAGGCGAACCGCTCGACCTGGTCGGCGGGCCTGTGCTTGCCGCCCTGTGGAGAAGCGACCCAGATGTCGTCGCCCATCGTCTTGCTGGGTGGGCTGCCGCCCGGGTCTTCGGCAATGGCGAGGTTGCCTTTACGGTCGAGCGCCAGGTTGTCCGGCATGTCGAACTCGGGCGTGGTGTTGCCGGCTTGTGCTCCGACGTACTGGTAGGCGAACGGATTCTTCTTCGAGGAGAGATCCACGGCGAGCACTTCATCCGTGCCGGTAAGGGCAACGTAGAGAGTGTTGCCTCCGTTGTTCTTATCCTTGCCGGTGCTCTGGCCGGTCTCGACGTCCTCTGGCCGGTTGTAGCCGTTGGCTCCCATCGCATTCGCCGCGGTCTGGGCGTCGGTCCGCGCGGCTTCATCAGGGATATTGACCCAGACTCCCTGGCCGGTACGGCCGTTGCTCGTCTTCAGCGCCTGGAGTTGGCCGTCGGAGAGATCCCCCTTCCGATCCGGTATGAAGCGGAAGATGCTGCCGGGGTCGCTCTCGGTAATCCCGTAGTAGTAGCCTTTCCGGTCGAAGCGCATCCCCTCGTGCGCCTTCGATCCGAGCGCCGGACGGACGGCGATACCGTCGTTGAACGGGGCGACGTTGTCGCGCGGGTCGTTGGTCTTTAGTTTGGTCGGGTCGTTCGGGTCGACGAAGAACTCGTAGACCAGACCGGCCTTCGCTTCAGGGACCTGCGGGTCGGGACCCGCTGAACTGCTGGTCTCCTCGCCGGCGAGGATCGTTCCCCAGGGACTCCACACGATGCCGTCGAAGCGCTCCCAGTCGGATCTCTGGGCGAGCACGTTGGTCTTGCCGGTCTTCAGGTCCGTGACCGAGACCTCGGCGCCGGGGCTGACCTCGTGGGTCCGGTAGACGTAGCGTCCCGCATCCTTGCCTGTCTCGTTCTGGGTGTTCATGTCCCAGAGGTCTTCGGTACCGCCGTCGCCTTCCTGGGCCACGATCTGCTGATCGTAGCCTGACGGAAGCACGAACGGTTTGTTCACGGCGCCGGGACACGCCGACGAGGATGCCAGCGGCTTGAACTTCTCGAACGGCGAGTAGTTGGCTTCCGTGTTGATCGACTGCCCGTTTCCATGCCTGTTCCCATTATGGGACGGCCCGTCCTGAGCATGTCCCAGGTTCGCCGCCGTCAGCGACAGTGCGGCCGCCGCCGCTACACCTCCTACTATAGCCAGCAACCGGCGGTATCTCGCCCGTCTCTCACTCCATGCACCTTCCAAGAATCTGCCTCCTCTGACTCGTGGCGGGGATTCCCCTACCCTCGTTACGGCGAAGAAAAGTATAGGGAGGAAGATGGAGTAGAAGGTTAATTAACCGGAAACTTTGCGTTAAATGGACGTCAAATACGACGGGCTCGGGAGAGAGTAAAAGGCACCCTGTAAGGGACCAATTTACCGAGTAATAGAAAACCAGAGCCAAAAGCCCCGGTCATAAATCGTGCCAGATTAGTTATTTACGAGAAGACGATGGGAACCCTTACGAGCGAGGGCTGTTCACCCTCACCTTTCCCGCTGTCTGACCACGCCTCGATAAAGCCACGCTTTCCCGAAGGGTTCTGTGAGAGCGTAATCTCGCCCAAGAACTCGCCAATAACTCCCATGCCACCGGAGCTCTGGGCGAAACCTGAACCGATCGTGGTTCCATCTTCCTCAACGATTCTAACGTTCACCTGACCCTCAAACCCCGTCCCGTATCCAGCGAAATGGTTGTTGTGGCTGACAAGATCGCCCGGGCCAGGGTGATTCAGCAGCACATATGGGCGCTGCAGTTATTTTTCCTCACGTTGCATATCCTAACCCCCTGCATTCGTATGGCGTGAACAAAATCACACGAATAAGGGTACTAGTCGCAGACGTTATTACAATAGCCAATTTAGCTCGCGTTCGGAGGAAGACACCGTTGATTAGCGCAGCGATCTGGCTGTCTGTTACCGCTCGGATAAGAGATAAGTAGCGTCAATTTGGTATAGATAGTACTATGTGCTTAACTGTCGAACAGACGATTTGGTGACGTCTGTGAGGCGTTTATCTGAATGGCTTCTGTAAGTTCTCTACCCGATCTTCTCAGGAGAGGTGCTCGTCCAGGAAGGCGGCGATCCTGGGGTAGGCGTCGAGGCGGTTCTTTAGCTTGGCGAGGCCGTGGCCCTCGTCCTCGTAGAGCAGGTACTCGACCGCGCCGCCGTTTTTGCGTACCCGCTCTACTATCTGTTCAGCTTCGCCGACGGGGACGCGTGGGTCGTTCTTGCCGTGGATCACCATGAGCGGTGCTGTTATGTTCTCGGCCTTGTGGATGGGGCTTATGGACTCCAGGAACTCCCGGTTTTTCTCCAGGGAGCCGTACTCGGGCTCGCGAAGGGCTCGGCGGTAGCTGCCGGTGTTCTCCAGGAAGGTGACCATGTTGGCGATACCGACGATGTCTACACCGGCGCTCCACAACTCCGGGTACTCGGTGAGTGCGGCGAGCACCATGAAACCGCCGTAGGAGCCGCCCATCACCGCGACCTTCTCGTGACCGCGCCCGCGCAGCCAGTCTGCGGCGTGCGCGAGATCCCTGACCGAGTCCATTCGCAACTCCACATCGTCCAGATGCGTGTAACTCTTGCCGTATCCGGTGGAACCGCGGACATTAGGCAGAAAGACGGCGTATCCCCGGTTCACGAGATACTGGGTGATGGGGGCGAAGCCGGGACGCGACTGGCTCTCGGGGCCGCCGTGGATGTTGATAATGACGGGAGCTTTTTCACCCTCGGGCTCGTAGAGAATGCCCGGTATCTCGCGGGCGTCGAAGCTCGGGTAGCGCGCGAGGCTCGGACGCCGGAACGTGCGCGGCGGGATACCCGCCGTCGAGGAGCGGGTGAGGCGTCGCGGCTCGGCATCGGGGAGGCCGAGAATCCAGACGTCCGGGTTGCGGTTCGGGGCGGTGAGGATGAAAGCGAGTCGCCTGGAGTCCGGCGAGAACTCGAAGCCGCCGACGATGCCTTGCGGGAGCTGCGGACCGGGCATCCGGCGGCCACGACCATTGAAGAGCCGGACTTCCGTGTAGCCATCTACGTTGCGGCTGGCGATGAGGTAGCGGCCGTCTTTCGAGAGCTTCACGCTCTCCACGTCCCGGTCATCCGGGGTCAGGTACTCCACGGCGAGCGTCTGGAGGTCGAGACGCGCCAGCTTCAAGAAGTCGCCTTCGCGGTCGGTGGCTAGGAAGGCTCCCGTACCGTCCGGCGTAACGTTCACGGACGCATAGCGTGCTTCGCCCTCGTGTTGCGCAAGAAGGGTGGCCTCACCGCTGGTCAGGTCCAGCCGGTACAGGTCGTTGTCCAGGTTGGAGTGATGGCGGGAGATTATTAGGTAGGACCCGTCCGGCCCCCAGTCAGCGACGGTATGATAGCCGGAGACCTCGCTGACCAGCTCCGGCTCTCCGTCGGGGAGGTCCTGGACGTAGACGTCGAAGTCCGTGCCGTTGCGGCGCGTGGCGGTGTAGGCGATGCGCGCGCCGTCGGGCGCGAAGCCGCCGAAGTAGTGGATGGCGTCCGGGTCGCGTGTGAGGTCGCGCTCTCCCTCGCCGTCGAGCAGGAAGATCTGGGCCCGCTCGTTGCCGCCCGCGTCTACGCTGAACGCGAGGGCGTCACCGACCGGCGAATGTTCCGCGCCCATGACGCGCTCGTCATGAAAAGTGAGTTGCTCCGGCCAGCCGCCCTCCGCGGGAACCTCCCAGACCTGCGGCACGCCCGTTATGTCCGTCAGGAAGGCGATGCGCCGTCCGTCGGAGGACCAACTCGCCCCGTAGGCGGCGCGTATCTTCAGGTAGCGGGCGAACTCGTATAGCACCTAATAGCTCCTCTCCTCATGTACGAAGAGAGATTAAAGCATAGCTATAATCTTTCTTCGGGCTGTACGGAAAGGAGGGCAACACATGTTCAGGAAGCTCCGTGGGATCTTCGGCGGCGGGCAGGATGTCCCGGCTGGAGGAGAATCGTTCGGCCTCTCCAGCCTGGACGCCGGAGAGAAACAGAAGATCGGGACCGAGGACGACCCGATGCGCGGCTACGAAGCGGCCGTCGAACGCCACGAGGAGGCGATGCGCGCCGAGCAGGGCGGCGACCCGGAGCGCGCCAGGGGTCTCTACGAACAGAGCGTCGCCGAAAGGTTCGTCGGCAGCCACCCCTACGAGATGCTCGCCACCCTCCACGAACGCAGCCGGAGCTACCCGGACGCCCTACGTGTCCGCGAATCTTACAAGGCCCTCGCAAAGAGCGGCCGCATGCCTCGCGGCGCCCAAAGTTCCGCCGACCGCAAACTTCCCGAGTTCGAAGCCCGGATGCGACGCTACCGGCGGCTCCTCGAAGAGGACCAGACCAGGAAACAGGGATAGAACAAGAAATTTATTTTCCACGCCGCTTTCCGCCGGTCCGGATTACGCTCGTACTTGCGATCCTCCATTCCCCCGCCGATTACTCCTAACCACACGTATAGCGCAAGTCGTCTGACCGAACACAAACGGCGAAACGGATGTGAATTGCATCACCTAGAAACATCATGCTACGTCTTGTAACTTAAATATTATCCGGTAGGGTAACGGGCTTGTTATGAAAGCGATCTGGAGGGGGACTTGTGAAGTCTTTGCTCAAGATACTATTGGTGGCCGGTGTGTTCGCCGTGTCGCTGACTGTTGTGCAGAACCAGGCGCAGGCCGAGCCGCTGGTTGCGAGCTACTACGGGTACGAGTTGGCGGGTAGCCCGACCGCGAGTGGCGTGCCCTTTGATCCCACGGCCTACACCGCCGCGTCGCCGTACCTGCCATTCGGTACGCAGCTTCTGGTCACATACGGGGGCAACTCCGTTGTCGTAACGGTCAACGACCGCGGTCCTTACGTGGCCGGACGGCAGCTAGACCTCTCGCAGGCCGCCGCCGAGGCCATAGGTCTCACGGCCGCCGGTTCCGGCGTCGTGGACGTGCAGGTCATCGGCTAGCACAACCAAGGTTTGTAAGGAGAGCGGGTACGGCGCTGTAAGCGCCGTACCCGTTTCTTTTCTACGTTTATTCTTTGAGGGACTGGCGCATTAGACGAGTGTTACCGTAACCGTCACGGCCAAGACGCCCGGTGAAGCCTACAGTGTAAACTGAGATCAGTTCCTACAGTTGCTCGACACTCACTCTCCGACCGCCTGCAAGAACATCTACAAGATCAAGTGCGTCCTCAGCGAGCATATTCGCCAAGAAAACAAGCCTTTCGGTGGATGCAGAGACAGTACCTGTGGAGGATGCGCCTGGCATCTGGGGCATGTATGCTGGAGTCGTTACGTAAAGCCGGGGCGGGCGCACCACTTCTGACGCCTCGCTGCGATAAAAGGGGTAGAGACGTATGGCTCGACGGGCGGCGCTTTTACAGACAACGGTCGTGGCCGCGGTGCTAGTAGTGGCATGCGGGGCGGTGTTGTTAGTGGTGTCTCAGAAGGCAGAGGCCGCCTTCCCAGGCCAGAACGGCAGAATAACCTTCTACGCCGATGGGTCCTCCGACGATCTCTACGCCACGGACCAGATCTTCACCATCAATCCGGACGGAACCGGCGAGAAGCAGCTGACCCATAACCGGGATGTCTACAACATAACCCCCGTCTTCTCGCCCAACGGCAAGAAGATCGCCTGGGTGAGGAACGGGAACGGGGACGTGTGGATCATGAACGCCAACGGCACCAACAAAGAGAGGCTCACCAGCGGACCGGCGGAGGACTTTGCCCCCGCCTTCTCGCCCGACGGTCGCAGGGTCGCCTTCGTGAGAATCCAGGCGGGCCGCTACGACATATACATCAAGGCGCTCGACGGCGGTGGCCTCCGGCGGGTCACCAACGACCGGAACTATGAAGGGGGACCCGTGTTCTCGCCCGGCGGAGGCAGGATCGCCTTCTCCTTCTCGAAGGCGACCTCCGCCTGCAACGTCTGCGCCGTCTCAGGCGAACTGGCCACCGTGCATCCCGACGGCACGGGCCTTAGGGTGATAACCCACAACGACAACGACCATCAACCGGGAGCCCCGGACTGGTCGCCCGACGGCCGCACTCTGGTGTTCAGTCTCTACGATTTCAGCGCGGAGACTGGGCGCATCGAGACCATCAGGGCGGACGGCACGAGGCAGCGGACCGTCTTCGCTCCCAAACGTCTCTCCGCGGACGGCCCCGTCTTCTCCCCCGACGGCACCAAGATCGCCTTCGATTACGAAGACGGCTCGGACATTTGGACCATCAACACCGACGGCAGTGGGCTGTCCGACGTAACGAAAACCCCTTTCTCGGAGCGCAAGGAGTTCACTCCCGACTGGCAGCCGAAGCTTCAGCCCACGGGCTAATCTCAAGCGACCCCCCGGAGCTGCCGTGGGGTGGTAAGCACTGCATGCACGCACCAGGCGAGTGGAAATGATGCTTAGCCTCTGGGGTGAACCCATAATCCCGTACAGTACCCAAAGTCAACTTCTCACCTTCAGGTTATGTATGGCCTCGAATTCTACCGGGGGCAGATATCCGAGACTCGAATGCAACCGCTTCTGGTTGTAAACCTCCTCTATGAACTGGCCTATGTTCTGCTTCGCTTCCTCGAAATCTCTATAGTCTTTGAGATAGACCTCCTCCATCTTCAAGTTTCGGAAAAAGCTCTCAGCTTTGGCGTTCTCGTAAGGATTGCCGACTGCCGCCATGCTGATCCGTGCGCCCACCTCCTCCAGCCGAGCTACATATTCACTGCTTGCATATTGCACTCCCTGGTCGGAGTGGTGGATCAAACCCGCACCAGGAGATCGGGTAGCGAGCGCCATCTCAAGTGCGGCCAGAGTGAGTCGCGTGTCTATGAATCGCGAGAGATGCCAACCAACACAGTAGCGGCTGAACTCGTCGATGATCGAGGCCAGGTAACAGAAAGTGGTGGGTAACCGGATGTAGGTGATGTCCGCCGACCATGCCTGGTTTGGAGCATCCACGATCTCCTCCTTTATGAGGTTTGGGTATCTCTTGAAGGAGTGAGTCGAATCCGTGGTGGGCTTGAAGCGCCTCTTCAACTGGCAAAGCAACGACTCCTCGCCCATCACGCGCAGAACCCGTTTGTGGTTGACCTCCCAACCGTCTCCGTGAAGCGCCTTCGTGACCCTACGGTATCCGTAGCCGGGAAACTCCAGTACGATCCTCTCTATGGCGTCCCTCAGATCCATCTCCTCGTCCGTCTGCTGATCTACTTCTGGCTTCTGGTAGTACCAGGAGCGGCTCACGTCGAGCAACTTACAAAGCCTTTTGACCGACATCTCGGGGTGCTCCTCGATTATCCTAGCGATCACGGCATGCCGTTCGCTGAGCGCATTCTCTCTAGCGACTTTTTTAGAACCCGGTTCTCCAGAGCAAGCTGTCCGCGGAAGCGCTCCAACTCGGCGATCTTCTGCTCCAGAGACTCGTCCTTTGAGAGCTGTTTTTCGGTAAATGCCGCCTCTCCGCGAGCCTCGTACTCCTTCCTCCAGCGCAGCAAAACGCTCTCGGCTAGATTGTGTTCGCGGCAGACCTGGGCGGGACGCTTCTGTCCGGTAGTGACCTGGCGGACAAGGTCCAGCTTGAACTCGCGAGTGTAGGTTCTTCCTCGTGCCAACTGCTTCTTCTCCTTTATCTGGATGTAACTCTACATCCAATCTCCAGAGAAGTTGACTTTGGAGGTTGTCCGGTGTCAGGGGTTCACTCCACTCTTCCACTCGCTTCATCTACCCGAGTGCCCTGGGGCACACCATTCACCTTCGGAATGAGAGAACCCAACTACGAGCGGAATTCCGCCGACTTAAACCCCCCTATGGGCAGGGCGGTTCAGTATCGTGGTTCCGGCGTCTGATCCAGGCCCTCTGCTTCCGGGGCGACGGCCTGTTTCGCGGCGAGGGCTTCGACGGCTCTTACCAGATCTCCCATTCCCTTACGCTTGACGATGCGGGTGTCTTTGTAGAGGAATGGGTCGAGTTTCCAGCGTGATTCGTATGCGGCTCCGATCAGGTCGCTGTAATGGACGGTCACGTAGATACCGTTTTGAGGCCTTTATGTTCGAGGAATGGTAGGAGCGTGTCGATCTCGTCCCAGTAGCAGTTGATCTCGCCGTTCGGTGGAAGGAAGTCGAGACCGTTTTTGAAGTAGGGCATGTCCGAGATGACGAAGCCGCCGGAGTTCGCGATGGGGGCGGAGAACTCAAACGTTATGTCCTTCGCCGCGCCCTGGCGTACGTTGCGGATAGCCAGGTCCAACTCGGGCAGGCTGTCGAAGTCTTCCTCCACTATCACCAACGGACGGCCCATCGAGGTGCGTTGCGCCCGCATCTCTTCAAGCGTTCGCTGGCTCACTCTCCAGGTGTAGTAGTAGCCGCCCGCAAGCACGACCACGAAGAGCAGGTTGGTCACCGCGGTGACTATCTGGGCTACGGTAGCGATGTCCACCAGTTTCCCTAGAATCCCGGCTTTGGGACCTGATCAAACTCCTCCCTGTCCGCTCCGCAGTCGGGACACTTCTCCAGCAATTCGCCTTCGATGCGGTAGCCGCATACCGTGCAGGCCCAGTTGAGCGGCTCGGCGTCTCCTTGCTTGTCTCGTACTTCGTCGCTCATGCCATGCTCCTATCGTCGTTATTCAACGTGAAGGCATCTTACCCGAAGCGTGGTTCCGTAAGACAGGTTGCCCCGGTCTTTCGAGTCGGCTTTAATCTAGTGGATATACGAGTATCCTGGTCAGTTCATACAATATTTTGATCTATTTCTGGAGGACTTGAGGTGCCGGAGGCTTACGATAGCGTTGTTATAGAGGGTGTCTACCCGGAGCTGGACTGTGGCCGCTACCCGGTGAAGCGGGAGGTGGGTGAACGCTTCGAGGTCCGGGCGGATATTTTCAAGGACGGGCACGACGTACTCGCCGCCGTCGTCCGGCACCGGAAGAGGGGCGCGCGGCGGTGGTCCGAGACGCCGATGGAACAGATAAACCCTGGTCTAGACTTGTGGAGCGGGGCGTTCGACCTGCCGGAGAATACGCGTTACGAGTACACCATCGAGGCGTGGCACGACGAGTTCGAGACCTGGCGCCGGGACGTCGGCAAGAAGGTGGATGACGGGCAGGTGGTAGAGACCGAGTTGATCGAGGGCCGTTACCTCGTCGCGGAGGCCCACCGACGTTCGAAGGACAAACGCCTCGCGCAGACGCTCGCCGGCTTCGACGCTTCGGGCTACGAGGGCCAGCTCGCCCTGCTCCGCTCCCCGGAGGTCCGCG
The DNA here is from genome assembly GCA_038198445.1 of Rubrobacterales bacterium. Classification (GTDB taxonomy): domain Bacteria; phylum Actinomycetota; class Rubrobacteria; order Rubrobacterales; family Rubrobacteraceae; genus JACDDK01. Next base: position 14,309 of record JBBPZZ010000163.1, read on the forward strand.
AGTTGATGCGGGCTCATCCCGACCGCTCGACGTCTACCACTTACGGCAAGACGCTAGAGGTTACGGTCGACCGCGAGCTGGCGCGCTACGGAGCGTGGTACGAGATGTTTCCCCGTTCTCAGGGGACCGTGCCGGGCCGGAGCGCGACCTTCCGCGAGGCCGAAGAACGCCTCCCGGAGATAGCGGACCTCGGCTTCGACGTGGTGTACCTCGTCCCGATCCACGCTATCGGCAAGACCAACCGCAAGGGCAAGGACAACGCGCTCACCGCCGGCCCGAAAGACCCCGGCAGTCCCTACGGTATCGGGAGCGAGGAGGGCGGCCACAAGTCCGTCCACCCGGAACTCGGGACGCTGGAGGACTTCCGGCATTTCGTCGAGGCCACGAACGAGCACGGGATGGAGGTTGCCCTCGACTTCGCCATCCAGGCCTCGCCGGACCATCCCTATATAAAGGAGCATCCCGAGTGGTTCAGGTTCCGGCCGGACGGGACCATAAAGTATGCCGAGAACCCGCCGAAGAAGTACCAGGACATCGTGAACGTGGATTGGTACTCGGAGGACTGGAAGGCGATGTGGAAAGAGTGGCGGGACGTCGTGCTGTTCTGGGTCGAGCAGGGCGTGAAGATCTTCCGGGTGGACAACCCGCACACCAAGCCCTTCGCCTTCTGGGAGTGGATGATAGGTGAGGTGCGGAAGAAGCATCCCGAGGTGATCTTCCTGGCCGAAGCGTTCTCCCGGCCGCGCATCATGCAGAACCTGGGCAAGCTCGGCTTCGCCCAGAGTTACACTTACTTCACCTGGCGCAACCATAAACAGGAGTTGATCGAGTACCTCACCGAACTGGCCCAGGAGGAGCCGAAGGAGTACATGCGCCCCAACTTCTTCGCCAATACCCACGACATCCTGCCGCACGTCCTCCAGTTCGGCGGCCGGTCCGCGTTTCTGATGCGTTTCGCGCTCGCGGCCACGCTCTCCCCGACCTACGGCATCTACAACGGCTACGAGCTGTGCGAGAACACCCCGCGCGGCGAGCCCGGCACTACCGTCTACTACCAGGATTCCGAGGTGTACGAGTACAAGGTCTGGGACTGGGACAGGCCCGGCAACATCAAGGACTACGTGAAGCGGATAAACAGGATCCGTCGAGACAACCCCGCCCTCCACCACCTGAAGAACCTCTCTTTCCACGAGGCCCCGGACGACAACATCCTCTTCTACGGCAAGACGAAGGGCGACAACGCCATCTTCGTCGCGGCGAACCTCGATCCTCACGGCCCGCACGACACGCACATCCACTTCCCGCTGTGGGAGCTTGGGATCTCCGAAGACGAAGAGTACGTGGTCGAAGAGCTTATCTCGGAGCGCCGGATGCGCGCCACGGGGAGCTGGTTCTGGGTACGGCTCACGCCCTGGAGCAACCCGGTGGAGATCTTCCGCGTAAGTAAGGTAGGCGTCTGATGACGGAGGCTCCCCGCCAGGACCCGCTCTGGTACAAGGACGCCGTCATCTACCACCTGCACGTCAAGGCGTTCTTCGACTCTGACAACAACGGCATAGGGGACTTCAAGGGGCTCACCCAGAGGCTCGAATACATAAGGGACCTGGGGGCGACGGCGATCTGGGTGATGCCCTTCTACCCCTCGCCGATGCGCGACGACGGCTACGACATCTCCGAGTACAAGAACGTCCACCCCGACTACGGCACCCGGCGCGACTTCCGGGCCTTCGTCAGGAAAGCCCACGAGTTGGGCCTGAAAGTCATAACCGAACTGGTCATCAACCACACCTCCGACCAGCACCCGTGGTTCCAGCGCGCCCGCAGCGCCCCGAAAGGCTCCGCGAAGCGCAACTTCTACGTGTGGAACGACAATACCGAGCGCTACGAGGACACCCGCATCATCTTCACCGACACGGAGAAGTCCAACTGGGCCTGGGACGACGAGGCCGGTCAATATTACTGGCACCGGTTCTTCAGCCATCAGCCGGACCTCAACCTGGACAACCCGCAGGTCTTCAAGGCGATCATGGGCGTCATGCGCTTCTGGCTCGACGCCGGCGTGGACGGTCTGCGCCTCGACGCCATCCCGTACCTCATAGAGCGCGAAGGCACGGACAACGAGAACCTCCCCGAGACGCACGAGGTCCTCAAGAAGATGCGCGCGGAGATGGACGAGCATTACGAGGACCGTCTCTTCCTCGCCGAGGCGAACCAGTGGCCCGAGGACGTGCTGCCGTACTTCGGGGATGGGGATGAGTGTCACATGGCGTTCCACTTCCCGCTCATGCCGCGCATCTACATGGCGGTGGCGCAAGAAGACCGGCATCCCATAGTAGAGATCATGCAGCAGACACCGGAGATCCCGGACAACTGCCAGTGGGCCATATTCCTCCGCAACCACGACGAGCTAACGCTGGAGATGGTCACCGACCGCGAGCGGGACTACATGTACCAGACCTACGCCAACGACCCCAGGATGCGCGTCAACATCGGTATCCGGCGGCGCCTCGCGCCGCTCATGGAGAACGACCGGCCCCGGATAGAGCTCCTGAACAGCCTCCTGATGAGCATGCCGGGGACCCCGATCATCTACTACGGCGACGAGCTTGGGATGGGCGACAACGTCTTCCTCGGAGACCGGGACGCCGTCCGCACGCCGATGCAGTGGACTTCGGACAGGAACGCCGGTTTCTCCCGCACGGACCCGGCCCGGCTCTACCTGCCTCCCGTAATGGACGCGGTCTACGGCTACGAGGGGGTCAACGTCGAGGCGCAGAGCCGGAGTACGGGGGCGCTGCTTAACTGGATGAAGCGTTTGATCTCGGTCCGCAAGTCCAGCCAGGCGCTGGGGCGCGGGACCCTTGAGTTCCTCCATCCCGGCAACCGGAAAGTCCTGGCTTACCTGCGCGAGCACGAGGACGAGGCCATACTTTGCGTGGCGAACCTCTCCCGTTCGGCTCAGCCGGTCGAGCTAGACCTCTCCCGCTTCCGGAACCGGGTGCCGGTCGAATTGATGGGGGGCGGCAGCTTCCCGCCGGTCGGCAGCCTGCCGTACTTCCTGACGCTGCCGGGCCACGCTTTCTACTGGTTTCGCCTCGCGCTGGAGACGGAGGCCGCGCCTCCGCGCTGGCACGAGGGAAGTCCGCGTTACCTGGAGCCGCCGGTACTGGTACTTCCCGCCGGACGGGAACCCGCCCGCAAAGCCCACCGGGCGCCCCTGCGTATCCCGAGCCGTCAGATCTCTCAGTTGGAGAAAGAGGCGTTGCCGAACTTCCTCGGGGGCCGGCGCTGGTTCGCGGGGAAGGGCGCTGGTATCGGGCGGGTAGAGGTCATCGCCCGCGCCGAAATCGGGGATTCCTGGCTGCTCACTTTGCTGCGGGTAAGCCCTGGAGACGGCGCTTCGGAAGAGACCGAGCCCCAGATCTACTTCCTCCCACTCTCGGCCGCCTGGGAGAGTGACGGCGGAGACGAGTTGGATTCCCTGATGTCAAACTCCCTGGCGAAGCTCCGGCGACGCTCGAAGGTAGGCGTCCTCTACGACGCCCTCACCGACGAGAGTTTCTGCCGCGCACTTGTAGGAGCGATGGGTGAAAATCGGGAGATGAGCCTCGGGGAGGGTAAGGTCCAACTCACCAAGACGGACGTATTCGATGAGTTGATGGGAGACGAGACCGCCGAGGAGTTGAGCGTGCGCCGCGCCGGGGTGGAGCAGAGTAACTCCTCCGTGATCCTCGGCGAGAGGCTTATCATGAAGGCGTACCGACGCCTCCAGCGCGGCACGAACCCGGACCTGGAGATCGGGCGCTTCCTCACCGAGAAGGCTCGTTTCGGCAACACGCCGCCGCTGGCTGGGGCCATCGAGTACGAGAACCCCGACGGCGAACTCACGACCCTCGCCCTGCTACAGGGTTTCGTCTCCAACCAGGGCGACGGCTGGTCCTACACCCAGGACTACCTCGACCGCTACCTGGAGGAGAGGCTGGTCACCTCCTGGAGCCTCGAAGAAGAAGAGGAGCCAGCGGAGCGCGACGATGCCGACAGCGGCTTTTTCATGGGTCTCATATATAGCCTGGGTCTACGCACTGGCGAGCTGCATGAAGCGTTCGCCGCGCCGGGCGACGACGAGGCATTCGGTCCCGAAACCGCGTCCGCGGAGGAGGTTTCGGGCTGGGCGAAGAACGTGCTTCAGGAGCTCAAGAGCACCTTCAAGATGCTCCAGCAGCGCCGGACGAAGCTGCCCGACGAGGTCCGCCCCGACGTGGAGCGTCTCCTGGAGATGAGAGAGGAAGTGGAGGGCCGCGTCAGGGCCGTCTCCGGCGAAGGCTTCGAGGTCGTAAAGACCCGCCATCACGGAGACTATCACCTGGGCCAGGTACTGGTCGTCAACAACGACTTCCAGATCATCGACTTCGAGGGCGAGCCCGCCCGGCCGCTCGCCGAGCGCCGCGCCAAGCACTCGCCCCTGAGAGACGTGGCGGGGATGTTGCGCTCCTTCAACTACGCCGCGCGCTCCGCGCTGTTCCGGGTGAGTTCCGAGCGGATGGACAGCTACGAAGAACGTCGAGCGTGGGTAGACAACTGGGAGCAAAGCGCCCAGGATACCTTCATGGAAGGCTACGCCGAGGGTATTCGGGGCGCGGCCTCATATCCCGAAGATCCGGAGCACGCAAAGAGACTCGTGGACCTCTTCACGCTTGAGAAAGCGCTGTACGAAGTCCGCTACGAGCTAGACAACCGGCCCGATTGGCTCGGTATCCCGGTCAAGGGGATACTCGACCTGATCTCGGAGCCGGTGGAGACGGAGTCGAAAGAATGAGATACGAAGACGCCATGAACGCCGCCGTACACGGCGACCATCCGGACCCATTCTCCTTTCTGGGGATGCACGAGGACGGCAAGGGCCTGGTCGTGCGCGCCTTCATCCCCGGCGCGGCGTCCGTCACCGCCGTCTCCGAGGACGGCCGGACGCTGGGTAAGCTGGATAAAGTCCACCCCGAGGGACTATTTGCCGGACCCGTCTCGACGGGGGACCGGGTCCCGTACCGGCTACACGTCGCCTGGGAGGGCGGGGGCGAGGGCGAGTTCGAGGACCCGTACCGCTTTCCGTCCACCATCGGCGAGACAGACCTCTACCTGTTCGGCGAGGGTAACCACCTCAGGCTCTACGAGAAGCTCGGCGCGCACGTAACGGAACTGGAAGGCGTGTCCGGCGTGAGCTTCGCCGTGTGGGCGCCGAACGCCCGGCGCGTCTCGGTCATCGGGGACTTCAACAATTGGGATGGACGCAAGCACGCCATGAGGAAGCATCATGGCGGCGGGGTCTGGGAGATCTTTGTCCCCGGCGCGGAGGAAGGCGCGGTCTACAAATACGAGCTCAAAGGTCCCCGGGGAGAGTTGCTCCCTTTGAAGGCCGATCCGTTCGGATTCCGGGCCGAGAAGCTGCCCGGAACCGCTTCCGTCGTCCACGACCCGTCCCGCTATAACTGGGGCGACGCCGCCTGGATGGAAGACCAGACCGTCAAGAACGCCCTCGATTCCCCGATGGCGATCTACGAGATGCACCTCGGCTCTTGGCGCCGCAACGACGACGGCTCCTACTACACTTACCGCCAGCTCGCCGGCGAGCTAGTCTCCTACGTCGCCGAGATGGGCTACACCCACGTCGAGTTCCTGCCGCCGACGGAGTACCCGTTCGACGGCTCGTGGGGCTACCAGCCGCTCGGACTCTTCGCCCCGACGAGCCGCTTCGGGACACCGGACGACTTCAAGCATCTGGTAGATGCCTTACACCGGGCGGGCATCGGGGTCATCATCGACTGGGTCCCGGCCCACTTCCCGGAGGACGCCCACGGCCTCGGCCTCTTCGACGGCACGCACCTCTACGAACACGCCGACCCCCGGCGCGGGCGTCACGCTGACTGGGGAACGCTCGTCTTCAACTTCGGACGAAACGAGGTCAAGAACTACCTGATCTCAAACGCCCTGTTCTGGCTCTCCGAATACCATATCGACGGCCTGCGCGTGGATGCCGTGGCCTCGATGCTCTACCTGGATTACTCGCGCGAAGAGGGGGAATGGGTCCCGAACGAGTTCGGCGGCAACGAGGACCTCGACGCCGTCGCGTTCCTCAAGCGTCTAAACGAGGTCGTCTATTCCGAGCACCCCGGCGCTGCGACGCTGGCGGAAGAATCGACCGCCTGGCCGATGGTCAGCCGCCCGACCTCGATGGGAGGATTAGGCTTCGGCTTCAAGTGGAACATGGGCTGGATGCACGACACGCTCCAGTACATGCAGGAAGACCCCATCCACCGCCGTTATCACCACGATGAGATCACGTTCAGCCTCATCTACGCCTTTAACGAGAACTTCGTGCTGCCGCTCTCCCACGACGAGGTCGTCCACGGCAAGCGTTCTCTGATAGGCAAGATGCCCGGCGACGACTGGCGGAAGTTCGCCAGCCTGCGCGCCTACTACGGCTTCATGTACGCCCACCCCGGCAAGCAGCTCCTGTTCATGGGCGGCGAGTTCGGCCAGTGGCGCGAGTGGAACCACGACACGGCGCTCGACTGGGACTTGCTGGACAACCCCATGAACGCCGGTGTAAAGGCGATGCTCCGGGACCTCAACGCGCTGTACAAGAGCACACCCGCGCTCTACGAGGTGGACTTCGAGCCGGCGGGGTTCGAGTGGATCGAGGGCGGGGATAGAGACCAGAGCGTGGTATCCTTCCTTCGCCGGGGCAAGAGCCCGGAAGACGTCGCCGTCGTGGTGTGTAACTTCACCCCGGTCGTCCGGCACGGGTTCCGGGTCGGCGTCCCTTCGGGCGGTTCTTACGAAGAGGCGCTTAATACCGACGCGGAGGATTACGGTGGGAGCGGTGTGGATAACGGCGGGATCATGACTGCCGAGCCTGTTCCGGCGAACGGACGGGAGCACTCCGTCCTGCTCGACCTGCCGCCGCTGGCGACGGTTGTTCTGAAGCCCGCCGGCTAGAGAGAGCCGGTCAGCGAAGCACTGAAGCGCCGGTACGCTGGCTGGTCCTGGTTTTTAGAGAAAGGGACACCCCTGCCTTGAGCAGCAAGAACAAACAGAAGAGCGTCGTGTGGCCGGGAGAGCCTTATCCATTGGGGGCGACCTGGGATGGGGAGGGCGTGAACTTCGCGCTCTTTTCGGAGAACGCGGAGAAGGTCGATCTCTGTCTGTTCGACCCTTCGGGGAGGGAGGAAGTCGAGCGGATCGAGGTTCGGGAGCAGACGGATCAAGTCTGGCACTGCTACCTCCCTTACGCACGCCTCGGCCAGCTCTACGGCTACCGTGTCCACGGACCCTACGACCCCGCGAACGGTCACCGCTTCAACCCGAACAAGCTCCTCATGGACCCCTACGCGAAGGCGACCGTCGGTTCCCTGGACTGGGACTATCCGCACTTCGGCTACAAGCTCGGGGCCGATGACGAGGACTTCGCCTTCGACAAGCGCGACAACGCCTCCGGAATGCCCAAGTGCCGGGTCGTGGATACCGCGTTCACCTGGGGCGAAGACATACGTCCTCACACGCCCTGGCACGAGACCATCATCTACGAGCTGCACGTCAAGGGCTTCACACAGCAGCACCCCGGTATCCCCGAGGCCCTGCGCGGCACCTACGCCGGGCTTGCCTCCGGCCCCTCCATAGAGCACTTGAAGAGGCTCGGGGTCACGGCGGTGGAGCTCATGCCGGTGCATCAGTTCGTGGACGACAAGCACCTCCTGGACCAGGGGCTCAAGAACTACTGGGGTTACAACTCCATCGGGTTCCTCGCCCCGGACATGCGCTACTCGGCCACCGGGAGCATCTCCGAGTTCAAGACGATGGTCAAGCGGCTGCATTCGGCGGGCCTCGAGGTCATTCTGGACGTGGTCTACAACCATACCGCCGAGGGGAACCACCTCGGGCCGACGCTCTCGTTCCGCGGTATAGACAACGCCGCGTACTACCGGCTCGTCCCGGATGACCCGCGCTTCTACATGGACTACACCGGGACGGGCAACACGCTCAACATGATGCACCCGAGGGTCCTGCAGCTAATCATGGATAGCCTGCGGTACTGGATCCTCGAGATGCACGTCGACGGTTTCCGGTTCGATCTCGCATCGGCGCTGGCGCGCGAGCTTCACGCCGTGGACCGTCTCGGGGCGTTCTTCGACATCATCCGTCAGGACCCGGTGATCTCCCAGACCAAGCTCATCGCCGAACCGTGGGACGTCGGCGAGGGCGGCTATCAGGTCGGGAACTTCCCGGTCGGATGGACGGAGTGGAACGGCAAGTACCGCGACGAGGTCCGATCTTACTGGAAAGGCGACGGCGGGCTCGTCGGGGAGCTCGCCTACCGGCTCACCGGCTCCTCCGATCTCTACGAGCGCGGCGGACGCCGGCCCTACGCCTCCATCAACTTCGTCACCGCCCACGACGGCTTCACCCTCCAGGACCTCGTCTCGTACAACGAGAAGCACAACGAGGCCAACGGCGAGGCCAACAACGACGGCGAGAGCCACAACAGGAGCTGGAATCACGGCGTCGAAGGCCCGACCGACGACCCCAAGATCCGGAAGCTGCGCGCCCGCCAGAAACGGAACATGATGGCGACGCTGCTACTCTCGCAGGGCGTGCCGATGATCCTCTCCGGCGACGAGATGGGCCGCACCCAGAATGGAAACAACAACGTCTACTGTCAGGACAACGAGATAAGCTGGCAGGACTGGAACCTCTCGCAGGCCGACAGGAACTTCCTGGCGTTTACGCGGCGGGTGATCCGGCTTCGGCAAGAGCACCCGGTCTTCCGCCGCCGCCGCTTCTTCCAGGGACGCCGCATAAAGGGCGCGGGCGTCAAGGACATTACCTGGCTCACCCCCGAGGGCCGCGAGATGACCGACGAGGAGTGGGACGCTTCCTTCGCCCGCTCTCTCGGGCTCCAGATGGCCGGCGTCTCCGAGTGGGAGTACGATGCCCAGGACCGACCGGAAGAGGACGACGACTTCCTTCTCCTGCTCAACGCTCACAGCGAGGAATTGCCCTTCTCGCTGCCGGGACAGCCCGAAGACGCCCGCTGGCAAGCCATCCTCGACACTTCCTACTCCTCCGGCCTCAGGGTCGACGGTTTCTACAAGCCTGGCGACGAGTACCCGCTAAAGGCCCGCTCGATGGTCGTGCTCACCAACGCTAGCGACCGCGAGAACGGCGGGGACGAGGCCGAGTGATCCGGCGTCACCCGCTCCCCCTCGGTGCGGAGTACCTCGGAGACGGAGAGACCCGTTTTACCCTCTGGGCGCCCGCCGCCGGGGAGGTGGACCTGGTCCTCGACGGCGAATCCCGCCCGATGCGGCGCGGCGATAACGGCGTCTTCACCATCGCCACCGCAGCCGATCCCGGAGCCCGCTACCGATACCGCATAGACGGAGATCAAGAAGTCCCCGACCCGGCCTCCCGCTACCAACCCGAGGACGTCCACGGCCCGAGCGAGGTCGTGGACCCCGGCGCGTTCGACTGGCGCGACGAGGACTGGAAGGGGCGTCCGTGGGAAGAGACAGTCCTGTACGAACTACACGTCGGGACTTTCTCTCCCGAAGGCACGTTCGAGGGCGTGAAGGACCGGCTGGACGAGCTGGCGGACCTCGGCGTTACGGCGATAGAGCTTATGCCGATCTCCGACTTCCCCGGCGTTCGTAACTGGGGCTACGACGGCGTATTGCCCTACGCGCCGGACTCCTCCTACGGCACACCCGGAGATTTGAAAGACCTCGTGCAGGCAGCGCACGAGAAGGGTCTCTCTGTCTTCCTCGACGTGGTTTACAACCACTTCGGCCCGGAGGGGAACTACCTGAGCGTCTATGCGCCGGACTTCTTCACCGAGCGTCACGAGACGCCGTGGGGAGCGGGGATCAACGTCGACGGCGAGGGCGGCGAGTTCGTGCGGGACTTCTTTATCCACAACGCTCTGTACTGGCTGGAGGAGTACGGATTCGACGGGTTGCGCCTGGACGCCGTACACGCGATCATCGACGACTCGGAGAAGCACTTACTCGTCGAGCTGGCGGAGCGCGTCCACGACGGGCCGGGCCGGGACCGGCACGTACACCTGGTCCTGGAGAACGAGGAGAATACAGCCTCTCTACTGCGCGGCGGGCGGCTCTACACGGCGCAGTGGAACGACGACATCCACCACTCGCTGCACACGGCGCTGACGTGCGAGGATGCAGCGTACTATTCGGACTTCGCGGGCGCTCCGGTACGGCACCTCGGGCAATGTCTCGCGGAGGGCTTCGCCTACCAGGGCCAGCCCTCGCGTCACCGGGGCAACCAGCGCGGGGAGCCGAGCGCGGACCTTCCGCCGCTCGCGTTCGTCTCGCTGCTTCAGAACCACGATCAGGTCGGCAACCGCGCCTTCGGCGACCGGATAACGGCCCTCGCGCCGCCGGAAGCGGTACGCGCGGCGGCTGCTATTTATTTGCTGGCCCCCCAGGTCCCGATGCTCTTTATGGGCGAGGAATGGGGGGCGAAGACGCCGTTCACGTTCTTCTGCGACTTCGAGCCTGACCTGGCGAAGCTCGTCACCGAGGGCCGCCGCGAGGAGTTCGCGAAGTTCCCCGAGTTCTCCGACCCGGCGACGCGCGACCGCATCCCGGACCCGAGCGATGAAGAGACTTTTAGTATGTCACGGCTGGACCGGGACGAGCGTGACGAGCCCGAGCATAGCGAATGGCTGGACTTCTACCGGAGGCTCCTCGCGTTACGGCGCGAGTGGATCTTCCCGCGCTTGAATGGCATCTTCGGCGGTAAGGCCGCATACCGGCTCGTCGGGGAGCGCGGCCTGCGGGCGCAATGGATTCTCGCTGATGGATCGTTGCTAACTTTGCTGGCGAACCTGGGCGACGAGGCTCTCGGCGGGTTCGAGCAGGGAGTGGGGGAGTTGCTCTTCGCCACGGAGGGCGCTGCCGGGAGCGAACGCGAGCTTCCGGCGTGGTCGGTGGCGTGGTACGTGAGAGAGGCCGGTTGAGAGTCCCCCGCGCCACTTACCGGCTCCAATTCAACGAGGACTTCACGTTCGCGGACGCGACGGACCTGGTTCCGTACCTGGCGGAGCTTGGGGTGAGCGACCTGTACGCCTCGCCTTACATGAAGGCGCGTTCCGGCAGCACCCACGGCTACGATGTCATCGACCACAACTCGCTGAACCCGGAGATCGGGAGCGAAGAAGACTACGAGCGCCTCGTCGCGACATTACGCGAGCACGGGATGGGCCAGCTCCTCGATATCGTGCCGAACCATATGGGCGTCGGCTCGGATAACCCCTGGTGGATGGACGTTCTGGAGCACGGCCCGGCCTCACCGCGCGCCCGCTACTTCGACATCGACTGGTACCCGACGAACCGGCCTGGCCTGCATGGCAAAGTCCTCCTGCCGGTGCTAGGGGATCACTACCGCGCCGTCCTCGAAGGCGGTGAACTGGCGCTCGCCTTCGACGCGGGTGAGGGGGCCTTCTCGGTGAGCTACTACGAGCACCAGTGTCCGCTGGACCCGAAGAGCTATCCGGATATTTTGGAGGAACTGGAGGGCTTGCCGGAGGATGAGCACTCGTTGGAGTTGGAGAGCCTCGTCACCGCTTTCGGGAATTTGCCGGGACAGGACGCCACGGAGGAAGAGGCCGTCGCCGAGCGGGTACGGGACGCCGCTATCAACAAGTCGCGGCTCGCGAGGCTGTGTGCGGAGTCGGCGGGGATCCAGCACGCCATCGAGGAGCGGGTCGCGGATCTGAACGGTGACGCTGAAGATCCGGAGAGCTTCGAGAGGTTGCACGGGATTCTGGAGGAGCAGGCGTACCGGCTTGTGTTCTGGCGGGTGGCGAGCGATGAGATCAACTACCGCAGGTTCTTCGCGATCAACGATCTCGCTGGCGTCCGGGTCGAGGACGAAGAGGTATTCGAAGCGACGCACCAATTCATTCTGAGGCTAGTCGCGGAAGGAAAGGTGCAGGGACTCCGCCTCGACCACCCGGACGGACTCTACGATCCCGCCGGCTACTTCCACCGCCTCCAGAAAGCCGCCCGCGCCGCGCTCGGCTCCGGAGAGGAAGAGCCGCTCTACGTCCTCGTGGAGAAGATACTCGCCCATCACGAGCACCTCCCCGAAGATTGGCCCGTCGCCGGGACCACCGGCTACGAGTTCACCAACCTGGTGAACGGACTCTTCGTGGATGCGGACGGCGAGGCCGGAATGGACCGCGCCTATCGGCGCTTTATCGGGCGGCGGATGGACTTCGAGGATCTACTCTACAACTGCAAGAAGCTCATTATGAAGGACGCGCTGGCGAGCGAACTGAACGTACTCAGCCGAAGACTGCTAGCGATCTCCGGCGGCTTCGCCGGGCGGCGCACGCACGACTTCACCATCAACGCTCTGCGCGACGCCCTGACCGAAGTCGTCGCGGAGTTCCCCGTCTACCGGACCTACGCCGCGGATGATGGCCTCTCCGAGCAGGACGAGCGCTACGTCGAGTGGGCCATCGCCCGCGCGAGAAAGCGGAGCGCCGCCGCCGACACGACCGTCTTCGACTTCATCCGCGACGTGCTGCTCCTTGACGTGGACGGCCCCGAAGAGTACCGGGCATCGGTGCTCGCGTTCGTAATGAAGTTCCAGCAGTACACGGGGCCGGTCATGGCGAAGGGGATGGAGGACACCGCACTCTACGTATACAACCGTCTCGCCTCCCTGAACGAGGTCGGCGGGGAGCCGGAGCGCTTCAGCGTCTCGCCCGCGGCGTTCCACCACCTCAACGGCGAGCGCGCAAAGCACTGGCCCAACGCCATGCTCGCCTCCTCCACCCACGACACCAAGCGCGGGGAGGACGTGCGCGCCTGCATCAACGTACTATCGGAGATGCCGGCTGAGTGGCGCGCGGCGCTGGTCCGCTGGGGCCGCCTCAACCGCTCCCGCCGCCGGGAGATGGACGGAGAACCGGCCCCCAGCCGCAACGACGAATACCTCCTGTACCAGACCTTGCTGGGCGCCTGGCCGCTCGAAGAGCCAGACGAGGACGGGATCGTCACTTTCCGGGAGCGCATAAAAGCGTACATGGAGAAGGCTATACGCGAGGCGCAGGTCCACACCTCCTGGACGAAAGTGAACGAGGAGTACGAGGCGGTCGTCGCGGACTTCGTGGAGGCTATCCTCACACCGGAGAACAACCTCTTCCTGGACGACTTCCTGCCGTTCCAGCGCAGGATCTCCCGCCTCGGGGCGCTCAACTCACTCTCGCAGACCTTCCTCAAGCTAACCGTTCCCGGCGTCCCGGATGTCTACCAGGGCAACGACCTTTGGGACCTCAGCCTCGTGGACCCGGACAACCGCCGTCCCGTTGACTACGGCCTGCGGAAGAAGTTCCTGGCCGGTCTGAAGGAGACGGACGCGGCGGATGCGAACGCTCTGCTCGAAGTCGATACCTGGAAAGACGGACGCTGCAAACTATATATGATCTGGAAGACGCTGCAATTGCGTCAGAGGATGCCGGAGACCTTCGCGTCCGGCGAGTACGTTCCTCTCGAAGTAACCGGCGAGAAGGCTGACAATCTGATCGCTTTCGTCCGGCGCCACGGTTCGCAATCCTTCATCGTGGCCGCACCGCGTCTCTACTCGAAGCTGGCGCGGGATGACGGCTCGTTGCTCCCCCAACCAGAGACGTGGGGGAATACTAATGTCGAACTGCCGGAAGACCTAGCCAGTGCGGGCCTTCGCAACGTGCTGACCGGCGAGAAGCTCGAAGCCGGCGCTCTCTTGGCCGTCACTGACCTGCTGCGAGGCTTCCCGGTCGCACTGCTGACCGCCGGAGGATAGTGGACGACGACTCGTCGGCGTGAGGACTGTCTGACTTTGTTTTCGGTGTGGTCCGTGCTACCGTCCCAGGGTCGAATAGATCAGGATCAAAGAAAGAGCCGGTGGACATGAACATCCGACTTCTCGCGCTGGCTCTTGGGACTTTCGCCATCGGGACGGGCAGCTTCGTCTTCGCGGGGCTCTTGGAAGGTGTTGCGGCGGACCTGTCGGTCTCGGTGGGGACGGCGGGACATCTGGTGACGGTCTTCGCGGTTACTTACGCGATCAGCTCTCCGGTGCTCGTTACTCTGACGGGGTCCGTGCCGCCGCGAAGGATCCTTCTGGTGGCGATGTCGGTGTTCGCGCTCGCGAACGCCGTGGCGGTTTTCGCGCCGACCTTCGAACTACTCTTGCTGTGCCGGGCCGTGGCCGCGTGCGGTGCTGCGGCGTTCACGCCGACGGCGCTGGCGGTCGCCTCCAGCCTCGCGCCGCCGGAGGAGCGGGGACGGGCGATCTCTTTTATCACGGGAGGGCTGACGATTGCGTTCGTGGTCGGCATCCCCTTGGGCTCGCTCATCGGTACTCTCTCGAACTGGCGGATGACCTTCGTGATGGTGGCTCTCCTGGGAGCGGTCGCCGCAGTGGGCATCCGGACGCTCCCGCGGGTGGAGACTCCGCCGGTCGTGAGCTTCGGGGAGCGGGTGGAGACGCTGAGACAACCTGCTCTGCTCGCGGCGCTGAGCCTTACCGCGCTCGGGTTGATGGGCGCGTTCGTGTTGTTCACGTATATAAGTCCCTTGCTGGCGGAGATCACGGGTTTCGGAGGTGTGGGCGTGAGCGGTCTGCTCTTTCTGTTCGGGGTATCGGCTATCTTCGGTAACAGCCTCGGGGGATACGGCGCGGATCACATCGGCTACGCTCGGCTCGCCGCGACCGTTCTGGTCTTGCTCTTCTTCGCCCTGCTGGCTTTCTCGTTTCTGGTTTTCTCCTCCGGTTCGGCGCTGGCGATACCAGGAGCCTTGATCGCGCTCGCGGTGTGGGGGGTGGCCGGGTTCGCCTTTACTCCGCTACAGCAGTACCGTGTCGCGCAGCTTGCGCCCCGCGTCCGGAACGTCGCCCTCTCGTTGAACGCATCCGCGATCTACCTGGGCCAGGGCGTCGGCGCGGGGCTCGGAGCCCTCGCCCTCGACTACGGTTCGCTCGGCGCCCTGGGATGGGTCGGCGCGATCTGCGTCGCGCTGGCGCTCGTCCTGCTCCTCGGCACCGCGTCCAAGAGCCCGGAGGTCGCGCCCGAGGGCTAGTCAGCATCCGCCTTCCTGGTGATAGACTCGCCCGCGCTCGCCGTAACGTCAGAGAAGGGACGTGAGTGATGCCGGAGGCGGAACACTCGCTCGGCAAAAAGAATACCGGACGTTTGCGCGAAGCCGCCGGAGCGGTGCCGCCAACAAGCCTCGTGCTGCTCTCCATCTTCTCGGTCCAGATCGGGGCTGCCATCGCCAAGAACTTGTTCGCGGATCTCGGCCCCGGAGGCACGGTGTTCCTACGGATCTCCTTCGCCGCCCTCGTGCTGACCCTGCTCTGGCGTCCCCGCATTCGCGGATACACGCGCCGGGAGTACCTGGTAGCCCTGATCTTCGGTCTCACACTCGCGGCGATGAACTTCTCACTCTACATCGCCATCGACCGAATCCCCCTCGGCGTCGCCGTAACCCTGGAGTTCACCGGACCTCTGGGCGTCGCGCTCGTGGGCTCGCGGCGCGCCCTGGACCTCCTCTGGATCGTCCTCGCGGCTGCCGGGATACTGCTGCTCGCGCCGCTCGGAGTCCTGGGAACGTCGGACCTCGACCCGGTCGGCGTAATGTTCGCGCTGCTCGCCGGAACATTCTGGGCCTCGTACATAATCTTCAGCGCCAGGACGGGTAGCGCTTTCCCCGGTGGTACGGGGCTCGTGATCGCACTGTGCATAGGGACCGTCGTCCTGCTCCCGATAGGCATCCTGGGTGGCGGATACGCCCTGCTAGAACCCAGGCTGCTCCTCCTCGGCTTCGGCGTCGCCATGCTCTCGGCCGCCATCCCCTACTCGTTGGAGATGAAAGCCCTCCGTAAAGTCCCCGCCCGCGTCTTCGGCGTCCTCATGAGCCTGGAGCCCGCCGTCGCCGCCCTCGTCGGCTTCATAATCCTCGGCGAGCGTCTCGGCACCAAATCCATAGTGGCGATACTGCTCGTCAGCGTTGCCGCCGCTGGCGCCTCGCGGTTCGGGGGAGGGAAGTCCGGCTGATTATTAGATAATCCGCGCTAAATGGAAACTCACAGCCAATTCTTACCTGTGGAACTGTGGAACCGTCGGGAAAAGCGTTTCTGGGAATTCATCGTAGGCGCCGAGTGAGATATTCTTGCACGTCGTCCCAGAGGATTAGCAGCAGTGCCAGAACAACAGACATTTGCGGTCCCGTAGACCCGAGGCCCTGACCAGGGATGTCCTGGGTGAATATCCTCCCAGATGGAGTAGCCCTTAAGACGCGCCTGGTCACAGTTAGCAAGCTTCTGGGCGGCTTCCCCAGAGATCACGCCGGAGATCGTGAGGTTTACCCACTCTCTGGATGGGAAGTTGATAACCTCGGTTGACTTCGGCGCCACGGGATCTAAATACCGGATCTGCGATGCGTTGATCTTCGTTGGTAAGATGCGTTTGTCGGGGAACTCGGAAACCTGCGACGTGTCCTCTAGTATCACGAAGCCATCAGTGGAAACAAATTGCAGGGCCACATCTCGTAGACCGGTGCGTGAATCCTTCTCGTTGAAGAGCTTGACATTGATCTCATAGGAAGCCGAGACTTCATAAGCCAAGCCTTCTACAGCCCTTATGTCTACTGGTAGACTGCCTTTATGGATCGTGGCCGAGTTGTTATACGCCTGAACGAATAGCTCTCCGAAGGTACATCTGATCTTCCCGCGCCTCTGGAACCATCTCTCTGCGAAGACACCAGCCAAGACGCCACCAACACCGATAAGTCCCACCAGAATCTCCGTACTCATCCTCCGAATACTCTCTTCCACCAATACCGCAGGCCCAGAGGGCTAGTGTCTTCATCTAGCGAAGGCGCGTCTAAAGACATCATCAACTGCTGTATCTCAAGCGGATACCTTCTTTGCATAGGACGCCGCCAGGGAAGACCTAGCTCTTCCCTGGCGGCGTCCAAGAAATGTCCCTTCTTCTCATGAGCGTGACGGACAGCGTCTTGTACCTGCATGTCTTTCTCGGCGGGTCTGATACCTACTTTCCACGCCTCGCGTGCTAGCTTCCTTGCGTCGAATGCCGCGCGATAAAGTTCTGCTGCAGCTTCCTGGACTAAGGGAGACTCTGTCAACAACTCAATCTCGGCATGAGCCTCTGCCAGATCGCCCAATTCGTATGGTTTAGTGGGATCTACAGTCGTCGTAATTCGTCCCATTAACCGATACGCTTCTCTGCGTTCGTCGCGCAGGTCAGCCCGTCTCCTATCGTCTAGTTCTGCTTGCTGCATCCGCTCTTGGAGTTGTCGTTGATGTAATTGGCTTTTGTTGCTGGATCGAATAGCGATAAATGCCACAATTGCGCTCACTGCTGAAGATACGAGCGCTACTATTGGACTGACTAATAATATCCACGTTGGTACAAAGCTACCCACCGACTGTCATTACTTCCTCCACTCGCGTGAGACGCCGACCTCTACGTCCACAGGGACTTTCTTGAGTAGGACTTCACCGGCCCGGACCATGGCAATTTTCGTGCGCCCGGAGACTTCTTCCGCTATGTTCTCGTCGCACTCGATTACGAACTCGTCGTGGATGGAGTTTATGAGGCGGGCGTCGAGGTTTTTTAGCTCTTTGCGGATGTAGATCAGGGCGAGCTTGGCGATGTCGGCGCTCGCTCCCTGTATTGGATAGTTCATCGCCTCGCGCCGTAGAGCGCCCCGGTCGTCGGAGACCGACGTGTCCCCGAATTTCCTGACCCGACCGGAGAGCGTGCGTAGCTTGCGCGTTTTGGTCGCCCGGCCCGCGGTCTCCTGCAGGAAGTGCTTTACCCCCGGATAGTTGGCGAAGTACTCATCTATGAGCTGCTTGCCCCGCTCTTCGCTGGCGCCGAGCTGGGCGGAGAGGCTCTTCGCGCCCCGTCCGTACATCAGGCCGAAGTTTATGCGCTTGGCCGCCGAGCGTTGGTCCTTCGTGACCTCTTCCATATTCACCCCGTACATCGACGACGCCGTGACCCGGTGGAGGTCGTCACCGTTCTGGAACGCCTCGACAAAGACCGGGTCCTCCGAAACTTCGGCGAGTATGCGAAGCTCTACCTGCGAGTAGTCGGCGATGACGAGGGTGTTGCCCTGTTCTGCGACGAAGCAGCTACGGAACTCGTCCTCGTGAGGGATCTGCTGCACGTTCGGGTTGGTACAGGCCAGCCTCCCGGTCGGGACGCGGCACTGGAGGAAGCTCGCGTGGATGCGGCCGGTCTTCTCGTGGATGAAGTTCGGATAGGTCTCCAGGTACGTGCCGAGCTTCTTCTGAAGCTCCCGGTATTCGAGGAGCGCCTTCGCCGCCGGGTGATCCACCTTCAGGAGTGTCCACACTTTCGTGTCCGCCAGCTCGATGCCCAGAGACCGGAAGGCGTCCGTGACCTGCCGCGGGCTGTTCAGGTTCAACCGTGGGCCGAGTCCCTCCAATGGCAGCACGCCGTCCGGCTCCGGGAAGTACGACTCCAGATGCTCCGCCGCCCGGTCCCGCCGCTCGCGGACGATCTTCTCCAGTTCCTTCCACTTCTCCACGTCGAGCTTGATGCCGGCAAGCTCCATCTCCGCTATCGTCCCGACCGCCCCGAACTCTATCTTCGAGACGGTGCCGAGCTTCTCTTCCACCAGTTGCGCGGCGAGCTTCTCGCGCAGGGGCAAGAGTATCTCCGCGTCGCGGGCGGCGTATTCGATCTGGCGCCCGGACAACTTGCCCGACCAATCGTCCCGCCGCGCGCTCTTGTCCACCTCCTTATCCAGATACCGCTCTGTCACGGCCTCCAGGGAGTAGGACTTGCCTTTCTGATCCCCGCCGTCCAGAAGCTGCGCCGCGAGCATCGTGTCGAAGATGGGGGAGAGCGCTATCCCGTGCTCGGCCCACAGGAAGGCGTAGTCGAACTTGGCGTTTTGCATGATCTTGACCGGGCCATCTTCCAAGACTTCCTTGAGAGGCGAAAGGTCTTCCACCTCGAAGACGTCTATGATGAAGGTCTCGCCCGGCGTGGCGAGCTGGAGCAGCCGCATCCGGCCGTCGCGGGGATTCAGGGCCGTCGTCTCGGTGTCGAGGCCGATGGTTTCGGCTTCCTTCAGGGTCTCGGCGACGGCTGAGAGTTCATCCGAATCGGTGATGAGTCGACGGCCAACCGTGCGTTCCTCCACGCCCCGATTCTAGCAGCAGACGGTGAATGTAGCGGGCGTGGCGGATGAGAGTTATTACACGGTGTTTCGCCGGTTAGGATAAACTCAGGGTGTATGGGCGGATCTTTCAAAATAGGCCGGGCGGCGGGCATAGAGGTAAAGGTCCACTGGACTTTCCTGCTGCTGCTGGCGTACTTCGCCTACGCGGGATACCAGCGCACGGGGAGCGCGTCGAGCGCGCTCGTCACGACGATAATCATAGTGGCGCTATTTGTCTGCGTGCTGTTGCACGAGTTCGGACACTCGCTCGTCGCGCAGCGGCTCGGTATCGAGATACAGGACATAACCCTGCTGCCGCTCGGCGGCCTCGCCCGCATGAAGACGCTCCCCGAGAAACCGTGGGACGAGGTGAAGATAGCCGTCGCGGGACCGCTCGTGAACGTAGTGCTCGCCCCGATCTTTCTCGCCGTCGCGCTCCTGCTTGGAAGCGGCTTCCAGGTTCCGACCAGCATCCTCGAAGGCGGCGGCTCCGTCGGCCAGGTCTTCTCCTATCTGGCGATCATCAACGTAGCGCTCGTGGTCTTCAACATGATCCCCGCTTTTCCCATGGACGGTGGGCGCGTTCTGCGTGGACTCCTCGCTACCCGCCTCGGACCCGTGCGGGCGACGGACATCTCCTCGTCGGTCGGGCAGGCCTTCGCCGTGCTGTTCTTCATCTTCGGGATATTCAACGGCAACCCCATCCTCGCCCTCATCGCCGTATTCATCTTCTTCGGGGCGAACGGCGAGGCCCAGATGGTGCGCCAGCGCGAGATGATGCGCGGGCTCGCCGTCTCGGACGTGATGGGTACCCGCCGCCGCACCGAAACCGTCACTCCATACCACACCTTCGGCCAGGTCCTGGATATTGTCATCCACGGCTACCAGGAGGACTTCCCGGTGGTGGACGAAGACGGACGGCTCGTCGGCCTCATCACGCGCAACGAGATCATGGCCGCCGCCCATTCTCCGCAGAAGTACCTGAACGTCCGCGACCTGATGAAGACCGACTTCCCAACCATCTCCCCGGAAGCCGACCTCTTCGCCGACGGCAACCGCCTGCTCCAGGAGAGCGGTCTCCGGGCTATCCCCGTCGTGCAAAACGGCGATCTCGTCGGGCTGCTGACCCTGGACGACATCGGACAGGCCGCCCTCTTGCGCGACATCCGCCGGCAGAAGTATTAGGAAACTCAGGTATCGGTGGCAGCGTACTTGCGTTCGCCACCGCAGGCTCTATCCGCTACACTTTCTGCCTTATGAAACGGTTGGTGGAGGAGATCGGGGCGCTGGTCGCCAGGGTTGGGACGCATCCGGTGTGGGGACACGCCCACTGCTTGCGGGTCCACGCGCTGGCGGAGGAGATTGCGGTCTCCGAGGGCGTCTCCTACGACGCGGAGATCCTCCGTATCGCCGCTCTCCTGCACGACGTAGGGCTCTATAAGGCTTACGCTCTGCGCGACGCCTCGGACCACGCGAAACGCTCGGCCGCCGTGGCGGAACGTATCTTGAAGGATGGAGACTTCCCGCCGCAGGCCAGCCGGGCCGTTCTCGACGCCATAGAGCACCACCCTCCAGGGACGGAGCCTGGCGTTTCGGTCGAGGCCGTGCTTCTCAAGGACGCCGTCGCGCTGGACTACCTGGGGGCGATCGGTCTCTCCCGCATACTCGCGATGGTAGGCGTCGAAGAGGACGTGCCGGATATACCGTCAGCCATCTGGCACGCCGAGAGCCTCCGGCGGCAAATACCGGGCCTCCTCACCCTGGAGAGTAGCCGCGGCATAGCACAGGAGCGTATCTTCGAGATGGACGACTTCCTGCAGAACCTTCGCGACGCTACTCAACGACTAAAGCTCCTATAGCCGGTCAGCGGTTCAGCGCTTGAAAGTACGTCCATAGGAAGTATCCTCCGGCGGCGAGGCTCACAAGGCCGATAATGGTCATCCTGATTCCTGCTATTACGTGGATGCCGCGCTCGGAGATCGGCCCGAGGCCGCCGCGAAGTCCTTTACCGCCGCGCAATAGGGCGTAGATGCCGAAAGCCAGAGCTACTAAACCGGTGAGGCCGAGGAACGATCCAAAGGCCAGAACGGGCGGCAATGAGGTTAGCTTCCTCCGGCGACCATGCGGGAGAGGAGCTTGTGGAAGCGGGGATCGGTGCGTAGGGGGGCGAACTCCAGGGCGCTCTTGAAGTGCTCCGCGTCGTTCTCGCCGGCTTCGACGGCCTTCTCGATGTAGTCGAGCGCGATGCCGTAGTCGCCCCGGCGCGCCCGGATACTGGCGAGCGCCGAGAGGGCCGGCGAGTATTCGGTGTCGGCGGCTATAGCCCGCACCAGAAGCTCCTCGGCCGTCTCCAGGTCGTCGGTGGCGTAGTAGAGGCTTGCGTAGGAGTAGAGGGTCCGGGGGTTACCGGGGTCTTGCTTCAGCGCCTCCATGAAATGCTCCTCGGCCCGCGCGACCTCGCCCCGGCGCTCGTGAAGGAGACCGATCTCCAGGTGTGCTCCAGGGTCTTCGGGATCCAGCGCCAGAACCGCCTCGTAGGCTTCCTGCGCCCCGGCTTCGTCATCCAGGGCGAGCTTTACTTCCCCGAGGGTGTAGAGGTGACGGATCTCATCGCGCCCCAGCGCCACGGCCTCTTCGGCGAGCGAAAGAGCTTCCTGTAAGTCCTTGCCCTGATCCAGTAGGTGAGCCGCCAACTCGTCCCGGATCTCCGGCGAGCCTGGGCAGGCTTCGAGACCGCGCCGCAAAGCTGCTTCGGCTTCGGCGAATCGTTCGTTCCGGGCGTGACAGATGCCGAGGTTCGCGTGGGCTTCCCACCAGTCGGGAGCGTACTTGATGACCCGCTCGTAATCCGCCACCGCTTCGTCGTAGCGGCCGAGCATGTCGAGGGTGTTGGCCCTGAAGGTCCGCGCCCCGCTTTTCTGCTCGGGGTCGACAGCAACTTCCATCGCGCTCTCGAAGTACTCCAGGGCGTGGACGTAATCGGCGCCGTCGAAGGCCGTGAGGCCGGCGTTGATAAGCATATCCGCGTCTTCTGGATAGCGTCCGAGCCAGCGTCCGAAAGTAGCGTGGGCGAGCGCGGGTTCTCCCATCATGCCGTAGTAACGGCCAAGCTCCACGTAGGCGTCGGGGTATTCGGAGTCGGCCTCGATGGCCCGCTCCAGGTGGTGGACGATCTTGAACGGCTCCTCGCGGCGCAGCGCGACGAGCGCGAGCCCCATCCGGGGCGCGGCCCATCCGGGGTCCAGCTCCAGGGCGTCCAGGAAGCTCGCCTCCGCCTCCTCCAGCCGTCCGAGCCCCAAAAGCGCCCTTCCAACCGCCTCGATGGCCTCCGGGCTCTCCGGCGCTGCCTCCAGCGCCTGCTCGAAGCGGGAAAGGGCCTCCTCCACCAGACCCTCCTCCGCCAACGTCTCGCCCTGCTCCAGATACTCCTCATACTCCATGAGCTGAATTAAACCAGATGACGGGCGGCGATAATGTGTACAATTTTCCTCGGAGAAAACACGATCCGAGCGAGGGAGGAACCCTTGAAGAACCCTCCGGTAATGGAGCGGCTGGAGATCCGTTACAAGGACTTGGACCCCTACGGACACGTCAACAACGCCGTCTATCTGGAGTACTTCGAATCCATCCGTCTCGCGTACTGGCGCGCGCTCGCCGACGCCATCGGGGCTGACCTCGAAGCGGGCGACATACCCGGTGCGCGGTACGTGATCGCCGAGACGAACGTGCGTTTTAGGAACCCGATCTTCCTCGACGACTCTCTCCACGGCGCGGCCAGCATCCGTTCCATCGGCAACCGTTCTTACGTCATGGACTTCGAGTTGCGTACCGGAGAGACGTTCGAGGAAGGGACGCTCGCCGCCGAAGGCTTCGCCGCCCACGTCTTCTTCGATCCGGCAACGGATCAGGTAACGCCTCGTCCCGGCTGGTTCCTGACGACGGTAGCCGTTCTGGAGAACCGTCCCGAGGACTCTTTCATCCTGGGAGGCCGATAAACCAAATGTCTTCTCCTGCCGCACCTTAGCCGAGTCGAACGATGTTCCAGGCATGGGACCCGTTCTCTTGCAACCAAGAATCGCGCCGGGCGGATGAATACATCCGATATTTGAGAGCAGATCCTCTGAGATCCTCTGTTGGAGGCCCAATTATGGGTTGAGCCGGCGCTGAAAGGGTAAACTCCGGGGGCGCGACGCGACTTGAACAAGTTCCACTAACCGAGTAGAAGGACGGCCCTGTGTTGCGGAATTCGCTTTGAAAAAGCGCCTGCGCTCGCTCGACGCCTGGGTCGTGGCAGCGAGCCTCATGGCTCTTGTTTTGCTCGGCCCCTTACGGGAGGCCTTTGCCGCTTTGCCCGTGGTCCTATTCGCGAGCGCCCTGGTCCTGTTCGTGGCGCCTGGAATGCTACTGGCGCACTGGCTCATGAGGGACCGCTTCTCCGGAGCCGCTTTGGCGCCCATCTCGTTTGCTTTCAGTGCCGGGCTTTTCGGGCTGCTGGCCGTTCCCGCGCTGGTTCTGCACAAGACCCTGGAGCTTTACATGCAGGTGTGCGGGGCCATTCTGGCGGTATTCCTGGTGGTCGCCGTAATCCGGATCGTCCGCCTGAGCGGCGCTACCGGGGAAAGACCCGGCGTTCCCGCCGAGCCCTGGACCTGGCTGCTCTGGCTCCCTTTCCTCTCGCTTGGCGGCGTTCTAGCATTCCTATCTAGGTTAAAGGCGCCGATCCTCGACGGCGATACATGGGATTACATAGCGTGGGTGCGTGAATTCCTTACCACCGACCGGCTCGCCCTCTACGATCCGTACCTGGGGACCAGGATCTCCGAGTTCTCCAGGGTGAAGATCAACGGTTGGCTCCTCGAACAGGCGGCGCTCTCCCACCTCACCGGCATCGACCCTCTCGTGCTGGTTCTCAAGTACCTGACTCCGGCGCTCGTGATCTTGACTTTCCTGGCTTTCTACGCCCTGGCCCGCGTCCTATTCAAGAGCGCGACGGCGGCGCTTCTGGCCGGATGCCTGTATTGCCTTTTCTTCCTGGTCTTCCTCGACGTGTCGCACTGGACGTTCGGTAGCGAACTAATAAGCCGCATCGTTCAGGATAAGTTCGTCGCCCGGTACATCTTCCTGCCGGTGGCACTCTGCCTGGCAGTCGCCTTTCTCGAGGAACGGAAGTTCAGGTATCTGGCGCTTTTCGGGTTTATGTGCTGGGCGGTGGTGAGCGTACATCCCGCGGGGCTGGCGATCATCGGACTCTCGATGACCGGATTTGGCCTGGTACGCGTGATGGTAGGCTGGCGACAGCGCGAAGTCTGGACTGGAATGATGAGCCTGGGAGCGGCGCTACTCAGCATCCTCATAGTCCCCCTGGCATACGCCCTGATAACCGGGAAACAACTCTCCTCTGAACTGTACTCAGCCGACATATCCGGCACCAACCCCGTAGTCCTGGCCAACATGGTGTTCGTCCTGACGAACAAGAATATATGGGATCTCGGCAATGGCCTGTACATGATGCACCCCGCGGTTGTCCTGAACCCGGTTGTGGCTACCGCCTATCTGTTGGGGTGTCCGTTCCTGATCTGGCGTCTGAGACGCAGTCTGGCCGCCCAGTTGCTCCTGGGTACGCTGGTCTTTACCACTATCGTGTGTTACGTACCGCAGATCGCCACCTTCGTCGGGAACAACATTATCGCCCCCGGACAGCTATGGCGCATGGCCTGGCCCATACCTCTGGCCGCCTTGCTGACGGTGGGCTGGATGGTCTGGGAGATATGTTGGTACGTCGCGAAGTTCTTGAAGAAGTTCGAGGGCGCGCAGCGTATGGCCGGGTTGGTGCCTCTGGTACTGGTGGCCGTGCTGGTAGTCGCGGCAGCCAAGCCGGCTTACGCTGGAGTTACAGGCGCGTACGCCAGGGGCGTGTATGCTCCGGAGAAGGTGCCGCTCGACCAGTACTTCCGTTTCGACCCCGTCTTCCGCTGGATGCAGCACAACATAAAGAAGCCCAGCGTAATCATGGCGAAGGACCCCGACAACCTGGCTATCGCGGCATACTCGGCCAACGCGAACGTCGTGAGCTTCAGGGGGGATCGGCTGCTTCAGAACCTAGACGCCCTGGAGCGGCGCGTGGGTAGGAAGATCAAAGTGCCCCAAGGCGAACTGGACGTACACAAGTTCTACTCCGAGCCGCCCTCCAGGGAGTCGTACCAGATACTCAGGCGTCACAAAGTAGACTACGTAATG
>JBBPZZ010000164.1:0-27736 GCA_038198445.1 Rubrobacterales bacterium
CACGCCCAGTCCGGTACGCATACCGATGGTCATGCCGACCGACAGGATGGCTATAGCCGCCGCCCTGACCATGTGCGCCGGCGTAAAAGCCCCCGAAGCACGCCTCGTTCGCATACAGGACACTCTGAACCTCCGCCGGATGTGGGTCTCCGGGGCGCTGTTGGATGAGGTGAAGGCAGACGAGAGGTTGAGCATACTGGAAGACCCACAACCTCTGAGCTTTGGTGAGGACGGAGAGTTGCTCTAGGCGTCTTCCGGCAAAATTTGCTCCGGCACTCGTGGGAGTTGTGCCTGGACCTCGTCACCTTCCTCGACCGGGATACCGTATCTCTCCAGCAACTCCGCTGCTTTCGATGGCGTGGGGACTTTACGCGCGTACGCTACAGTTCCACGCTCCTCGTCGAACAGCTCGAACACCGGCTGCTCGCCTCTGCCTACAGCCTCGATCACCGGCTTGTAGGCGATGATGTAGTATCTGAAGTCGTCTCCACCAACGCGCTCCGAACCTGTCACGGAGTAACCAACGGACCAGAAAGCATACCAGCCCTTTCTCTGGAAAGAATCACTGACACGCTCTGTCTTCGCGCTCCACTCCTCATATATCCGATCTATCTCTCCCTGCTCTAAACCTCTCGAATATGGATGCGGTTCATCTCCGCGCGCTCTCTCCGACGGTAGCCTATGGTAGCCATTGATCCAGGTAATGCTCTCAGGGTCGCAGTCGGGTGGAAGGCCGAGCCCCACCGCATCTACCTGCTCCTCGAAGTTGGTCACGACTATGATGCTCGCCCAGTCCTCCGGCCCCCAGTAGCCTTCTACTGGATCAAACACCACAGGGTCCTCCGAAGATTTTTCCGCGTCTTCCACTGCCTCAGCCCAGTACCCGAACAGGCATTCTGAGCGCGACGTTTCACGGAAGAGAATATGGACCTGGTGCAACGGCTCGGACGTGTCGAGGCGCACATCCTCTATCCTGATCCGGCCTCCCCGCTCGACGAGCGGCGCACCTTCGAACAACTCTTCCCGTAGCTTCCGCAAGACTCGTTGCTCGTACTCTGCTCTCGAAAAACTGACTCTGGACGACATGGTTCATATCTTACAAGACCATGAAAAAGAAGAGGATCGCGCCGGAACACGATCCTCTCGAAGTATTCTTATAGCTATTCTCCTGAGGGCGTCTTCGTCGGCGGGTTGGCGCAACTCGGCTTGAGGAGGTCTTTGATCTCCGGCTTGTTGACGTTGTCCTTGGTGATCAGGGCGGCGCCAGTATCTATATTCTGGAGCTTCGCTCCCTCGCGGATGTTTTTGACGGCGGAGTTCACGCCATCGTAACCCATGCGGAAGGGGTTCTGGGCGACGAGCGCGGTGACGACGCCCTCCTTTACGCCCTTGATCTCGTCGGGAGAGGTGTCCCAGCCGACGATGGTGATGTCACCGGCCTTGCCAGCCTGGCGGACCGCCTCCGCCGCGCCAAGGACGCCGGGCTCGTTGGCGGCGTAGATGGCGTCGAGGTCGGGGTGAGCCGTCAAAATGTCGTTCGTTACCCGGAGGGCGGTGTTGTAGTCGCTCTGGCTCGACTGGGTTGCAACCAGTTCGAGCTGCGAGTTCTTCTTCATGACGTTCTTGAAGCCCTTGGCGCGGGTGTCGTTGGTTGCGGTACCCGGCTGGAACGGGATAAAGGCGACCTTGCCGCCCTTGTCGCCAAGTTCCTTCGCCATCAGCTCGGTCGCCCGCTCTGCGGCGGCCACATTGTCCGTCGCCACTACTGGGACCTGTTTGGGCTGCGGGTCGGTGCCCGAGTCTATGTTGACCACGGTCAGGCCCTGGTCCAGAGCACTCTGGGAGACCTGGTTGAGCACTTTGGCGTCGGTGGCGGCGTAGACGAGGCCGTCCACGCCCTGGGTAATGAAGTTCTGGAGAAGGTTGACCTGGCCGTTCACGTCGGTCTCGGCCGTAACGCCGTCCCACTGGACTTTGACGTCGCCCTTAGACTTCTTGGCGGCGCACTGAGCCCCGATGCGGACCTGCTCCCAGAAGTCGAAGCCGACGGCCTTCGGAACGACGGCGAACCGGACCGGCCCCTTCTTGCCTCCAGTATCGCCTCCCTGACCTCCTCCGCCGGACTCCCGGACCTTGGCGCCGCAAGCCGCCAGCGCCAGGACAAGCACCCCGGCCATGATGATCGCCAGTATCTGTCTACGCATAAATATCCTCCTTCATTGCTGTTTATCTACTCCGATGCCGCCGCGAGCCTGCGGCGCCTATACTGATCCCAGGCCACCGCCAGCCAGATAACGACGCCGATGATTACCTGCTGGTAGAAGGTGTTTATGTCCAGAAGGACGGCTCCGTTCCGGATCAGGGCTATGAGGAACGCCCCGATGAGGGTACCGAGGACCGTCCCCTGTCCGCCGAAGAGGCTCGCCCCTCCGATGACGGCGGCGGCGATTACGTCCAGCTCCAGCCCGATGCCGAAGTTCGGCTGCCCCGAGTTGACCCGCGACATGGCGATCATGCCGCCGAAGCCCGCCAGAGCGCCGGAGATGACGTAGACGCTCGTCAGGTAACGTCGGATGGGTATCCCGGAGAGACGGGCGGCTTCGAGGTTCGAGCCCATCGCGTAGGCGTAGCGCCCGAGCCGGGTGCGCGAGAGGACTATGTAGCCCGCGACCGCGACCAGCAAGATGATGATGATCGGGATGGGGATCGGCCCTATCACCCCCTGCCCCAGCAGCCGGAATGAGTCCGGCGCCCCGAAGACCGCCTTCGCGTTGGTAAATATGTAGACCAGTCCGCGGGCGACCGTCAGCATGCCCAGAGTCGCTATAAACGGGTTGAGCCCGACCACGGAGACCAGCAGACCATTCACCAGCCCGGTCCCGGCACCGACCAGAATGCCACCCAGGATAGCCAGCGGCACCGGCAGCCCGGCCCCGGTTATAAGCATGACCCCGAGGACGCCCGCGAGCGCCGACACCGAGCCGACGGAGAGGTCTATACCCGCCGTGATGATGACCATGGTCATGCCGACGGCTATAACGGCGGTTACCGCGGTCTGGGAACCGATATTGAAGAGGTTGTCGGCGGTCAGGAAGACCGGTGAAGCGAAAGAGAGAACGATGAACACTACGATCAACGCGCCCGCGGCGGCGAGTTGCGAGACTACGTCCGAGAAACGCTCGCGCAGAGCGTCTCTGGCGCGTTGTCCGGCGGTTGCCGTTGTGCTGCTCATGCTGTTGCCTCCTTCGCTCCCGTGGCTAGGGCGATGATCCGCTCCTCGGAGAACTCTTCGCGTTCAATCACTCCCGCTACCTCACCTTCTCGCATCACCAGGATGCGGTCGCACATGTTCAAAAGCTCGGGCAGGTAGGAAGAGATCAGGACCATCCCGTGCCCTTCTTTGGCGAGCTCCCCTATGAGCCCGAACATCTCGGCCTTGGCTCCCACGTCTATGCCGCGCGCGGGCTCGTCGAAGAACAGGACCTTGGCCCTGGTCTCCAGCCAGCGAGCTACGATGACCTTCTGCTGGTTGCCGCCGGAGAGCACCTGCACCTTGCGGCGGACGGATGGCGTGCGGATGTTCAACTCGTCCTTCCTGCGGCGTGCGATCTGCTGCTCGCTTCCGAGGTTTAGAAACCCAAAGCTGGCGGGCAGGTTGGCGAGCGTTATGTTCTGGTCCACCCCAAGTTGGAGCGCGAGCCCGTCACCTTTACGGTCTTCCGTCAGATAACCGACGCCGGACTCGATGGCGTCACTGGGCTTCTTGATCTTGAGCTTCTTCCCTTCGAGCTCCACGGTGCCGGAGTCTATGCGGTCGGCTCCGAAGACGGCGCGGGCCAGCTCCGTGCGTCCCGCTCCCACGAGCCCGGCGAAGCCGAGTATCTCTCCCTCCCGCACCTCGAAGGAGCAGTCCTTGAGCTTCTGGCCGCGGCTTATGCCGCTCACCCGCATCAGCACGTCGCCTACCTCTATCTCCGGCTTGGGGTAGAGGTTTTCCACCGCGCGGCCCACCATCAGCCGCACCAGCTTGTCCTCGTCCAGCTCCGAGACGGGTAGGGTATCCACGACCTGCCCATCTCGCATCACGGTAACGCGGTCGGCGATGTGGAAGATCTCATCCAGACGGTGCGAGATGTACAGGACGGCTATGTTGTGTGAGGTGAGGTCCCGGATCACCTCGAACAGTCCCTCTATCTCTCGCTCCGCAAGCGTGGCCGTCGGCTCATCCAGGACCAGGACCTTCGCGTCTATGGCCAGAGCCTTGGCTATCTCGACCCGCTGCTGCTCGGCGACCGTGAGGCTGGAGACGAGCCGCTCCGGCTCCACCCGGAGCCCCACCCGCTCCAGCAATCCCCTCGCGTTCTCCCTCTCCGCCCGGCGGTTGACGAACCCGGCACGTCCGGGCTCGCGACCGAGGTAGAGGTTCTCCGCGACCGAGAGGTGCGTGGCGAGAGCGAACTCCTGGTACACCATCGCCACCCCGCGAGACTGCGCGTATCCTGGGCCGTGAAACTCAGCGGGCTCACCGGCTATCTCTATCTCGCCGTGGCTGGGACGCTCGACCTGCGAGAGTAGCTTCATCAGCGTGGACTTGCCCGCTCCATTCTCACCGGCCATCACGTGAACCTCGCCGGGCATTATCTCCAGATCCACGCTATCCACGGCGAGCACGCCGGGGAACTCCTTGGAGACTTTCTTGAACCGGACGACCGGCTCTTCCGTTGTAGCTCTTGTCTCAGGTGACGACATCTCCTCCTCCTTTCGAACCACCGACCTTCCCGAGTCTTTCTCCTCCGACCTCCCGCATAAGCTCGAAGATATGCAGCACCCCGCAGGCCGTCGACCACAGCATAGTCCCGTGCGGACTTACGCGCTCAAGACACCGTACAAACCAGGAGATGGGACCGCGGAGCCGCGGACCGGAGAGGGGCGCCACACCGAGAAGCAGCTCTATCCCGCGCTCGATCACCCCGCTCCTCCGAACCCATCGTAGTCCACGTCCAGTAGCTTGCAGACCAGCTTCAACTCCTCCACGTGGTCGCCGGGGATGGCATGGATGTGGTTGGATCCGTAGCGGGAGAGGATCTCATCGGCCTCCGCATCCATCCGCGCGAAGGCGTGCGGCCACTCGTAAGTGGACTGGCCCATGAGGTCTTCGTTGGTCTCGTCGTCGTAACTCTCGAAGGCGCCGCGCATGACGTGCATCCGGTAGCGGCCGTCGAGCCGGGTGAGACGGGCGAAGGTGAAGTCACCATCCGCAGCCAGGTGATGCACGCTCGCGCCGCCGGCCGGGAAGAAGAAGACCTCCGGGTAGAGATGGACGTGGCGCATGTTCTCGGCGGGATCGTCGCTCCGGGCGGCGAACCAGGTCGCGTGCTGACCGGAGTTGACGAGATCCCAGATCCCACGGTCAGCGTGGTAGTGACGCACGTCAGCGAAGAGGACGGGAGTGCCGCTGAGGTGCTTGAGGATCTGCATGGTCAGGGCAGCGTCCATATCCGCCTCGGTGGAGCAGACGTGAGTCTCCTTTGGACCGTCCCAGTCGTAGGGATCGTTGAGGAAGGCTTCGGTGATGTCCATGGTACAGAAGTTGTTGGTGAGTTCGGGCTGGGCTTTTATGCCGGAGAAGTCCAGGTTCCACTCCTCGATCAGCTCGCGCATCACGTAGTAGGTCCGGATCTGACGTTCCAACAACTCCGGCGTGAGCTGCTTGCCATCGTAGTGGACTCCGGCCGCATGCTCCTCCAACCACTCTCTCGCCGCCCGAACCTTACCGCCATCTATCTCTGCGGAGCGCCGGACCAGTTCCCACTGGTCGATCTCCTCCACGTCCACCCCGAACTTCTCCATCCACTGGTCGGGGTTGGAGACAGCCGTATACATGCCCATCGGACGGCCTCCGATGCGGCCGAAGGTGCTTCCCTGCAAGGAGCGGACCGCCGCTCCGGCCCGGACGTAGGCTTCGAGGCGCGCCATAACCGCAGGGTCTGAGACATCGCCCCAGGCGCGGCCATAGGTGCGCCCGATCTGATCCAGAGCCCCAACCGCCGCCAGCATCCCGACCATCCCCGGCTGCTCGGGGTTGATGTTTGAGAAGAGCAGGAGCGGCCCGGCTGTCTCCCTTGCAGCCAGCATAGAGAAGTGCGGGAAGGCCCACACCGGGATGTTGAAGACGGTTACGTCCGGGCGCTCGGCTGCGAGACGCCGGGCCTCACTCACAGCGAGCCGGTTGGTCCACACAAGATCCCGCCCTCTTACGACCTCGTGCCCCGCCGCTTCCAGAGCGGCTGAGATCTCATCTTCCACCCCAAGGGCAAACTTCTCGATATCCCGGTGGACACCCTCCCGGCCATCGGACATCGTCAGGATACCTACCCTAGCCATTCGCTTCCCCTTTCGTTCCGCACGAGCCACGCACGCGCAACTCGAAGTCAAAGACGACCCTCCTGGGCGTCTGGTCCCGACCGCCGATTTCCTCGAAGAGTAGATCTACCGCGCAGTCCGCCATCTCCCGCACCGGCTGGGCGAGGGCCGTTAGAGGCGGCTCGATCAACTCGGACCAGAAAGGATCGTCCACGCCGACGAGTGCTACGTCATCCGGCACCCGCAGCCCGCGCTCGCGTAGTGCCTGTAGCGCGCCGATAGTCATGAGGTTATTGCCGGCTATGAGAGCCGTGAGCGTTTCTTCCCCGAGCAACTCTTCGGTAGCGGCCCGGCCGCGTTCGATGCGGAAGCCTCCCTCCACCACGAGCGGCGAGAGTCCGGCCCTACGCATCGCCTCGGTGTATCCTTCCAGACGCCCGGCGCCCGTCTCTATTCCGACCGGCCCCCCGACGAAGCCTATGCGCTCGTGGCCGGCCCGGACCAGGTGTTCCGTAGCCAGGCGCATCCCGCTCACGTTATCCGCGACCACCGCCCCGGCCCTGGGGTCCTCGACCGCCCGGTCGAAGGCAACGAGCGGTATCCCAAGGTCCAGAAGCTCCCCAATCTCCTCTCCTCCGGGGTCGGATGAGGAGAGGATCACACCCCGCACCCTCTCGGCCGCCAGAACCTCCAGGTAAGACGCCTGCTTCTCCGCAGTCTCGTCCGTATTGCACAGCAGCACTCGGTAACCCCGACGGTAAGCCGCATCCTCTACCGCCCGCACCATCTGCGTGAAGTGCGGGTTCTCGATATCCGAGATAAGGACCCCGATCATGGCCGCCTTCTGCCGCCGCAGGTTGCTCGCGAGACGGTTCGGCCGGTAGCCTACCTCCTCTATCGTCCGCAGCACCCGAGCCCGGTACTCGGACCGTACCGTAAGCGACCCGTTCAAGACGCGCGAAACCGTAGCAGGCGACACACCAGCCTTCTCCGCAACGTCCTTCATCCTCATCCATCACCCCTGACAGAAATCGATTTCCCCAACTGTAACAGAGCCATCAAATCGAGTCAATACGAGAGACCGTTTTGGTTGGCTCTCTGTTGACTCTGCCCGTGTATGACGCGAGTATGGGCTCTGGAAAACAATCGAATGCCGGGGGAGAGATGAGAACGATACTGTGTTACGGGGACTCGAACACCTGGGGCTCTGACCCCCGGACGGGGGAGCGATTTCCGGAGGAGGTGCGCTGGCCCGGTGTCCTTAGGCGGAGCATTGGTGCGGGATATGAGGTGATCGAAGAGGGGCTGCCGGGGAGGACCACGGTGTGGGAGGACCCCATCGAGGGAAGTCACAAGGACGGCAGGGCTTACCTCTTTCCATGTCTGGAGTCACACCGGCCGCTGGATCTTGTGACGCTCATGCTTGGGACAAACGACCTGAAAGAGCGCTTCTCCGTCTCCGCCTCGGATATAGCTCAGAGCGCCGCCAGCCTGGCGGAGATCGTCCTGCGCAGCGGGTGCGGCTCCGACGGAGGCGCGCCGCAGGTGTTGTTGATCTCTCCTCCTCCGGTGGGAAAGCTGACGGATTACGCGGAGATGTTCGAGGGGGCCGAAGAGAAGTCGAGAGAGTTCGCCGGACACTACCGGCGCTTCGCCGAGCAGTCTGGTTGTGGTTTCCTGGACGCTTCGGAGGTGATGGTTTCGAGCGACATAGACGGCATCCACTTCGAGGCCGGCGAACACCGGAAGCTGGGCGAAGCCGTCGCCGTCCGCATAGAAGAGATGCTCGGATGAGCTTGAAGGTCCTGGTAGTGGGCGGGCCGATGTACGACCCTCTGTATACGCGGCTACCGGAGTTCGAAGAGAGGGAGGGCATCGAGGTCCAGGTCGTTCGTGCCGCCGACCATCCCGACCTCAACGAGCGGATCGAGGAGGAGTTCGGGTCCGGTACGGCGGCGTACGATCTCATCTCCACCCACACCAAGTACGCTCCAAGCCAGGTGCAATGGCTTACGCCTCTGGACGAAGACCTGGACGATAGCGAACTTGAGACCTTCAACCCCCGCACTCTATCGCTCGCGCGCATCGACGATAATCTCTACGGCACCCCCCGCAACCTGGACATAAAGCTCCTCCTCTACCGTACCGATCTCATGTCCGAACCTCCAGGCTCGTGGGAAGCTCTTCTGGAGATAGCGACGCGCCTCAAGTCCGCCGAACACTACGGCTTCGCCTTCCCCGGCAAGGAGTCCGGGCTCTTCGGACATTTCTTCGAGCTGCACGCGATGGCTGGAGGCACGATGTTCGAGAGCTCCGGCCCTCCCGCGCCACGCATGAACGATGAGGCGGGTAGGTGGGCGCTGGGCTTGCTCAAAGACCTCTACGAACGAGCCGCTCCGCCCGAAACCCCAGACTGGCACTACGACGAAGTAGCCGCCTGCTTCCGGGAAGGCAAAGCGGCGATGAGCACTGATTGGCCCGGCGGGTTCTACACCTATGCCGACCCGGACCAGAGCGACGTAGCCGGCCGCTTCGACGTGGCGCTCTACCCGGAAGGCCGGGCGGGACGCTATATCTATTCGAGCTCGCACACTTTCGCCATACCGGCGACAGTCCGAGACCGCCCAGCGGCGTTGGCGCTGCTACGTTTCCTGACCTCGCGGGAATCGCAGGCGTTCGAGGCGAAGCTGGGGACGCTACCAGCACGGAGCGATGCCCTGCGGGACGTCCGCGACGAAGCGGAGGCGGGTTCGCTGTCCGCCA
Organism: Rubrobacterales bacterium; assembly: GCA_038198445.1. Classification (GTDB taxonomy): domain Bacteria; phylum Actinomycetota; class Rubrobacteria; order Rubrobacterales; family Rubrobacteraceae; genus JACDDK01. The sequence goes on from JBBPZZ010000164.1 coordinate 9,127, forward strand.
AGCGCTGGGATCTACTGGAGCAGGCCCAGGAGGTAGCCTTGATCCCACCCAAGCACCCGAACTACCCTGCCGTCGAAGACGCCATCTGGGAGGGAATCCGCGAGGCACTGATCGGAAACAAGAGCGTAGAGAAAGCTCTCGAAGACACCACCGAGACAGCTCGCCGGGCGGCGGAGGGCCGGTAACTTGCCAGGAAAGGACTGATAACGTGACCATGGACCCTGCATCGAGACGACTGATGGGTAAGACCGGGCTCTCCGTCTCGCCGATCTGCATCGGGTGCGCTCCGCTCGGGGATATGCCGGAGACTTTCGAGTACTCCGTCTCCGAGAGCCGGGCCTCGGAGACACTCAGAGCGGTCTTCGAAAGCCCCATAAACTTTCTCGATACGGCAGCCTCCTACGGCGACGGCGAGAGTGAGCGGCGCATCGGCGAGGTTCTAAAAGAGATCGGAAGCCTCCCAGGAGGTTACGTGCTCGCTACCAAGGCCGACCGCGACTTGCAGACCGGCGAGTTCTCCGGGGATCAGATGCGCCGCTCCGTGGAGCGCAGCCTTGGGCTTCTGGGACTGGACAGTCTGCAGCTCGTCTACCTCCACGACCCCGAGCACGAGACCTTCGAGCACATGATGGCGCCGGGCGGTCCGGTCGAGGTCCTGATGAGCCTAAAGGACGAAGGCGTCATCCAGCACCTGGGCGTCGCGGGTGGTCCGGTAGACCTGATGATCCAGTTCGTAGGGACAGACCTCTTCGAGGCCGTCATAACCCACAACCGCTACACGCTAGTGGATCGGAGCGCCGGGTCTCTGCTGGACGTGGCCGCCGAACGCGGCGTGGCCGCTCTCAACGCCGCGCCCTACGGCGGGGGGATGCTCGCCCGAGGCCCGGACGACTTTGCCCGGTACGCTTACGAGGAGGCGCCTCACGAGTTGCTGGAACGAGTTCGCGCCATGCAGAGAGCGTGCCGAGAGTCAGACGTTCCACTCGCTGCCGCTGCCTTACAGTTCTCGCTGCGGGACCCACGCATCGTCTCGACTATAGTCGGTATCAGCCGTCCGGAGCGCGTCCAGGAGACACTGGACCTCGCCAACCATCCCATCCCGGACGAGTTGTGGGGGAGGCTCGACTCGCTCGCTTCTCTCGGCGGCTGACCTCAGCTCATCAACTGCCCGCCGTTGACCTCGATGATCTCACCGACGAGGTAATCCGCGGAGGAGGCGAGGAACAACACCGCTTTTGCGGTCTCTTCTGGCGTTCCTTCGCGTCCTATGGGGATAGTCTTGAGCAGGTTCTCGCGCACGTCAGGTGGTGTAAAACGATCGTGGAAAGGGGTGGTTATAACGCCAGGGGCCACCGCGTTGACCAGGATGTTCTCGGAGACTAGCTCTTTCGCCATCGCGCGGGTGAGGTTACTGACGCCGGCCTTGGCCGTCGCGTAGGCGGCGGAGCCGGGACCACCGCCGTTGCGGGCGGCAACGGAGGTCATGTTGACGATCCTGCCTCCACCCTGTCGCTTCATCATCGGCAAGACGGCCCGCGAGCAGAGATAGACGCTCTTCAGGTTAACGTCCATCACGCGGTCCCAGAGGTCTTCGGTCATCTCCGAAAAGCCGCGCCGCTCGATGAGGGAGCCCGCGTTGTTGACGAGGGCGTCTACACGTCCGAAGTTATCTTCGATCTCCCCGGCCATCCGCGCTACCTCGCCGGCGTCAGACACATCTCCCCCGACGAGCAGCGCCTCACCGCCCGAAGACTTTATCTCCTCCACGACTTTCCGCGCTTCATCCTCGCTCGCGTTGTAGTGGACCACGACACGGTAACCCTCCTCCGCAAGGCCCACTGCCACGGCGCGGCCGATACCAGTGCTGCTCCCTGTCACCCACGCTACCTTCGCCGAGTCTGTCACGATTGTTACCTCCCTGTAACCCGCGTTCGCTATAATGGATGCATCGTAACAGTAGATAGTGTGTCCGGGGACCACAGAGGAGGAGAGCGGTGAGCTACGTCGATCTACAAAGGAAGCGGCGACCGGTGCGGGCCGAGGGGCGTTCCACAGGCTTCCTGTACGATGCTAAGCACAACCCTTACTTTTCGCTGGCGGCCGGATTCGGCGTTGGCATTCCGGCCTTGGGCGTCTCGCTGCTGCTGGGTCTCAATTACGTTGATGCCGGTGATCCTTTTTTGCTCCTGCCCGGTTTGCTGTGCGCATCACCCATTACTCTCTTCACCTTGCGCGGGCTGTGGCAGCTCCGGCGCTGGGGTAAGTCCGGCGGTAGCTTGAAGCTCGGTTCGGAGAAGCAGTTGCTATTGGCGATCCTGGATGCTGGAGGTGGGATCACGCCCGTCGAGGCCGCGCTGGAGACCTCGCTAACGGTGGACGAAGCCGAAGAGATTCTCTCCAGGCTCGCGGATCGTGGTCACCTGCACGTCGAGAGCCGGGATGGTGCGCTCGCCTACACGCTGCCGGGCAAGCGTAGGAGTGAGCGGCTTTTAGCCGAACCGGAGATGACCTGAGCGCTAGTATGCTCTTGGCGCGTAGATACTGAAGGTCTTGAGCGGAAGATCGCCAGGGTTGGAGATCTCGTGCGCCTCGCCTGCCTCTATCACCAACAGATCCCCTTCCCGCAGGTCTTGCTCCTCGCCCTCCACCACCGCGCGCCCTTCGCCGGACGTGATGTAGAGCCACTGGTCGCTGTCCGGGTGGCGATTGTTCGGGCCTCCAGTCGAAGTGCCGGGCGCGAGGACCATCGTGGCCGCCTGCGAACGCTCCGTCCCCACAAGCACTTTGAATCCGGTTGATGGGTCTATCCGAACTACTTCCATCTATGTCTCCTTTCTCAGAGGATGTTCCGGTGCGAGAGGGAAGCTCTCAGTACGCATCCGCTCCGCGCCCGAAGACTCGCACGCTAACTCATTGAAGTTCCAGTCAATCCCCATTCGATCCCGCCCATCAATGGTTGTGACGCGGTGTTTTGGACGCGACACCCCTGTACTTGAGCGCCGCTTCCATGACCGCCCCGTCGGCGAGCTGGCCCACGGAGTCGCGGTAGATCTCCTGCCAGGGCGTGTGGTTTTCAGGGAAAGCCGGGACGCCATCCTCCTGTTTACGACGTTCGATCTCTTCTTCGGACACCAGAGCGTCGCAGCGTCCGGCGCCGAGGTCTATGCGTATTGTGTCGCCGGTTCGTAGCCAGGAGAGGCCGCCGCCGGCGGCGCTCTCGGGCGCGGCGTGGAGGATCGAGGGACTGTCGGCGGTTCCGGACTGCCGCCCGTCGCCGATGGTGGGCAGGGTGTTGATACCGCGCTTCAGGAGCGCGTCCGGGGGCTGCATGTTGACGACCTCGGCCGAACCCGGCCACCCGATCGGACCGGCCCCACGGATCACGAGTATGCTACGCTCGTCGAGATTCAGCTCCGGGTCGTTGATGCGGTGATGGTAGTCCTCCGAGCCGTCGAAGACTACCGCCCGGCCCTCGAAGACGCCCTCGTTACCGGGATCTCGGAGGTAACGGGCGCGGAACTCCTCGGAGATCACACTAGTCTTGATGATCGCGAAGTCGAAGAGGTTGCCGGAGAGGACCAGCGACCCGGCCCGCTCTTGCAACGGCTTGTCGTAGGCCGCGATCATCTCGCGGTCCACACTCTCGCGCCCCGCGACGTTCTCGGCCAGCGTCCGCCCGGTGACGGTCGGAACCTCGCCGTCGACCCTGCCCGCCCGCAAAAGCTCCGATAGCACCGCGGGCACTCCTCCGGCGCGGTGAAAGCGTTCGCCCAGGTACTCTCCGGCGGGCTGCATGTTGACGAGCATCGGCACCTCGTAGCCGTGCGTCCAGTCGGACGGTTCGATCTCCACTCCCGCGTGACGCGCCATCGCCATGATGTGGGGCTGGGCGTTGGTGGACCCGCCTATGGCCGTTACCGCGACGATGGCGTTCAGGAAGGACTCGCGAGTCAGGACCTTCGAGGGCCGCAGGTCTTCGTGGGCCATCTCGACGATGCGTCGGCCCGTGTCGTAGGCTATCTGGCCACGCTCGCGGTAGGGAGCGGGGATCATGGCGCAGCCGGGCAGCGAGAGGCCGAGCACCTCGGCCACGGAGTTCATGGTGGATGCCGTCCCCATGGTGTTGCAGTGTCCGGCCGACGTCGCGGAGGCCAGGGTCGCGTCGAAGAACTGTTTCTCGTCTATCTGTCCGGCGGCCAGCCTCCGGCGGCTCTTCCAGATTACGGTACCAGAGCCGACCAACTCGCCCTCGAAATATCCGTCGAGCATCGGCCCGCCGGAGAGCACGATGGCCGGGATGTCCACCGTCGAGGCGGCCATGATCCCGGACGGCGTCGTCTTATCGCAGCCGGTTGTCAGCACCACGGCGTCGATGGGATAACCGTACAGGATCTCTACCAGCCCGAGGTACGCTAGATTCCGGTCGAGCGCGGCGGTCGGACGGCGGCAGTTCTCGAAGATCGGATGCACCGGAAACTCCATAGGTATGCCGCCCGCGTCACGGATGCCATCGCGCACGCGGCGCGCGAGTTCCACGTGGATGCGGTTGCACGGCGAGAGGTCGCTGCCGGTCTGGGCTATGCCGATGATCGGCTTCCCGGAGCGCAACTCGTCCGGCGTGATCCCGTAGTTCATAAAGCGTTCGAGATACAGCGCCGTCTGATCCAACCGCTCAGGGTCGTCGAACCAGTCGCGCGAACGGAACCGGTGCATGTGACCGTCGGCCACGTCTACCCCCCGCTCCGCATGGGCGGCGTCGCGGTCGAGGTCTTACCGAGAGCCTGTATCGCCGTCGGGACCATCGTTAGCTCCGGGACGTAAGCGTGCGGCGGCAGCGTCGCCAGAAACAGACAGGCCGACGCCACATCCTCGGGCTTGAGGGCGCTGTCCCGGACCTCCCTGGGAGGTGGCTCGGGGCGGTTGTCCAGGATGGGGGTGTCCACGATACCGGGCAGGACGGCGGTGAAGCGGACGCCGTTCTGATGCTCCTCGAAGCCCGCCGCGTGGGCAAGCTCGGTCATGCCGGCCTTCGATGACTGGTAAGCGGGGCCGGAGGCGTCGGGCCAGCGACCGGAGACGCTACTGATGAGGATCACGAGTCCGCGGGAGGCCCGCAGGTACGGGAGCGCGGCGTGGATGGCGTAGAAAGCTCCGGAGAGGTTGACGGAGATCATGGCGTCCCACTTCTCGGGCGTTAGCTGCTCCAGCCGCCGCTCCGGGAAGTTCATCCCCGCCGCGACGACGAGGACGTCTATGCCATCCGACTCCCCAACTTCCTCCACGACCCGCCGAACCGCCGCTCCGTCGGAGATGTCCAGGGCGTGGGCCGTAACGGCGCGATCCCCGGCGCCCTCCCGTATCGCCTCGGAGCGGCGGGCGGCGGCGTGGACCTTCGCGCCGGAGTCGGCGAAGAGGTTGGCTGTAGAGAGCCCGATCCCGCTGGATGCCCCGATTATGAGCGCCGACGTACCCGCGAGGGTCGCGCCTCGCATCATTCGCCCGGCTCCGCGAGGAAGACCTTGACCTGAGCCGACGGCCCGCGCACCAGCTCCGCGAAAGCGTCCGGCCCTTCTTCGAGCGGCAACACCGGCGGAAGCTCCCCGATCCCGGCCTTCCCGGCAACGAGCCATTCGAGCGCCTGCTCGTAGTCGGGGGCCGTGTAGGCATACGACCCCTGAAGGTCGAGTTGCCCGCGCACGATGTCGTGAAAGCCGAGCGTCGTCGCGTCGCTGTGCAGCCCGATATACACGACCCGCCCGCCCGGACGCAGCAACTCCTCGACCGCCATCCGCCGCGTCACTTCGGCGCCGACGGCGTCTATAACGAGGTCGGCGCCGAGTCCCTCCGTCGCCTCGTCCAGAGCCTCGCGGGCCTGCGCGCCGGACTCGTGGACGGCCCCGGCCCCGAGAGCGAGCGCCTGCTCGCGCCGCGCCGCTACCGGCTCGACGGCGTGGACCTCCGGGATGCCGTCGAGGATCGCGGCCTGCAGGCACATCAGGCCGATGGTTCCCGCCCCGATCACGACGGCGTTCTCCACGGCGCGGCCCGCGAGCCCGAGCCGCGCGGCGTGGACGCCGTTCGCCAGGGGCTCCGCGAGCGCCCCAACGCGCGCATCCACACCCTCCGGTAGCGGGTAGACGTTCGCCGCCGGGGCGAGCGTGTACTCGCCGAAGCCGCCGGAGGAATGGATGCCGACGAGGTGTCGGTCCCTGCAGAGATTCGTGTACCCCGCCCGGCACAGGCGGCACGTGCCGTCCCCGTACAGCGGGTTCACGGCGACAAGCCGGCCGACGAGATCCCGATCCACGCCGTCCCCGATCTCGGTGACGGTCCCGGCGAACTCGTGGCCCATGACTAGCGGCGGGGTCCGGTTGCCCATTTTGCCGAGATAGCCCTCGACCTCCGAGCCACAGATGCCGGTCGCCGTAGGCCGCACCTTGGCGGCCCCCGGTCCCACCATCGGCTCCGGCACCTCTTCCACGGACATCCGCTCCGGCCCGTGCCAGACGATTCCCTTCATGCTCCCACCTTCCCGTTGTGAGTTCCGCCCTTAATTATTCTACGTTCGACGCGTCCGCGCATGTGGCGGACAGCAGGATTCTAGCATTCTACTTCGGGCTGTAGCGGTCCGGGTCCTGGAACACGTCTATGACGCAGGAGCCGGCTTCGAGACGGGCGGCGTGCTCCGCTCCGGCGGGGATGTCGTAGGTCTCACCCGGTTCGTATTCTTTAGAATCGCCGTCTATGGTGAGGTGGAGCGTCCCCGTCACGACTATGCCCCACTGGGCGCCGTGGGAGTGGGACGGCACCTCGAGATCCTCTTCGGCGCGGAAGAAAACGGTCTGGCCCTCGGGGCTTGAGAGCAGCCATCCTTCGAGGCCGGTAAAGGGAGTATCTACCTGCGGGAGGGCCTGGATCCAGGCCGCATAAGGGTTCATCGTGGCTGTTCTCCTATCGTTCTCGACAGTTTGCGCCGCCCACGCGGGCGTCATTATAATGATTCTTCCGAGGGGAAATCGACCGGACAGGTGGTGGTTCGATGAAGCGTTTGGATGGTAAAAGAGCCATAGTAACGGGCGCCGGCTCCGGTATAGGCCGCGCTATAGCGACCCGGCTCTCGAACGAAGGCGCCCGGCTCGTACTGGCCGACCTCGACGAAGCGGCCGTCCAGAGTGTCGCATCGGAGCTAGATGGAGAGACCCTGGTCCACCAGGCGGACGTAACCCGCGCCGCCGACATGGAAGCCCTCATCTCCCGCGTCGCCAGTGAGTGGGACGGTCTGGACGTGATGGTCAACAACGCCGGCGTGGGCATGGCCGCGACCGCTCCCGACACCGCCGAAGAAGACTACGACATGATGATGGACGTGTGCGTGCGCGGGACCTTCCTCGGCATGAAGTACGCCATCCCGGCCATCCGGGAGTCGGGCGGGGGGTCGGTCGTCAACATGTCCTCCATCGCGGCACTCGTCGGCCTCAACGACCGGGCCATCTACTGCGCGGCGAAGGGGGCGATCCTCGCCATGACGCGAGCCTCCGCTATCGACCACATCGAGGAAGGCGTGAGGGTGAACTGCATAGCGCCGGGAACCGTGGACACGCCCTGGATAGACCGGATAACCTCCGGCTACGACGACCCCGAGGAGGCGCGGGTCAGGATGGAGGCCCGCCAGCCGCACGGACGCTTCGTGCAACCGGAGGAGATCGCCGCGATGGCCGCCTACCTGGCCTCCGACGAGTCCGGCTCGGTGGTCGGCGCGTGCATGGTCGTGGACGGCGGCATGACCGCCCGGTGAGCGGCGACCACAACCGGATCGTTGAGCTCGGCTATGACCGGATGGCCGAATCCTACCTGTCCACCAAAGATCCCGAAGACCCGCTAACGCTCCAGGCCCTCGAAGAACTGGCACGCGACCTGCCGCCCGGCGCAAAAATGCTCGACCTCGGATGCGGCGCGGGCGTACCGGCGACGCGCTGGCTCTCAGAGCGGGGATTCTCCGTGACCGGCGTGGATCTCTCGTCGAGACAACTGGATCTCGCGCGGCGGTTCGCCCCCGGCGCAACTTTCATAAAGTCGGATATGACCGAACTCGACTTCCCCCCGGACAGCTTCGACGCGGTCGTCGCCCTGCACTCCATCATCCACGTTCCCCGCCAGGATCACCCAAGATTGCTGGCCGGTATTTATCGCTGGCTAAAGCGCGGCGGCCTCTTCCTGGCAACCCTGACCATGACGGACTTCGAGGGCGAGGACCCCGACTGGGAAGGCTGGGGCGCGGCCATGCGCTGGAGCCACTACGGCAGAGAGGCCAACGTAAAGATGCTCCGCGACGCCGGGTTCGGGATCCATGCCGCCGAGCCCCGCACCGGACGCGGCGCTGGAGACGACGAAGAGACCTGGCTCTGGGTCCTCGTCCGCAAACCAATATAGGGAGGAAAAATGCCGATCACGATAACCGACGTTGTAGCACGCGACATCCGGTTCCCGACCTCCGAGAACCTGGACGGCTCGGACGCCATGAACCAGGCCCCGGATTACTCGGCGGCCTACGTGACCCTGAAGACCGACACCGACCTCGAAGGCCACGGCATGACCTTCACCATCGGTCGCGGTAACGAGCTGTGTGTCGCCGCCATAAACTCTCTTGCTCCACTCGTCCTCGGAAAGACCCTGGAGGAGTTCACGCAAGACATGGGTGCTTTCTGGGGCCACATGACCGGCGACAGTCAACTCCGGTGGGTCGGTCCCGAAAAAGGCGTCATCCACCTGGCGACGGCGGCGATAGTGAACGCCGTCTGGGACCTCTACGCCAAGAGGGAAGGCAAACCACTTTGGAAACTCCTCGTGGACATGAGCCCGGAGGAGATCGTCCGCTGCATAGATTTCCGTTATATAACCGACGCCCTGACGCCCGAGGAAGCTCTGGAGATCCTGGAGCGCAACGCGGCAACGAAAGCCGCCCGCGAGGCCGAGATGCTCGGGGACGGCTTTCCAGCGTACACCACGAGCGCCGGATGGCTCGGCTACTCGGACGAGAAGCTCCGCCGGTTGTGCCGCGAGGCGGTCGAGGCGGGCTGGACGCACTTCAAGATGAAAGTTGGCGCGGACCTGGAGGACGACGCGCGGCGGGCGGCTTTGATCCGGGAGGAGATCGGCGCCGACCGCAGGCTGATGATGGACGCGAACCAGGTATGGGACGTACCCGAGGCAATCGCCAACATGCAGCGCCTCTCGCAGTTCGACCCGTACTGGATCGAGGAGCCAACCAGCCCCGACGACGTGCTCGGACACGCCACCATAGCCCGCGCCGTCGGACCAATAGGTGTCGCCACCGGCGAACACTGCCAGAACCGCGTCATCTTCAAGCAGCTCCTCCAGGCGAACGCCATTAGCTTCTGCCAGATAGACTCCTGCCGACTCGGCGGCGTCAACGAAGTCCTCGCCGTGCTCCTGATGGCCGCCAAGTTCGGCGTGCCAGTCTGCCCGCACGCGGGTGGCGTCGGACTCTGCGAGTACGTCCAGCACCTCTCCATCTTCGACTACATCTACGTGAGCGCCTCGCTGGAGCATCGCATCCTGGAATACGTGGATCACCTGCACGAGCACTTCCTCGACCCGGTGAACATCGAGAACGGCCGCTACATGCCCCCGACCGCTCCCGGCTACAGCATCGAGATGAAACTGGAATCCCTCGACGAGTTCGAGTTCCCGGCGGGCAACGTATGGGCCGATAGAGAGAGGAGCAGCGTATGAACGGTAAGGTAGCGGCAGTCCTCGGAGTGGGACCGGGGCTCGGAACGGCGGTAGCGCGGCGCTTCGCGGACGAGGGTTTCGCGGTGGCGTTGCTGGCGCGCCGCGAAGAGAGCGTCGCGGACGCGCGTCGCGGGATCGAAGACGCCGGTGGCAAGACACTATTTGTCTCCACCGACGCTACCGACCCGGCCTCTGTGGCGTCAGCCTTCGAGCAGGTGCGGAGCGAGCTAGGCGCTCCGGAGGTATGCGTCTACAACGCCGGAGCCTTCCAGATGGGCGGCATCCTGGACCTCTCGCCGGAAAAGTTCGAGGAATGCTTCAAGGCCAACTGCGCTGGAGCCTTCTACGCGGCCCAGCAGGTATTGCCCGCGATGGTCGAAGCCGGGCGCGGCACTATACTCCTTACCGGGGCTACGGCTTCTCTGCGAGGCTCGGCAAAGTTCTCGGCGCTCGCGGTCGGCAAGTTCGGGTTGCGGGCGCTGGCGCAGTCGATGGCGCGGGAGTTCGGGCCGCGGGGTATCCACATCGCGCATGTCGTCATAGACGGCCAGATCGACACCCCCCGTGCGCGCGATATGTCACCAGACCGTGACGAGGACACCATGCTCTCTCCCGACGCAATCGCCGAGTCCTACTGGCAACTCCACAAACAGCATCCGACAACCTGGACGCTGGAGCTGGACCTGCGGCCGTCGACTGAGAGCTTCTAAATCAGTCCAACAGAGTAGAGCAATGCTACCATTGCGAATCCGCCGCCAGGAAGTCCGAGAGCGCCTCGCGGGCGAGCGCCTCCGAGAAGTAGTGTCCCTGGGCAATGTCACAGTCCAGTTCCCGCAGGATCCTCAGTTGCTCGGAGGTCTCTATTCCCTCCGCTATGACCTGCATACCCAGCGTATGGGCCAACGCTATCATACCCGCGACGACCGCCGTATCCTCGGGGTCTTCCCTTAGTTCGTCGACGAACGAGCGGTCTATCTTTAGGTAGGAGACCGGGAAGCGCTTCAGATAGGCAAGCGAGGAGTAGCCGGTGCCGAAGTCGTCTATGGCGAATTTTATGCCCAGGTTCCGGAGCTCGTCGAGCATCGCGATGTTGGATGACGCCTCACTCATGACGACGCTCTCCGTGATCTCCAGGGTCAGGCTGCCCGGGTCCAGCCCCGTCTTCTCCAGGATCGAGCCGACGTCTTCGTACAGATCGGGGAGTTGGAGCTGGCTCGCCGAAACATTCACGCTTACTATCTGAAAGAGATCGTTTGGGTGATGCTCTCGCCACTCGCTCGCCTGCCGGCAGGCCTCTTCCAGCGCCCAACGGCCAATCGGTATTATCAAGCCGGTCTCCTCCGCGACCGGCACGAACGCCTCCGGAGGTACGAGACCTCGCTCCGGATGCTCCCAGCGTACCAGGGCTTCGACGCCTATCATCCTGCCGGTCTCCAGCGAGACTTTCGGCTGGTAGTGGATCACGAACTCGTCCTGGTCTATGGCGCGGCGGAGCCCTCTCTCCAGTTCCAGACGCTCCATAATCTGCTGGTACATGACCGGGTCGAACACCTCGTAGTTAGCTTTCCCCTTCTCTTTGGCCTTGTACATGGCAAGGTCGGCGTCGCGCAGCATGGCGTTGGCCCGGTCCTGGCCGGAGGCGCTCAGGGAGATACCGATGCTCGTCGTGACGAACACTTCCTGTCCTCTGAGGTTGAAAGGAGCCTGTAGGCCGTCGATGATCCTCTCCGCGATCCAGACGGCGTCCCTGATGTTCTTGACGTCTTCGAGCAAAACGGCGAACTCGTCTCCGCCGAGCCGGGCCGCGGTGTCTCCGGGACGCATGCATCCCTGGACGCGGCTGGCGACCGCCCGGAGCAACTCGTCCCCCACCTCGTGTCCCATACTGTCGTTGACGTTCTTGAAGTTGTCCAGGTCCATGAACAGCACCGCCACCATGACTTCCTCGTGACGTCTCGTCTGGGCCAGGCCTTGTTTCAGGCGGTCCAGGAACAGGGCTCTATTCGGCAGGTCGGTCAATGAATCGTGGAGCGCCTGATAGGTCAACTGCGCCTCGAACGTCTTGCGCTCCGTTATGTCCCGAACCGAGGCGAGTATCATCCGGCGGCCTCCATAGTCCACGGAACCAACCCGCACCTCCACCGGGAAGGTCGTGCCGTCTTTGCGCCGATTCACCTCCTCGTGACCGAACGCGAGCTCTCCCGGCTCCCCGGCTAGCACGTTCTGCCAGAGCGTGCCGCCGTTACTCCGTTTTTGTGCCCGTTCCTCCTCGGTCAGCATACTTTGAGACAAATCCCACACGGTGAGGTCCAACAGCTCCTCGCGACTGTAGCCGAGCAGGCGGCAAGCCTGGGAGTTGCAGTCAACCAGGCGACCCTTCTCATCGTGTACGAACACGGCATCCACCGACTGCTCGAAGAGTTGCCTGAAGCGCTCTTCGCTCTCCGCGAGAGCGTGCTCGGTGCGCCGGCGCTCGGTTATGTCGGCTATGGCGCCGAGCGTACCGACTATCTCGCCCGAGGCCTCGCGGTAGGGGGTCGCGTTTATCTCGGCCCAGAAGAAACTGCCGTCCTTCCGTCTGAGATGAACCTCGTAGCGCTCGGAGAGGCCCTCCATCCGTTCTTTATCGCGGCGAAGCATCTCCGGCCACTGCTCGGGCGGCAGGAGTAGCTCATAGGCCGGACGGCCGAGCATCTCCTCTTCGGTGTAGCCGGTCAACTCCGCAAGGCGGGAGTTAACGTACAAGACGACGTCGCGTGGGTCGGTGATCAGCAACCCCTCGCCCAGGCTTTCGACCACCGTGCGAAGCCGCGCCTCCGATTCCTGGAGCGCCCTCTGTGCCCGCTTGCGCTCGGTTATGTCGTGGACGGTGCCGATCATCCGCCAGGGTTCGTTTTTTTCGTCGAAGACTACCTCGGCCCGGCGGTGAACCACACGCACCTCGCCGTCTCTCCTGACTATGCGATGCTCGAAATCGTATGGCTTGCCTTCGTATAGCGCCGCGTCGATTCTCCCCCTGACCATCTCCTTGTCGTCTGGATGCACCATATCCATCAACTTATCGAAAGTCGGCACGATCTCTTGGGGTTCATAGTTGTAGATCCGAAAAGTCTCGTCAGACCAATGCACCTCTCCGGTCTTCACGTTCCACGCCCAGTTGCCGAGTTGGGCCATACGCTGCGCCTCGGCAAGACCGGCCTCGTTCCTCCGCAAGGCCTCCTCCGCGAACTTGCGCTCGGTGATGTCGTGGGAGGAGATAATGATCCCTTCCACGTCTGGGTCGTCCAACCGGTTGACGCCGGTCATCTCCAGATAGCGCCAGGAGCCATCCGCGGCCCGGAACCGGACCTCTTCCGTCGCGGTGGGTAGGTTGGTCTCTATGCCCTCGACGAAGAGCTCCAGCACCCTCTCGAAATCGTCCGGGTGCAGATAGCTAAATCCGTTGGTCCCGACCATGTCTTCGGGCCGGTAGCCCAGCACCCGTTCGGCGGCCGGACTCTCGTAGCGGATGGTGCCGTCGACCTCCAGGATGCTTATGATATCCGCGCCGTACTGCACCAGCGTGCGATACCGCTCCTCGCTCTCCCGCATCCTGGTATAGAGCCGCGACCGGTTTATGGCGATATTTACGTGCTCGCCGAGCGCGTTCATCAGCCGCAGGTCGTCTTCCGTAAGCTCCACGCCTTCCGTGCTCTCCACGTTCAGGGTGCCAACGACCCGGCCTTCATCGCACAGGGGAACGCAGACCTCGGAGACTATGCCGCCGATGGCGCCCAGGAAGGCGGGGTCCGTACTCACGTCTTCGAGCAATACGGGCCGGCCCGTGCGCGCCACGCGTCCCATGACGCCCTTATCCGTGGAGACCCGCTCGATCACCTGTCCGTACCCCACCTGATGCTGGAGCACCAACTCTTCGCCCTTGAGCAAGTAGGCGCTCACCAGCGCGTATCCGTAGGTCCCGGCGATAGCCTCGACGACCGTACGAAAGACCTCGGAGAGCTCCAACTCCCGCGCCAACGCGGTACGCACTGTATCCAGGAGACTCAACTCCGTCGCCTGACGACGATATCGTCTCTCATTCTCCCGCAGTTCCTCTTCGACGCGCTTGCGTTCGGTGACGTTTTGATAATGGGCGATAAAGTGATCCGGATTACCGTCTGAATCGCACACCAGAGAGACGTCCGAGATCGCCCACACTACCTGCCCATCCTTACGTAAGTAGCGCTTCTCAAGGCTCATTACCTCGGCCTCTCCTGAAAGCAGTCGCTCGGTGCGACCTCGGCTATCTTCAAAGTCGTCGGGATGGGTAACTTCGAATGATCTCTTAGAGAGCAACTCCTCTTCTGGGTATCCAAGCATCTCACAGAAAGCCTGGTTCACGCGAAGATAGTTGTTGCCAAGGTCGAGTAGCGCCGCACCCGTGGAAGCGTTCTCGAACGCACTACGAAAACGCTGCTCCGTCTTGAGCATCTCTTCCTCGGATCGCTTGCGCTCGGTGACGTCAAAGATCACCCCATGCCAGAAATGGTGTTGGCCTTTCTCGTCACGTACCAGCACGGCATCATCCTGAAGCCACACGATCCGGCCGTCTTGGGCCACGACGCGGTACTCCATACTGAAACCCTCGTCTGCCTCGGATTTGATTTCCTTGACCCTTACTTGCTGACGGTCATCGGGATGCAGTATCTTGTCCCAGTAGAAAGGGTCTTCTACGCAAATGTCCCGGGGATAGCCGAGTATCTCTTCGATCTGCGGGCTGTCGTATAACGTGGCGCCCGTTTCGGAGTCCTCGATATAGATAATGGCCGGTACCTGCTCTATGAGGGTCCGGTACTTGGCTTCCGTCTCCCGGTATTTCGTTTCCGTCCGCTTGCGCTCGGTGATGTCCTTGTATTGCCAGAGGTGACCCAGGTATTCCGCTTCGACGAAGATCGGCACGTAATCACGCTCGAATACGCGCCCGTCGGTGAGGAGAAGCTCTTGTCCGGTAACCGTACGCCGTTCATCGAGTATCTCCTCGCTACGCCGCGCGAAGTCCTCCGGGTCCGCGAATAGTCCCTTGATCTCCCCGGCGAAGTCAGAGCAGTTTGTCCCGACAAGGGCTTGCGGCGAGGCGCTTATGCCGAACATCGCGCAAAACTCCTGGTTGACATGCCTGATACGCCGCGAGTCGTCTTCGACGAGAACGCCGGCTTGCAGGTTCTCGATCAGGGTGGTGAGCCGCGACGTTTCGAAGCGCAATGCTTCTTCCGACTGTCTCCTCTGCGTATCGTCGATTATGACGCCGATCCAGAACCGTTGGTCGCCCGCTTCGTCCAGCGCCACCGTTGCCTCGTCCCGGACCCACACGACACGCCCATCCTTCGCGAGCTGCCGGTACTCGGCCCTGAAAGGCTCGCCGGTATCCAGGGCGCGGGCGACTTCCGCGAGCACGCGCTGGAGGTCTTCGGGGTGGACCATCTCTACCCAGAGTCTAGCCTCGCCGATTAGATCGCTCGGGCTGTAACCCAGCACCGTCTCGACCTGCGGGCTCACGTATATCGTACGGTTGGGCTCGCCGAGTCTCTGTATGTAAGTGATCGCGGGTACTCTTTCCACCAGATGGCGGTATCCGTCCCCATTTTGCTTGAATAGTTCAGTCATATCGAACTGAAGCAACCTGTCTGGCCCACCTTACGTCCCGGTATTTTACCTGTTCTGTACGTGTCTGAACATGCATCGGATTACCCATTTCACGTAATCCAAACACGGTCTCTCCACACTTCATATCGTCACGAAGGCTCAGGAACTTTAATGGGGTGACTTTTCGTGCATTGCGGACCACGCCGAACCTCTCGGCGCCAGCGGCGGGCATGATTGCAGATTGCCGACCAAACAGCCGCGGGGACGCCGGGACCAGGCATCCTAAATCCGGGCAGGTTTCAGAGTGTCCTCAACCGCACGCGGAGCCGAAGGATACCCGCGCGCTCGGCAGGTCGCCGGCGGGGAAGCTCGAACCGTCCGCGCGTCGCAGGCCCGTGGTAGAGGTAAGGTCGGACGTTGTATTCGACGGAGAGCATCGTCTTCCCATTCGCAAAAGATCCCACTCCAACCTTACCTTCGACCGGCCACTCGCTTCGACACCGACTCGAACGCGGATCGCTCCACGGCGTCATCGAGAGGTTCGAGGTCGAACGAATCATCCGTCCGCCGGAGGGCGTTCAGGATGAGTTGATCCGTAAGCCACGGGTTCTTCGGCAGGAGCGAGCCGTGCAGGTACGTCCCATAAGCATTGAGGCGGTGGGCACCTTCGGTGCCATCCTCGCCGTTGTTCCCGTAGCCGGCGACGATACGTCCCAGAGGCTCCGTGTCGCCCAGATAAGTGCGTCCGCCGTGGTTCTCGAAGCCCACGATCTCCCGCGACTCATCGGTTTCGGGAGCGCGCACCCGGACCAAAACGTTTCCGATCAAGCGCGCCTCGTCCGGCTTGCGCGGCTCGGTGTGCAGGTCGAAGATCCCAACCCCCGGCAGTTTCTCCCCCTCGGGCGTCTCGTAGTAGTGACCCATGAGCTGATAGCCGCCGCATACGCCGAGGACCACGCCCCCGTCCTCGACGACGGCCCGCAAATCCGCGCCTTTCGATCCCGAGAGGTCGTCCGCAAGCAACGCCTGCTCCCTGTCCTGTCCGCCGCCGAAGAGGAAGATGTCGCAGCCGGTCGGATGAACTTTCTCCCCCAGTCCCACGTCCACGACCTCCACCGGGATGCCGCGCCATTCGCAGCGCTTCTTTATGGAGATGACGTTCCCCCGGTCTCCGTAGAGGTTCATCATGTCGGCGTAGAGGTGGTGGATCGTAAGCCTCATTTGTCCTCCCAGAACGGGTGTGTATAGCCAAGCTCGCTAAGGGTCTTCCGGATCTCCAACATCGCCGTGTAGGTCGGCAGCACGTACAGCGTCTCGCCCGGCGGGGTCGCGTCGAGCGCGGTCTTTATAGCCTTCTCGGGGTCCGGGATAACTTCTCCAACCGGAAGCTCGGCGTACTTCAGGCGCACGGCCATGTCTCCGGCCCGGATGCCGCTGACCATGAAGGGCGGCAGTCCGTTCGTCCGGCCCTCGGCGCGGGCGTCGGCCAGCATCTCGAAGTCCACGTCCCACAGCCAGGAGACGTCCCGGCCGTCGGCGTCGTTGTCGTTTATGGCGATCAGGACGTTCCTCGCGTCCGCGCCGGTGACGAAGGTGCGAAGGATCTCGTTGAACCCCACCGGGTTTTTGATGAGGAGCAGGAATGCTTCCTTCTCCCCCGCCCGCACCCGTTCGACCCGCCCGAACGCCCCGCCGAACTCCGCCAGACCACGCACGATGTCGTCCAGGCCAACCCCAGCCTCTCCGGCCACGGCGGCGGCGGCGAGCGCGTTGTAGACGTTGTAGAGACCCGGTATTCCTATCCGGGCTTCCGTCTCGCCGGAAGGAGTAGAAAGAAGGAAACTCGACCCTCGGGCGCCCTCCAGGCGCACCCGGCTCGCCCGGTAATCGAGCTCCGGCCGGCCGAAATCGCAGTTCCGGCAGTCGTAGACCCCGACGTGTCCCATGTACACGTCCTCGTAGACGAGGGCGGTCCCGCAGGCCGGACAGTCTTTCGAGTCGGCCACGTGCTGTAGTCGTCCGGTATCGAGACTCGGCTCGTCCACGCCGTAGTAGATGGGGTTATGGGCCTGCCGCCCGAGGCTCGCCACGAGCGGGTCGTCTGCGTTCAGGATTACTCTGCCGTCCGACGGGAGATCGTCGAAGGCCGAGGCGATGACCTTTCCGGTATAAGCCAGTTCTCCGTAGCGGTCGAGCTGGTCCCGGAACAGGTTGAGCACCGCGAGCAGCTTCAGGTCCGCCTCGGCGGCCACCTTCGGCACGCTCGCCTCGTCCACCTCGAAGAGCCCCATCTTCGAGGTGGGCTTCCCGGCGGGGCTCGAATCCGAGACAAGCGCGGCGGTCACGCCGGTCACGAGGTTCGCCCCGGTCGAGTTGTTGACGGCGCTGACTCCCGCCCTCTGGAGGATTTTCGAGACCATCCGGGTCGTGGTCGTCTTGCCGTTGGTGCCGGTAATGGCCGCCGAGCCGAGTGGGAGCCGCCGCGAGAGCTTGGTGAGGACGTTCGGGTCCACCTTCCGGGCCACCACCCCCGGCATCGTCGAGCCGCCGCCGGTCTTGAGCGTCCGGCTCGCGAGTTGCGCCGAACGGGCGGCAAGTATCGCCGCCGAGAGGCGCGCCTTTTCGAGAATCGAGTTCATAGAGCCAGATTATATTGGCGCGGGACCTTTATCGCTCGTCTTCCCAGTAGTCTGTCTCCTCCAAACGCCCGACGAGGCCGAGAGCCTTCGACGGGCCGAGAGCCTGTTCCCTGAGCGCCCGGATCAGAACCTTGCCCGAGCGAGGATAGAAGGTCACGTCGTCCGGGTCGCGTTCGCCGAAGGCCAGATACTCCAGCTCTTCGTCCCTGTCAGCCAGAAAGGTGTGGGAGATGCCCGTGCCTGACGGGTAACAGACAACATCACCCGCCTCGACCGGGATGCGTTCTCCGTCCTGAAGCAAGGTTCCGCGGCCTCGCAGGACGTAGAAGATCTCCTCCTCGGCGGTGTGCGCGTGCTCGGGATAGGACTGGCATCCGGCGTAGACGACTATGTGTTTCAGGCCCACATCTACGCTTCCCGACGCCCGGCCCAGGTCGCGACGCCGGATGCGGCAGCGGCCTTCGCCCCATTCCTGATCCAGGATGTCTCCCAGGTTGATCATGTTCGATGGACGCTCCACGCCACTCTCCTTTCCTGGACACCACACCGATACTACATCGCCGGACGGGGCTTCCAAAACCTGGCCGTTCTTCCAG
>JBBPZZ010000165.1:0-6494 GCA_038198445.1 Rubrobacterales bacterium
CGGCGAGAGGAACCTGAAGAAGGTTGAGCCGGTGGTGGAGATCCTTCGTGGGATCGGCGCGGCTCACGAGAAAGAGCCGGCCCAGGTCGCCCTGAACTGGCTCATCACGCACCAGAACACGCTCCCCATCCCCGGCGCGAAGAACGAGCAGCAGGCCCGCCAGAACGTGGGCTCTCTAGGATGGACGCTCTCCGAAGAGGAGGCCGGGAAGCTGGACCTGGCGACGCTCGGCTGGCGTTAAGCTCTAGGCTTTACCTTCGGCGGCGTACTCCTTGAGGAAGCCCTCGAAGAGGCGCATGTGACCCTGCTCGTCGCGCAGGATATCGATGGCCATGTCCTGCGTCACCTGATCCACACCCTCCGTCACCTCGATGATGCGGGTGTAGTGCTCGATAGCGCCACGTTCGGCCGCGATCACGCCCTTGATGACGTGGACGATATCTACCTGGTTCTCCGGCGGCTGCAAGAAAGGCTGCGCGGCCTCGAACTCCAGAGATCCCGGGACCACCCCGTACAACTCCTTGATACGCGCCGCGAAGTCCTGCGCGTGTCCAAGCTCCTCCTGGATATCCGGCTGGAGCGCCTCCTTGACCTGCTGGGCGCGGATACCGTCGGGGTTGGTCGAGTTGGTGACGTAGTTTATGACTGTCTCTAGCTCCATGAAGTACGCCTGCTTCAGAAGCTCGACGATTTCCTCGCGCTTCTCCGTCAACGCTTGCGAGAGGATGCCCTCGCTGCCGCGGTTGGTTTCCATTGTCCGGACCTCTCCCTCTGTAAATAGCGGTGAGCACATTCTTACAGACGCCCACCGCCGTGTAAACGCCGCTACTCGGGGTCTCCCACGCCGCCGATGCAGCGGTTGCCGGAGAGAGGAGCTATCTCACTGATCCTGAACTGGTCCACGAACCGCCGGAGGCGCGGGTCAGTCGCGTTCTTGAGCTTGAGCTGATTCCTCCAGGCGGTGACTACCACGGGCGAGGGCAGTCCGGGGTACGGGCTCACTATCACGTAGTTCTCGTCACCGTAACCGCGCAGCGTCCGGACCTGGTTCTCCGGGAGGTTCGGTCGGTAAGTGATCCAGACTACCCCGTGATCCATGCTATGCACGGCGGTCCTGTCGTCTATGGGTTTGGAATAGAATCCGCAGTTCTGCCAGATGGGCGCGTGGTCCCCGTTCGTCGGAGGATGCCGCTTGTAATCGATCTTCCCCTCCACACTCCTGTTCGTCGTCGCCGGGTAGGTCTTTACCCCCTTCGGCGGGTCTTTCGGCACCGGTCGGGCCGGGTCCGGCTGTTTTCCATCGGCCGGAGTCATGTTCGTGATCTCCTTCGGCCCGATCTTGGCCTTCGACGGAGTAAGCGCCTGCTCGATGGTAGTCTCCTCCATCGCGGTCGTATCCTGGGCGGTGTGTTCCGCTTTGGCCTTCGCAGGGGCGTTCGAAGCTCCCTTCGTCTCCCCCGTCGCCTTGTCTACCGTATCTTTACCGCCACACGCCACGACGGCGAGTGCGAAAAATATACTCATGAATACGAGGCCGAGCCTCCGCATGGAATCCTCCTGAAATAAGAACCGCATCCTCTGTTATACGGCCTGGAGGGTACTATGGATCTTCCGGCGGCCCTTCTTACGCCGCGGGCTCTATGCAGCCTGGACTGTCGTTCGATGGGTTGTTCACGGCGCGGCTCACGGGATATGCTTCCATCTCTCCAGCCGGATAGGGCTCCAGGATGGATCTGAGCGTCTCCCGCTCGTCGAAGCCGGTGTCCAGCCAAAGTTCGTAGTTTTCTTGAGGAAGGATAACGGGCATCCGGTTGTGGAGCCCGCGCATGAGGCCGTTGGGCTCCGTGGTGAGGATGGCACAGGAGCGGACCTCATCTTCACCTCTATTCCAGTTCTCCCAGAGTCCGGCGAAGGCGAAAGGGAGTTCGTCTTTCATCTTGATGTAATACGGTTGCTTGCCGCTCTCCGTCCTCCGCCACTCGTAGAAACCGTCCGCAAGGATTAAACACCGCTGGTTCTTGAAAGCTCTCCTGAAAGAAGGCTTCTCCGCCGCGGTCTCCGAACGTGCGTTTATCATGCGGGAGCCAATTGTCGGGTCCCCTGCCCAGGATGGAACGAGACCCCAGCGGAGCATCTCCAGCTTCCTCCTTCCGCCATCGGCTACTACGGCGACGATGTTCTGAGTAGGCGCGACGTTGTAGCTCGGCGGGACCGAAGCAGGATGTTCACCGATCTCGAACTGCCGCGCCAACTCGTCTACCGGGGTAGCGAGCGTGTATCTTCCGCACATGATCCGGAGCCTTTCTCTGGTCAGCCTGGTTTCGATGCTCTCCAATTAATTCTACTGAAGAACCTCCGTAATCCCCTATCTAATAAGGAGCGGAAAGTGACCACACTATCAGCTATCCGGATGCTTCCAGTATTTTCAGGCTAGACGCTGGCTCCTCCTGCATCATCCCACTCCTCCAGGATGTCCTCGATCTGGCGCGCGGCGCCAGAGATTACCTCCCGGATGCGGCGCAGCTTATCCTTGTTTAGCCGCCCTCCGTGCATCTCGCGTCCAAAGAGCTTGCCGAGGCCCGAGATCTCACCCCTCATCTCGTGCAGTTCGGCCCCGAACTCTGGGTCCCAGCCTCCACCGACCCGGCTCCAGATACCCTCGACGGAGCTTCGGTTTTCCTCCAGGAACTTGCGTCCCTCGGCCGTAACTTCGTAGGTTTTCTTGCCGTCCCGCTGCGTGGCGCTCACGTAGCCCAGGTCCTCCAGGAGTTGCAGCGTAGGGTAGACTGAACCGGGACTGGGAGAATAGAACCCGCGGAACTTCTCTTCCAGAGCCCGGATCACCTCGTACCCGTGAGAGGGCTTCTCCGCAAGTAAGTCCAGGATGACGTACTTCAAGTCCCCCTTCTCGAACATGCGTCCCCGGCTCCTCGAGTCGTGTCCAAACCCTCCCCACGGCCCCGGTCCGAATGGCCCACGCTTCATACGACGTCCAAACATATCCTCTACCTCCTTGAATAGATCCTTCACGGTTTCGGTTAATCTGTTAGCTTGCGACGGTCGTGTTCCCAGAGCGAATACCCCAACCTGCCTTCGCGGGCGCGCACCTCTATGTGTCCGGCCTTCGCCAGTTCAGAGAGCAGCCGGTCCGCTTCGGATACGCTTAGCGAAGTCTCCAGCGCCGCCCGCGCGGGCGTGACCTCACCGCACCGCGCAAGCGCCTCAAGAAGTTCCTTCTCCTTGCGCTCCCCATCCACCGGCCCACGTCTCTCCAACATTCTTCCCGCACCCCTCACGGAAGACCCAATTGCCGGCGCCAACACGAAAGGAACCAGCCAGAAAAGCAAGAAAAACGGAAGGAAGTGGAACGGACCCGCCACGGCGAACAAGAGCATCCCCGCAATTACCAGACCCACCACTATCATCGGAGACCCCCGCCGCCTGCCCATGTAACCCATCCTGCCCCAACCGTACATCTCGCCTCCATTTCCGCTTCCGCGTGTTGGTCTCTTCTAGCAGTATATCACGATATATCGTGATACTATATAGATTGTTTTGGTATTTCTTACCACCTCGACGGGAGGCAGGAACGATTAGTGTGATCTTTAGGGCTGCGAAGCTAGAAGAGTCTGTCTAATCTGCTAAAGATACTGGAGACGTAGTTAGAAACCGTCTTGGAGCTGAGGTACAGCCGAGAGGCGATGGCGGTGTTAGTGTAGCCTCCGGCGATGAGCGAGAGGATCTCATGTTCCCGCTCGGTGAGGTTTGGGAAAGCCTGAGCCGAAGTTGTTTTGGGATACCATCCATGCTCGTCCAAGACTTTGGCGTCATCCTCCACGTCACCTCCGGGCAGGCACAACTTCCGGGCAATGCCTCGTTGCCCTACGCGGCGGCCAAAGTCGCCATGACGACGCATAGTAAGAGGCTTGCCAACCAGGTCGGCCCGGGCGGGGTCCGCGTCAACGTCGTCGTCCCCGGCTTTGAACGTAGAACTTCGTAGTGAAGCCGCTGCGGCGTCGGGCCGAGAGCTTCATTCTCCTGCGTGCCGGCCCTCGTTCCGGCGGCGTGCTGGTGTGCGCGGACCACGGTACCATCCACTCGTCGACCCTTTCTCCGACCTAGCTCGTGATGTCGAAGAATTCGTCTATGGCCTGCGCCGCCACAAGGCTGCTGGTAGATCGGCCCATAATCCAGGGGGCTTTCTTGGGACTGGGGATGATATGGCCGCCTCCGTGTACGGTGTACTGTGTTACGGGCTCGTGCCCATCCTGGCGGTAATCAGTGCGTTCGATTGATGTTTTCCCGGATTCGGCCGACCCTGCAAGTCGGCGAGATTCCGGCCTCTCCGTTATGCCATTACGCTCGGCGTAATAATCGGCGGTCTGTCGTGCCGATAGTCCGAGACCACGAGGCCGGAACCCCCACAGACTGGCTATCCCGCCCTCGTACGGAACGAGAGGGTCTCCCGTTCCATGAAACAAGACCATCGGAAGCGGTGATGGTTCGCTGTCGGTGACCATGAAGTTATCGGCCACTGGTTGAGTTGCTGAGATGATCGCTGCCCCCGCCACGCGCGTCGGAATCTCGTGCACGAGACGAATTACCATCGCCCCGCCAGCGGAGAACCCGACCAGGAAGACGCGAGATGTGTCGACCTGGTAGCTGTTCGCGAGGAAATCAATCGCGGCGACAGTGAATGCCACATCGTCGACACCGTCTTTCCGGGCAGCAAAGTTGGATGAGATTCGCGCGTCGTTCCAATTCTTCTTGTACCCATCGAGATAAGCAACGACGACGACGCGCTCCGCCAGTGCATCGAACGTATTCCCACTGAATGAGCGGACCGACTTTGCGGTTTGATTCGAACCATGGAAGACAAGGACGGCTGCGGATGCCTTGGCCAGGTTCTCCGGACTGACGACAGTCAGGGAGCGTTCTCGCCCCGCGGCAGACACTACGGCCTGGAGCGCTTGCTGCGCTTTGCATTGCACTGCCTGCTTGAAGACGTCGGGCTCGCGACGGTCCTGGGGTCCCGCGAGAGCGCCTGTGCCCGGACCTCACAGCTTCGCGTCGAGCTGTTCGCCGCCGTCGGCCGCTTGCTGGAGCGTGTGCACAACGCCGGCGCTATACGACCGGATATTGGAGCCGACGATATCCGGCGTCTGATGTGCGGCATCGAGTACGTTGTTCGCTCGGGGGCCAACGACCACGCCGAGACCGACCGGTACCTCGGCGTGCTCCTCGACGGCCTAAGCCCCCACAACTAGATCACCCGACCCGCCACTGCCTCTGAGTGTTACCGGAACCAAAAATACGACAAGTAATGCTGACGCCCACTCGTCCGCGAAAGCTTCTGATAATGGCGCTTACTGGCAACGATTTGGTTCACCCGCGCGCAATCGCGAGGGCGCTTCGGAGGCTGTGGACGATGTCCCCCAAGACAACGCCGACGTGGAGCCGCCAGTCCTCTGGGATTGCCGCGATGCGAAAGACATGATATCCCGATTGCGAGTCCGGCTTGGCGTTAGTCTGGACAAGATCGGCTTTGGCGGCGTCGCCACGGGTGCCCCGCTTGCGCCAGTCTTGGGTCACGGTGCGATTCGTTCCTCCGATCACGTGCAAGCTCTGGTGCCTATCTACGCGGGCAAGTTCATTGAGAAAGTAGAGTTGGTCGTGCCCAGTCTTGTACGGCTGTAAATGGTGGATAGCTGCCCGAACGTGAATGTCGGTGATTTCGCCGATCTTATGCGCTCCGCTTCCGGTGCTGTAGGTACCGGTTTTCTTGGAGACGCTCCAGAAGTCCTTCTCACAGTACGATAGATGGGGAAGCTGGTAGAGCGCGACGGCTCACTTCCCTTATCTCTGAAGGTCAATCCCCAAATGAGGTGTTCGAGGACGGAACGCATATTCTGGAGGGCGTCTCCGATGATCACACCGAGAAGCGGCGGCTCCTTGAGAACTTGCGTCTGGAAGATGTGCTCGCTGCCGTCCGAGTTTGGCTCGTGGGCAATTCTGTACGGCTCGCTGGCGTTGAAGGCGACAGGCTCATTGCCGAGAACTTTCAGATGCTTACGTGCCCGGTTGAGCTTAAGGCGGGCACCCTTGAGTGATTCTTTCACGGCAAGCGGTAGTAGAAGGGGGGCACCATGACAGACAGACGAGACAAGCTGCTCGTCCGAGAAGGCGAGCCAAGCCAAAAGACCGAGAAGGGGTTGGAGATACCAGTACCCACGCCGGAAGATTTCTTCGGCGCACTCAAGAAAGCCGCTAAGAAGTCTCCGAGCGGGTTTTCTCAATCCGATCTAAGAAAGCCACAAACAAACCCATCAACGCGCGAGGTTATCCAGGAAGCGCTCCACCTCAGGTATGCTCTCCAGCACATACTCCGCCGCGCTCTTCCTCCCCTCCTCCTCTTCCACATCTCCCACGTAGATGCCTATGCCTTTGGCTGTTGCTCCGCTCGTTGCTCCGCTTGTGCCTTTGAGCGCTTCGAA
>JBBPZZ010000166.1:0-21207 GCA_038198445.1 Rubrobacterales bacterium
ATCCTCGAAGAGATCAACCGCTCCGGTGGCAACGCCCAGCCCGCCCACGCCCAGGTCTACACGATGGGTACCCTCCTCCGCCACGGTTCGGAGGCACAGAAAAACGAATACCTGCCGAGGATAGCCAGCGGTGAGCTGAGGTTGCAGGCCTTCGGCGTAACAGAGCCGGACGCCGGGACCGATACCACGCAGTTAACCACTACCGCCAGGCGAAGCCCTGACGGCGGTCACTACGTGGTGAACGGGCGAAAGATCTACATCTCGCGCGTGCAGCACTCGGACTACATGATCCTCCTGGCCCGCACCACGCCACTAGACGAAGTAAAACGGAAATCCGAGGGGCTCTCCGTGTTTATCTTCGACCTGCGCGAGGCCATAGGGAACGGCCTCACGGTCAATCCCCGGCGCGTCATGATCAACAACGAGACCAACGAGCTGGTCTTCGAGGATCTAAAGATACCGGCGAGCGCCCTGATCGGCGAGGAGGGCAAGGGCTTCCGCTACATCCTCGACGGCATGAACGCCGAGCGCATCCTCATCGCCGCCGAATGCATCGGCAACGGCAAATGGTTCGTGGACCGCGCGACCCGCCGCGCCACGGAGCGCGTAATTTTCGGTCGGTCCATAGGCCAAAACCAGGGCATCCAGTTCCCCATAGCCCGCTCGCACATAAGCGTCGAGGCCGCCGACCTGATGCGCCACCGGGCCGCCGAAATGTTCGATAAGGGCGAGCCCTGCGGAGCCGAGGCAAACATGGCCCTGCTACTCGCCGCCGACGCGTCCTGGGAGGCCGCCAACGCCGCGATGCAGACCTACGGCGGCTACAGCTACGACGCCGAGTACGACGTGGAGCGCAAGTTCCGGGAGACGCGGCTCTTCCAGGTAGCGCCCATCTCGACTAACCTCATCCTCTCCTATATAGGAGAGCACGTACTCGGATTGCCGAGGTCGTTCTAGTGCTGCCGCTCGAAGGGATAACCGTTGTGTCTCTGGAGCAGGCCGTGGCCGCGCCGTTCGCCACCCGCCAACTCGCCGACCTCGGGGCGCGGGTGATCAAGGTAGAACGTCCCGGCGCCGGGGACTTCGCCCGCGGCTACGACGAGACGGTCAACGGGCTGGCGAGCCATTTCGTGTGGCTCAACCGCTCCAAAGAGTCGCTTACGCTGGATCTCAAGCACTCTGAGGCGAAAGACATCCTGGAGAAGTTACTCGCCGATGCCGACGTATTCGTCCAGAACCTGGCGCCGGGCGCCACCGAACGGCTGGGCTTCGGAGTTGACAGGCTGAGAAAAGATTTTCCTCAGCTCATCGTCTGCAACATCTCCGGTTATGGCTCCTCTGGTCCTTACCGGGACAAGAAGGCTTACGACTTGCTTCTGCAGTGCGAGACCGGGCTTGTCTCCATTACCGGCACGCCCGAAACTCCCTCGAAGGTCGGTATCTCAGCCGCCGACATAGCCTGCGGAATGTATACATACACGGGTGTCCTTACCGCTCTATACACGCGGCAGAAGACGGGGGAGGGAGCGGCTTTCGAAGTCTCCCTCTTCGAGGCTCTAGGCGAGTGGATGGGCTTTCCGGCCTACTTCACGGCCTATGGCGGAACGCAGCCGCCACGAACCGGGGCCAGCCACGCCGCCATCGCTCCGTACGGCCCGTTCGCTGCTGGCGACGGGAAGACCGTCTTCCTCGGCATCCAGAACGAGCGGGAGTGGGCCAGCTTCTGCGAGGTGGTCCTCGAACATCCCGAGGTTGCGACAGATCCACGGTTCGACTCCAACTCGAAGAGATCCGCCAACATCGAGGAGCTACGCGCGATAATCGAGGAAGTCTTTCGGGACTTCGACGCAGACCGGATCATCGAGCGCCTGGATGCGGCCCGGATCGCCAACGCGCGGATGAACACCGTCCAGGAGTTCGTAGATCACCCGCAGCTTGCAGCCCGCAACCGCTGGAGGGAGGTAGGCTCGCCGGCCGGTCCTCTACAAGCGCTGCTGCCGCCCGTAACGATGCAGGGTGTCGAGCCGAGGATGGCTCCCATCCCCGGCCTCGGCGAACACACGGAAAAGATCCTCGCGGAGCTGGGCTACGATGATGAAGCCGTGAACAACCTGCGCCAGGAGGCTGCGATATAGAGGACCGCGTGGCCCGTGCCCTAGTTTTTGCTACTTAACAGCTCCTCCAGATAACCAGTGTGATACTCGCCGGAGCGAAAGGCGTCCTCTTCCAGCAGGCGGAGGTGAAGAGGAATCGTCGTCTTGATGCCTTCTAGCCGATACTCGCGCAGAGCGCGGCGGGCGCGGGCTATGGCTTCGTCGCGGGTCAAGGCCCAGACGATTAGCTTGCCGACTATCGAATCGTAGAATGGTGGGATCTTGTAGCCCTGGTAGATCGCCGAGTCCACCCGCACGCCGGGACCACCGGGCACGTCCAGGAAGGAGATCTCACCGGGCGAGGGCATGAAATCTTTGTCCGGGTCCTCGGCGTTGATGCGGAACTCTATAGCGTGTCCGACCATCGGGACGTCTTCCTGGGTGAGGCTCAGAGGTTCTCCAGCGGCGACCCGGATCTGCTCTTTTACCAGATCCACGCCGGTCAGCATCTCCGTCACCGGATGCTCGACCTGTATGCGTGTGTTCATCTCGATAAAGTAGAAGTTCTGTTCCTCGTCCACCAGGAACTCGACCGTACCGGCGTTTGCGTATCCCGCGTTCTCCGCCAGCCGGACGGCTGCCTCGCACATTGCCTCGCGAGTCTCGGAGCTTATGCCGGGAGACGGAGCTTCCTCAAGCACCTTCTGCCTGCGACGCTGCATCGAGCACTCGCGTTCGTAGAGGTGGATGACGTTGCCCTCGTGGTCCCCGATCACTTGCACCTCCACGTGACGCGGGCCAACCAGCAGCTTCTCCAGGTAGAGCGAGCCATCCCCGAACGCGGACTCGGCCTCTCTCCTGGCAACCTGCACGGCCTTGCGCAGTTCCTCCTCATCATTTGCTACTCGTATGCCGCGTCCACCGCCACCCGCCGACGCCTTCACCATCACCGGGTAGCCGATGTCCTCCGCCGTCGTTATCGCCTCGTCGGCAGAGTCTGTTTGCTCCGAACCGGGCACGACCGGCACGCTGGCCTCCCGCGCTAGATGTCGGGCCGCGGACTTGTTGCCCATCTTCTCTATCGCCTCTGGCGAGGGACCAATGAAGGTTATACTTGCGTCCCGGCAAGCAGCCGCGAACGAGGCGTTTTCGGCCAGGAACCCGTAGCCGGGATGGATGGCATCAGCCCCAGTCTCTTTGGCGGCTTCCAGCAGTGCCTCCACTTTCAGGTAGCTCTTGCCTGCTGGCGGCGGGCCGATGTTGACGGATTCGTCAGCGTGGCGGACGTGGAGCGCTTCGGCGTCGGCGTCCGAGTAGACGGCGACGGCCGGTATCCCGAGCTCCTGGCAGGCCCGGATGACGCGGAGCGCTATCTCTCCTCGATTGGCGACCAGAATCTTCTCGAACACAGTGCCTCAGCCTCCCTAGAAACCTTTTGCCGGATAACTCCGCATCTCTATACTTATCAGGCCCGCGACGCGGCGATGGCGGGAGCGGCCGCCACCGCAACAAGCGCTGCGAGGCCCACTTTGATCAGGTCGAAGACCACGAACGGCAGCACACCCTGCACGCCGGCCACCGCGAAGGGAAGATGGGCCGCGACCGAGAGCCACGTAGCCCCGAGGACGTAGATGGCAGCGAGACCAACCGCTCCCCAGAGGAAGCTGACCCACAGCGCCCGGTGACGGACGGCGTTGGCGTTAGTCGCGGCGTGTGCCGCAAGACCGGCCACGGCGGCGGCGATCGGGTAGGAGAGTAGGTAGCCGCCCGTGGGGCCGAGTATGACGCCGAGTCCGCCGTGGAACTGCGCGAAGACCGGGACGCCGATGGCTCCGACGAGCACGTAGATAGCCTGCGCGAGCGCCCCGTAGCGCGGTCCCAGCAACAGCCCGGAGAGGATCACCGCGAGTACCTGCAGAGTGAACGGTACGGGTGAAAATGGCAACGGTATAGCTATCTGGGCGGCGATGGCGGTGACGGCGGCCATCAGGGCGACACGGGTCATTGCGGCTACGTTCAAGAAGTCCTCCTCTCGGCGCCGGAGATATCCCGGCTCTCCACCAGATCCAACGGTCCCAACCTGTTGACCAGGATGTACTGACTCTATAGTATTTCACTATTGTCAAACAATAGGTGGGTGGGAGCAAAGTATGAGTAGTAAAACCGAGGTCGATCTACCTCAACCCCGTTACAGCTACGGCGGGGACGAGTTCGTCTTCGTAGAGCTTGCCGAGGCGATGAGCCTGAAGGTCAACTTCCGGGCGATGGCAATCACCGAGAAGCTCCGGGAGGAGAATATCCCCGGAGTAATGGACATTTGCCCGTCAAACGCCTCGTACATGGTCCGCATAGACCCCGACGAGCTTCATCCGGACGACCTGATCTCTCGGCTCAAGGAGATAGACGAAGAAGCCGGAGAGGTGGGTGACTTCGAGTTGCGTACGCGCGTCGTGGACGTTCCGGTCCTGATGGAGGACCCCTGGACGCACGAGGCCCTACTGCGCTTCCGCGACCGGCACCAGGACCCGGATTCCACCGACCTCGAATACTCGGCCCGCATAAACGGCTACGACAACAAGGACGACTTCATCGCCGCGCTCCTGGGTTCACCGTGGCTGGTGACCATGATCGGGTTCGTTCCGGGACTGCCCTGGTGCTACCAGCTCGTTCCTCCCGAGGAGCAGGTGGAGGTGCCAAAATACGTGAGGCCCCGTACCTACACGCCCGAGCGAGCCTTCGGCTTCGGCGGCGGGTTCGCGGTCGTCTACTCGGTAGAGGGGGCGGGCGGCTATCAACTTTTCGGCCTCGCCCCGGCCCCGGTCCTGGACGTGAGCCAGCGGCTAAAGGACTTTCGAGATTCAATCGTATTCCCGAAACCCGGCGACGTCTTCAACTACCGCGGCATAGATCGGGAGGAGTTCGACGATATAAGGTCTCGGGTCGAGGACGGAACGTTCGAGTACCGCGTCCGGGAGTTCACTTTCCATCCGGACCGCTCGCTCGCCGACCCGCACGGTTACAACAAGGAGATCCTGGGAGTCCTGTATGGCGATTAAAGTCAACAAGCCCGGTCTACTCACCACCGTCCAGGACACGGGCCGCTTCGGGGAGTACGCCATTGGGATGCCGCCCTCCGGGGCGATGGACGTGTTCTCCTACCAGGTCGGCAACTACCTCGTTGGTAACGAGGAGGGGGCCGCGGGTCTTGAGATCACCTACTTCGGCCCCGAATTGGAGTTCACCGAGGACACCGTTATCGCCGTTACCGGAGCGGAGTTGCCACCAAAGGTAAACGGAGAGGAGGCGCCGACCTGGGAGACGCTTCAGGTGAAGGCGGGCGACATACTCACCTTCGACTACCTAAAGAACGGCGCCCGGTCCTATCTGGCGGTGGCCGGAGGAGTAGACGTTCCAGTCTTCCTGCACAGCCGTTCGACGTACACCCTGATCGGTCTCGGCGGCAAAGAGGGCCGGGCGCTCAAGGAGGAGGGGGACGAGCTGGAGATCGGTGAGGCTGGAGACCGTTCCAGCCGCGTCGGCAAGCGCGTGGATGATGACCACATCCCCGCTTACTCTAAAGAGACGGAGTTGCGGGTCATTATCGGTCTCGCCAGCTACCGGCTCACGGAGGAGAGCATGGAGACTTTCCTGAATACCGAGTGGACCGTCACCCCGGACGCGGACCGGGTGGGCTACCGGTACCGGGGCGGAGAGTTGAAGTTCGTCGAGAGGGAGCAGCCGGCGGGAGCCGGGGCCGACCAGGCTAACGTTGTGGACTTCGGGTACCCGATAGGCTCCATTCAGGTCCCCGGCGGGGTCGAGCCCATCGTGCTGATGAACGACGCCGTGACCGGCGGCGGCTACGCGACCATAGGCACCGTCATAAGCGTGGATCGCGACAGGCTAGCCCAGTCCAAGACCAACGACAAGACTCGATTCCGCTCAGTGGATCTCGAAGAAGCCTTGAAGGCCCGCGAGGATCGGCGGCGGCAGATGGAGGAGATCCGGCAGGCGTTGAGCTAGACCGGGAAGGCAGGTGAGTAAGGTGCGGATAGATATTAGCTGTGACATGGGAGAGAGCTTCGGCCCCTGGAAGATGGGCTTCGACGAGGAGATGATGCAATACATCTCCTCCGCCAACGTCGCGGGCGGCTTCCACGCCGGAGACCCGACCACGATGCGTAAGACCGTGGCGCTCGCAAAGGAGCACGGTATCGCGGTCGGTGTGCATCCGGGGTACCGGGACCTGGTCGGGTTCGGTCGCAGGGAGATAGACGTGTCGCCGGATGAGATCCACGACGAGCTTCTCTACCAGCTCGGGGCCCTGCGCGAGTTCGCTCGCTACTACGACATGGAAGTCCAGCACGTGAAGCCTCACGGTTCACTCTACATGGTCGCCGCCCGTGACGAGGAGCTATCGCGGGCGATCATCGAGGCCATCCAGCGAGTTGACCCCGATCTCTTTCTGTTCTGCATGCGAGCTTCGGTGACCTACGAACTGGCGCGCAAGATGGACCAGCCGGTGGCAGCGGAGTTCTACGCCGACCGCGAGTACAACGACGATGGACAGATCGTCTTCACTCGCAGCGTCACCGAGGAGCTGGACCCTGAGGAGGTCGGTGAGCGAGTCGTCCGGGCCGTTACAGAGGGCAAGGTCAAGGCAGAGAGCGGTAAAGACGTAGAAATCGCCTCGGACTCCGTTTGTGTTCACGGGGATACCCCTGGGGCCGTCCGGCTTGCCGAGGCCATAGCAAGGAAACTCGGGGAGAACGGCATAGAGATCCAACCGCTCGGACGAGCAAAGCAGAAGATTTCCTAGGAGGAGAGAACATTGGCCGACAAGACCATAAGAGCGCAGATGCCCGGCACCTTCTACCGCCGGCCGGACCC
Source organism: Rubrobacterales bacterium (assembly GCA_038198445.1). Classification (GTDB taxonomy): domain Bacteria; phylum Actinomycetota; class Rubrobacteria; order Rubrobacterales; family Rubrobacteraceae; genus JACDDK01. The sequence goes on from JBBPZZ010000166.1 coordinate 6,984, forward strand.
GGACAGCGATTACTACGTCGAGGAGGGGGAACACGTATCGGCGGGCGACACCGTCGGCCTTATCGAAGTGATGAAGTCGTTCCACGAGGTCAAGGCCGAGGAAGACGGCACGGTCTCAAAGTTCCTCGTGGACAATGAGGATGCCGTTGACGCCGGCCAGGATCTCGTAGAGTTGGAATAGAGCGACGGGAACTAACCTGCCAGGATCCAAAGCAGGTAAGACGAGCGAAGACCCCGTAGCGTAGCCTCAGATTGTCCATCTAACCAGACTTCACTATGTGATACTCTTTTTCGCCTATGCGGCCGGCTTTGAAGAGGATAGGTCAGGGAAGAACGCCGGCTTTGTTGGCGGGAGCGTCCGTTAGTCTTCTGGTTTTCGCCTTGTACGTGAAGACCCTGGCGCCGACGGTCCTGTACTATGACCTCCCGGATCTCCGCGACGCGGCAGTCTTGCAGGTGAAGGCTGCTGTCCTGGGCATCCCGGACTACACGGGGTATCCGACTTACGTGATGCTCGGGAAGCTGTTTACCTACCTGCCGGTCGGGGACGTGGCCTACAGGGTGAACCTCGCCTCCGCCGTCTACGCCGCGCTGGCGGTGTTAATGGTCTACCTCATAGCCGTGAAGCTGACCGGTAAGAAGGTCGCCGCGGCGGCCGGGGCGCTTGCTTTCGGCGTCAGCCAGACGTTCTGGAGCCAGGCGGTGATCGCCGAGGTATACACTCTGAACGCGTTCTTCGAGTCGTTGACTATCTACGTCTTGCTGGCCTGGAGGGAGCAGCGGACGGACAGGTATCTCCTTTTGGGCGCCTTCTTGATGGGACTCTCGCTCACGCACCATCTGACCAGCGGACTTCTCATACCGGCTGGTGGGATCTTTGTGTTCCTGGTCGAGCGGAGGAAACTTTTCGATGCCAGACTCGCGCTGAAGGGAACCGGCGTATTCCTGTTGGGCCTTTTGCCTTACGCATACCTGCCGATTAGGGCGTCGATGGACTACTTGCCAAAAGGATGGAGTTGGGGACAGGAAACGCTACGGGCGCACCCGCCCGATACCCTCTTCGGCTTCTTCAACCTGGTCTCCGGCGGGGTCTGGAAAGGAAGAATGTTCGTCTTCGGCCCCGAAGAGCTCCCCGGCCGTTTCATGTCCTATATCCACTACCTCTACGGAGATTCCGGACAGTTCAGCGTGATCCTCGTGATCGTGGCGGAGGCGGGCGCTCTCTACCTGCTCTACAGGGATCTCCCGGCCGCGGTCTTTCTCGGCTTCCTCTATCTCGGGTGGCTGTTCCATGCTCTGGAGTACGACATCGAGGACATTTATTATTACTTTATACCCACGTACATGATCCTCGCGGTCTTCATGGCCTCAGGGTTCGACGGCATACTGGAGGCGGCGTCGGCCCTGGCGCAAAGGCTTTCGTCGCTGGCCGGAAAGTTGGCCGTGGTAACGCTTTCGATCGTTGTATTACTCGCGCCTCTGGCGGGGGTGACGCATACCTACCGCGCCGTGGACCGGAGCGGCGACTACCGGGGCCGCTATCTCATGGATACCGTGGCGGAAAAGACCAGACCGGACGCCACCGTACTGCATCATCGGAGCCCGCTCTACTACATGGTACTGGTGGATCACCGCCGGAAAGACTTACATCTCATCAACTACATAGAGCTACCCGACCCCCTCGGTCTCAAGACGGCGAAGAAAGCCTTGAAGCGCGGCCCGGTCTACATACTGTTCCCCGGTTACAAGGACACCCCTTACTTCGTCGGGGCTGAATCCGCCGGGAAGCTATATCGGGAAGCAGGCTACGAACTGGTCCCCACGGACGAGAAAGCCATGCTCTACCAGGTGCGGAAGCTGCCAAACAACGCTCACACAGGGTAAGACGCCGCGCCTCAACGACTTCCGCGCTCGCGGCCTGCTAGACTGAATTCGTGCTCACCACCCGCGCAGACGTCGTCGGAAGTCTCCTCCGCCCGCCGGAGCTACTCGAAGCCGCCAGACGCTACGCCGCCGGGGAGGTCTCTGCCTCCGAGTTCAAGCGGGTCGAGGATCGGGCCGTGGACTGGGCGATCGGTATACAGGAGCGGGCTGGACTCGAGATCGTGACCGACGGCGAGATGCGCCGGGAATCTTTCCAGAGCCAGCTAGTCGAGGCCGTAGAGGGTTTCGGAGCGCACACCATTGACGCCTGGCTCTGGGGCGATTGGCACGGCGATGAGGGGGTCGGTGACAAAGCGCTCGAACGTCCCGCGACGCTCGGCGTGTTTGGGAAGCTGCGCCGCAGACGGCATCTCTCCGCCGAGGAGTTCGTATACGCCCGTGCCCGTACCAGCAAGACCGTCAAGGTTACCCTTCCAAGTCCTTCTCTCTACGCCAACCTGTGGTCACCGGAGCTATCCAGAGAGGCCTACCCGACGCTGGACGATTTCCTGGAGGACGTGACGGAGATACTGCGCGAGGAAGTCGAGGAGCTCGCGCGGCTCGGGGCCACGTACATCCAGCTAGACGCTCCGCATTATCCACTGCTGCTCGAAAAGAAGACCCGCGAGTTCTACGAGCGGCGGGGTTGGGACCTCGACCGATGGCTGTCCCGCGGGATTGAGTTGGACAACTACGTCATGGGCAGCCACCCCGGTGTCACCTTCGCCTTCCATCTGTGCCGGGGCAACCAGGGGAGCCGTTGGCTCGTCTCCGGCTCCTACGAACCTCTGGCGCGTAAAATCTTCGGCGGCATCAACGCGGAGAGGTTGATGCTCGAGTACGACGACGAGCGTAGTGGTGGCTTCGAACCTCTCTCGCATGTGCCGGAGGACAAGATCGCCGTCCTCGGTCTCGTAACAACCAAGGCCTCCCGGCGCGAGACCCCGGAAGAGCTTGAGGACCGTCTGCGGGAGGCCGCGAACTACATTCCTCTGGAGCGGCTGGCGTTAAGCCCGCAGTGCGGCTTCGCCACCTCCGTGATCGGCAACGCCATAAGCGTCGATGACGAAGAGTACAAGCTCCGTGTTATAGCCGAGACTACCGAACGAGTCTGGGGCTAGGCAAACCAGCCTGGAATCGCCGTGAGTCCTACCGGGACACTCTGCGTCCCTCTAGCCTCGCGGACGGGTGACGAGTTTGCCGTAGGTGCCGCGGCTGCCGAGCAGGTTCAACGCATCCGGCAGCTCCTCGAAGGGAACGCTCTTGTAGATGAGCGGGTCTATCTTGCCTTCTTCGTAGAGCTTCATCAACGCTTCGTGGGTCTCGGGGATCAGTCGCGGCATGACTTTCGCGTACAGTCCCCAGTGCAGCCCTACCACGGAGTAGTTCTTGACTAGCAGATGGTTCGTGGGAGCTTCGGCGATTCGGCCTCCAGCGAACCCGATGACCACGATACGGCCCTCGAACGCCACGCATCGCCGCGAACCGTCGAACACGTCTCCACCCACGGGATCGAAGATGACGTCCGCCCCGCGTCCGTCCGTCGCCTCCTTGACGACCTCGATGAAGTTCTCCTCGCGGTAGTCAATGGCGGTCTCCGCGCCGAGCTTCCCGCAGACCTCGACTTTTTCCGCGCCGCCGGCGGTGGCGATGACCCGCGCACCGGCTGCCTTCGCGAGTTGTATCGCCGCCGAGCCAACGCCACCGGCCCCCGCGTGGACGAGCACGGTTTCGCCCTCCCGCAGCCCGGCGCGCCGGTGGAGGGCGAAGTGGGCCGTCTGGTAGACGATGTGCAGAGCCGCCGCGCTCTCGAAGGGCATCGAGGCCGGTATCCCGAAGACGCCCGAAGCGGGGACCGCTGCCTTCTCCGCGAAGCCGCCCCTGGGGAGTGGCGGCGTGGATATTACGCGCTGGCCTGTTTCCAGCTCCACACCATCACCGACGGCGGAGACGACGCCCGAGACCTCGGCGCCTGGGGTAAAGGGGAGGTCCGGCTTCTCCTGATACTCGCCTTTGCACAAGAGGATGTCGAAGAAGTTGAGGGCCGCCGCCTCGATCTCGACGACGACCTCGCCTGGTTCCGGTTTAGGCTCGTCTACCTCTTCGAGCTTCAGAGCCTGTTCCGGGTCTCCGAGTTCGCGCACCTGCCAGGCTTTCATTTTTGGTCCTCCCTCTCGTTTCTCTAGCGAGCTTCGAGCTTACCACAGCGCCTATCCTGGCAGAATGGTAAGCTCCGGTGGTATAGATTTTGGGACGAAAGACAGGAGGCTTGGGATGCTGAGAGTAAGAGATTCGATGACTAGAGAGATCGTCACGCTCGAACCGGGGGCGAGCGCCGCCGAGGCGTGGTCTCTGTGCCAGGAGCGAGGCATTCGCCATATCCCCATCGTCGAGGACGGACGGCTGGTCGGGCTGGTCTCGGACCGGGATCTTCGGGACGTGAGAGGAGGTCGGGAAGACCGGGAGACCGATTCTCCGAGGTGGGTGCGCGTCGGGGAGATAATGACGCGGCAGGTCGTCACCATCCATCCGCTGGACACCATCGAGCACGCGGCGCGGGAGATCTACGACCGAAAGATCGGCGGTCTGCCCGTGGTCGCCGACGGCGAATTGGTCGGCATAATCACGTCCTCGGACATGATGCGTACCCTGATAGAGATGGTCGGGGCGCATGGGGTCGGCACCTGGGTCGAGGTCGAGGTTCCGAACGAGCCCGGCGCCCTGGCGAACGTGACGGATCTCATACGGGACCGCAAGGTCAATATAGCGAGCGTCTTCCTCGGCCCGTCCGAACGAGAGAGCAACCGGCTCATCGTTCTGCGTCTGGAGACCACCAACCCCGCTGGCATCGTCCAGAGCCTGGAAGAGGCGGGCTACGGCGTTACCACCGTGGAGTCGTCCACCGCCGCCGTCCAGAGCCCTTACGAGGAATAACTTCTAGGACGAGAACAGTCCCGTAACGCCGGGCTTGAGCTTCCCGTTTTCGTCCAGGTAGTCTCTCCACGACCGCTTGGGCGAGTAGCCGAGCATCTTCTCCGCCTTCGCGCAGGAGATGCCGGAGGAGTCCTCGCGGGAGAGGGGCTTTATCTCGATTTCGTCGCCGTAGTACTCGCGTACGATCTTCTCGAACGGCCTGCCGCCCGCGTTGTCCGGTGAGGCGATGTAGAAGACCTCGTGGCCCGGCAGGTCGCTCTCCGTGGCGAGCACGATGGCGTCGGCCAGGTCGTAGACGTCTATGTAGCTCCAGAGGTTCGGGGAGAGGACCGAGGCGTTGCGGACCTGCGGGCCGAGGTTGTTTTCGTAGTTGCCTTCATGTTGCACCCAGCAAGGCCGGATAGAGATAGCCCGGATGTCCGAGCGCCGGATCGCCGCGTCCATCAACTGCTCGCCGAAATGCTTCGAGATCGCGTAGGGGTCTTGCGGATGGATCGGGTGCTCCTCGTCCACTGGCGCATAATCCGGCAGGAACTCCCGCTCCGGGAAGAAGAAGCCCGGTACCGTCTCGCTTGAGATGTTCACGAACCTGGGAACGCCCCAGCGGATCGCCGCCTCCAGCACGTTGAAGGTGGCCATGAGGTTGTTGTGGAATACGACGTGCGGCGGGTTCTTTGTCGGCTCGGGGATAGCCCCAGCGTGGACCACGGCCTCCGCGCCGCGAACGACCGCGAACACGTCTCCCGCGTCGGTGAGGTCGGCCTGGACGTAATCCGCCTCGCCCTCACCGGGACGCTCGAACGTTGGTGGCATCACGTCGGTCGCCCGCACGTCGTGGCCGGCCTCCTGCAACGCCGCAACCGTCGCCTTTCCGACCTTGCCCCTCGCGCCCGTCACCAGTACCTTCATCGAGCCCTCCTGGAATCGTTTTCCGTCCGGGCGATGTTACAACATCCAGCTTCGTGGCGTTTCGCCCGCGCGACGGCGGGGTAAAGGGCCGCCCATGAGAATCGTGGTGGTAGGGGCAAGCGGCAACCTCGGAACGAGCATCGTGCGTGCGCTCGCTGATGAACCGCGAGTAGGATCCATCCTCGGGCTTGCCCGCCGCCGTTCAAATCTGACGATGCCGAAGGTCGAGTGGGCCGAGGCGGACGTGACCCGCGACGACCTTGTGACTCATTTCCAGGGCGCCGACGCGGTGGTGCTTCTGTCCTGGATCATCCAGCCTTCGAGGGACCTCACTAAGCAGTGGATGGTGAACGTCGAGGGAAGTATGCGCGCGGCGAATGCCGCCAGGGAAGCCGGTGTCCCCGCCCTCCTCTACGCGTCGTCGGTCGGAACGTACTCACCGGGACCGAAAGACCGCCGCGTGGATGAGAGTTGGCCTACGGGCGGCATCCCGACCTCCTACTACGGGCGTCACAAGGCGGAGGTAGAGCGTCGCCTGGACCGATTCGAGAGCGAGAACCAGGAGATGAGGGTTGTCAGGATGCGTCCCGGTCTGGTGTTCAAACGCGAGGCGGCGACCGGCATTCGACGGCTTTTCGCCGGGCCGTTCCTGCCGAACATGCTCGTCCGGCCGGGCCTCATAAACTTCATCCCGGAGATACAGGACTTGCGGTCCCAGATCGTCCACTCCTATGACGTGGGCGAGGCTTTCCGGCTGGCTATCATCAACGACGTGCGGGGCGCGTTCAACCTGGCGGCGGAACCGATTCTGGACGCGCGTGAGATCGGCCGGATACTCGGCGCCCGTCCGGTGCCGCTCTCCTCGCGGGTGGCCCGCGCCGGGGTGGATCTCTCCTGGAAGCTCAGGCTACAGCCCGTGCCACCGGGCTGGCTGGACCTTTCGCGGCAGGTCCCGATCATGGATACCTCGCGCGCCCGCAACGTGCTTGGCTGGACGCCCCGCTACGGTGCGGAGGAGACGCTGCTGGAGATACTCGAAGGCTTGCGGGATGGCGCGAGCCTCGACACGCCGCCACTCTCCAAAGAGACCGGTGGCCCGTTCCGAATACGCGAGATAATAACCGGAGTAGGAGGGAGAGAGCCCTGAAGGCCGTAGTGTGGCACGGGAAAGAAGACGTGCGCGTAGACAACGTACCGGACCCGATCATCCAGGAACCAACCGACGCGATAATCCGCATTACCTCTACCGCCATCTGCGGCTCGGACCTTCATCTCTACAGCAAACTCAGCCCCCTCATGCGCGAGGGCGACATCATCGGCCACGAACCGATGGGCATAGTGGAGGAAGTCGGAGCCGGTGTTTCGCACATCTCGCCCGGCGACCGGGTCGTCGTCCCTTTCAACATCTCCTGCGGTCACTGCTACTTCTGCGAGCAGCACCTCTACTCGCAGTGCGAGACCACGCGGGACACAGGCAAGCTCGCCCAGGCATCCAGCCTTCTCGGGCGCGGCAAGGGGGCGAGCCTCTTCGGCTACACGCACGTCTACGGCGCCGTCCCCGGAGGTCAGGCCGAGTACCTGCGCGTGCCGCAGGCCCACTTCGGCCCGGTAAAAGTCCCCGAGGGACCACCGGACGAGCGGTTCCTGTACCTCTCTGACGTATTGCCGACCGCGTGGCAGGCCGTGGAGTACGCAGACACGCCGGAGGGCGGAACGCTCGGGGTGTGGGGACTCGGCCCGATCGGGCAGATGTGCGCCCGCATAGCTATGCAGCAGGGAGTCGGGCGGGTTATAGGGGTGGACACCGTCCCCGAGCGGCTCTCGCTCGCGGCGAAGTATGGCGTGGAGACGGTGGACTTCAACGCCGTTGACCGGGTGCGGGACGTGGTGCTCGAGATGAGTGATGGCCGGGGGGTGGACGCCGGAATAGACGCGGTGGGCATGGAGGCTGATGGGTCTGTGGTGGGATCCATCCTGCAAGCGACGAAGCTCCAACTCGACCGGGCGACCGCCTTGCGCGAATGCATGGCATCCATCCGGCGCGGCGGAACGCTCTCCATCAGCGGTGTGTATACGGGGCCGATCCAGGCGTTCCAGCTAGGAGACCTCTTCGATATGCAGATACAGGTCCGAATGGGCCAGGCCAACGTGAGGCGCTGGGTGGACGACATCCTGCCGCTCCTGAACGACGAAGACCCTCTGGGCGTCGAAGACCTCAAGACTCACACCTTGCCGCTCGAAGAAGCGCCGCACGCCTACGACATCTTCCAGAAAAAACAAGACGGCGCGATAAAGTGCGTGCTGAAACCTTAGCTCAGACTTCGTTTACGGAATCCACCACCCCGCGCCAGAACTCGTCCTCCTTACCGGGAACGAACGGCACGTAGAGCGCGACTCGGTCTATGAGTCCTTTGTATCGCTCCTTCAAAGCGGGTCCTACCTCGTCCGGCGCGGCCTCGACGGCGAAGGCGTTTAGCATCTCGTCGGTGATCAGTTCCGGCATCTCGCGCCACTTCTTCTCTCTTGCGAGCGTCCCGAGCTTCTCGCCGACCTCTTCCCAGCCGTGCGCTTCGAGGACGGTGCGGTAGGTCGGGGTCGAGGCGTAGAAGGATAGCTGGGACCGGACGGACTCGCGTTGTTCGGAGGTTGCCTCCTCGCTCTCGCCAGTGATTACGAAGACGCTGGTGGCGAGCTCTACGTCGTCCGGGTTGCGGTTCGCCTCCCGCGCTCCTTCGGCGATGGCGGGGTTGACGGTCTTCTTTATGTACTCCGGGGAGTGGAAGGGATGGACGTGGAAGCCGTCGCAGACCTCTCCGGCGAGCATCGCCAGGCGGGTGTTTACGCCGGCTATGTATACCGGTATCTCAGGGTGATCTATGGGGCCGGGGTTGAAGAACGGCGTGATGAGCGTGTGCCGGTAGAATTCGCCCTCGAAGTTCAGGGAACCCTCAGTCTGGAACGACTCCCAGATGGCGCGCAGGGCGAGGATGTACTCGCGCAGCCTCGCGGCGGGCCTGTCCCAGGGCATGGAGAACCGGCGCGTTATGTGCGCCTTGACCTGCGTGCCGAGGCCGAGGATAAAGCGACCGCCGGAGAGGCTCTGGAGGTCCCAGGCGGTCTGGGCGGTCTCCATCGGGGAGCGGGAGAAGGCGATGGCGATGGAGGTCCCTAACTCTATCTCCCGTGTCTCCCTGGCGGCCAGCGCGAGCGGCAGGAAGGAGTCGTGCTTTGTCTCGCTGGACCAGAGCCCGGCGAAGCCAAGTTCTTCGGCGGCGCGGGCGGTCTCGTCCACGGTTTTCAGGTAGTTGCCCTCGGTGCCGAGGCCCACGTCCAGCTTCATGTCGTCTCCTACGGTATGAGGATGAGCTTGCCGGTGGTCTTGCGGCCTTCGAGGTCCCGGTGGGCCTGGTCCGCGTTTTCCAGGGCGTAGGAGCCGCCGATACGGACGTTGAGGTTGTTCTGACCGATCCAGGAGAACAGGCTCTCGGCCCGCCACATCAGCTCCTCGCGGGTTTTTGTGTAGTCGCCCAGCTTCGGCCGGGTGACGAAGAGAGAGCCCTTCTGGTTCAGGACCTGCAGGTCGAACGGCGGCACCTGTCCGCTGGAACCGCCGAACAGCACCATGTAGCCGCGGGTACGCAGGCAATCGAGGCTCTTGTCGAAGGTAGTCTTGCCGACGGAGTCGTAGACGACGTGGACGCCTTCGCCGCCGGTTATGCGTCGGGTCTCCTCGGCGAAGTCCTGCTCGGTGTAGAGGATCACCTCATCCGCCCCGGCTTCTTTCGCGAGCCTGGCCTTCTCTTCCGTCGAGACCGTCCCGATAACGGTAGCCCCGCGCATCTTCGCCATCTGGCACAGCAGAAGCCCCGCGCCGCCCGCCGCCGCGTGAACCAGTACCGTCTGGCCTTCCTGGATGGGGAAAGTGCTATGCGTGAGGTAGTGGGCCGTCATGCCCTGGAGCATGACGGCCGCCGCGACCCGCGCCTCCACCAGGGTGACGTTGAACGGTACGAGCTTCTCCACGGGGGCGACTATCTGCTCCGCGTAGGCGCCGGGCACCCCGGCGAACGCGACGTAGTCCCCGGCCGACAGGTCTTCGACCCCCTCGCCGACGGCCTCGACCTCGCCCGCTCCTTCGGAACCGAGAGTAAAGGGCAGGTCACCGGGATAGATGCCGGTACGCTGGTAGACGTCGATGAAGTTGACTCCGGAGGCCGCGAGCCGGACCCGCGCCTCACCCGCTCCCGGTTCACGAACCTCCACGTCCTCGTGGCTGAGAGCCTCCGGACCACCGTACTCATTTACACGAATCGCTTTCATCATCTACCCCCTAAGTCTGGTGCGAACTTCCATTCTCGCACGTCCATTGTAGCGGGGATTCGGGGCTTCGAGCGTACGGTACTCTGGTGTATTTTGGGGTTTCCGAGTTTTGTTACGCGCCTGGGAGCGGTAGAATGCGGCATATGCCACGGACGATCCTCGACAATAGATACACTTTGCTGGACAGTCTGGGTAGCGGGGGCATGGCCGAGGTCCATCTGGCGCACGATGAGGTTCTCGGGCGCGATGTCGCCCTCAAGGCGCTCAGGAGCCAGTACGCGAGCGATTCGGAGTTCGTCGAGCGCTTCAGGCGCGAGGCTCGGAGCGCGGCTTCGCTCTCGCATCCGAACATCGTCCAGATCTTCGACCAGGGCAGGGCCGAGGACGGTACTTACTACATGGCGATGGAGTACGTGCCGGGCGGTACGCTCAAGGAGCGCATAATCGAGAATGGTCCACTGGACCCTGGCGAGGCCGCGGGCCTCGCCGTCCAGGTCGCCGAGGCGCTAAGCGTCGCCCACGAACGCGGCATCGTCCACCGGGACATAAAGCCCCAGAACGTCCTGATGACGCCCGCGGGGGCGCCGAAAGTGGCGGACTTCGGCATCGCCCGCGCCGCCTCGGCCACGGTGGTGACCCAGACCAACCTGGTGCTCGGGACTGCGGGTTACATGTCCCCCGAGCAGGCCGAAGGCGAGCGGGTGGGACCGGCGAGCGACCTCTACTCTTTAGGGGTCGTGCTCTACGAGATGCTCACCGGTGCGCTCCCTTACGAGGCCGACACCCCGATAGCCGTTGCGATGAAGCATATAAACGCGCCGCCGCGCCATCCGAAAGAGGCGAACCCCGACGTCCCAGACGAGCTCGACGCTGTTACCGTCAAGCTGCTCGCCAAGGACCCGGCGCAACGGTACGCGAGCGCGGAAGAGCTTGCGAAGGACCTGGAAAGAATAAGGGATGGATCACCCCCCGTAGCCGCGGGAGTTGGGAGCACCGCAACCGCGGCTACCGCCAGGACCCGCGTGGATACGAGCGTAACCGCGCCGATACCAAAGCCCGCCGCGAGCGCGCGCCGTAGACGAGGCGGTCTGCTGCCGGTTCTTCTGGGTATCCTGGCGCTGCTGATACTCGGCGGGCTCGGATGGGCGCTCTCGCAAGGCGGAGGCTCCGGTGGCGGAACCGGGCAAGTAGAGGTTCCCAAAGTCGTAGGCCTTCCACGTGATGACGCTGTAAAGAAGCTCGAAAACGCGGGATTCAAAGCGTCTATTGCGGAGAAAGAGAGTTCCGGGGACAAGGAAGGCACTGTGCTGGATCAATCGGTGGCTTCAGGAGATAAGGCGGACAAGGGTTCCAGCATCGAGCTTACGGTTGGTAAGGGTCCCTCGACCGTGAAGGTTCCGGATATCCCCTACGGAGCAACTCCCTCGGAAGCGAAAGCGCAACTTGAGAAGGTGGGTCTGAAGCTAGGAAATCAGAGCGAAGCGTCCAGTGATACCGTGGCCCAGGGTGGTGTCGTATTGCAAGACCCGCTCCCAGACACCGAGGTGCAATCCGGGAGCCCGGTAGATATAACCCTCAGTTCGGGTCCCGCTCCCGCTCCGCAGTCCACGGTACAGAGCGCGCCAGCACAGCCTTCTCAGCAGGTCGCTCCATCCCAGCAGACACAGCCTTCGCAGCAGGTCGCTCCCTCCCAGCAGACAGCTCCCTCACAGCAGACAGCTCCCTCACGGCAGACAGCTCCCTCGCAGCAGGCGCCGGCGGCAGGGGGGCAGGGTGGGGCCGCGACCGAGAAGCAGGTTCAGAAGCTCCAGAAGCAGGTTGACAAGGAGGTCCAGGATAGCCTCAAGAAGGTAGGAAAGCCTTAGGTTACCCGGATTTGCAGGGGTAATTAGAGATGGACCAGTACGCCAAATACAAAGATAGGGCTGGATCCTAGTTACTCTTCGCCAGGTTTATAGGCCCGGTAAGATAGAATTCAACGATTGCTGTTTAGCTAATGAGAGCTTCCAACGCGTGGTTGCGGTGAGGTTTGAGAGGGAGGACGACATGGACCTGGCAACGGGCGCGCAGATACTGTCCTCCTTCGCCGTGTTAATGCTTGCGATCTTCGCCTTCTTTCAGGTGTGGGAGGCTCGCGCGGCCCGCATAGCCCAGGACAGTCCGCAGATCCTGGTGGACATAAACTACAGCCAGCGCACCATGATCAACATACTCGTCCGCAACATCGGAAGGGGAGCGGCGAAGGAGATCCAGTTCGACTTCTCCGCTCCTATCGAGAGCTCAGGCGGACAGGTCATCTCGGACATGCCTTACTTCAAAGAAGGCATAGCGTTCCTAGCGCCGAACACCGAAATCGCCACCGTCTGGGACTCTTACGCCTTCGCCGTGGAGGTGATGAAGAAGAAGGGGCTCAGGAATGGGATCGTGGTGACTGCGAGGTACAAAGACCTTCGGGGGAAAGCCTACACCACCGGGTGGACGCTCAATCCGTTGATCCTGGAGGGTAGCGGATACGCCGACTACAGGGAGTTCGAGGATCAGGTAAGGACTTTAGAGAAGATCTCCGAGGACCTGGAAGGCATCAAACTGGCCCTGGGCTCTCGTGGAGGGGCGCGACAGACGGCGCGGCCTCCAGGCGATGGCGCCGAAGCCGATAGAGACGGAAGCCCGGACCTTTGATAGGTTGCCCGGCTGCGCCGTCTTCGGACGAGGCGTGTCCGGGCGACTGCTCTGTTATATTTGTGCCGGAGGGTCCGCTTCCAAAAAGGGGTGATGCGTAATGGCAACGGTTCGCGAGACTACACTTGATCTCCTTCGCAGTCTCGGGATAACGACGATCTTTGGCAACCCCGGCTCTACCGAACTGCCGTTGCTAAAGGACTTCCCGGACGACTTCCACTACGTCCTGGCGCTCCAGGAGGCATCAGCACTCGGCATGGCCGAAGGCTACGCTCAAGGGACCGACAATGCCGCGTTCGTCAACCTGCATACCGCGCCCGGCCTCGGCAACGCGATGGGTGCGATGGTCACCGCGTACCTGGATAAGACACCCCTGATCGTAACCGCCGGACAACAGGACCGCCGCCACATCTTCCTCGAACCGCTGCTCTCCGGGCGTCTGGTGGAGATGGCGCGCCCCTATGTCAAGCGCAGCTACGAACCACCCCGCGCCGAAGACGTGCCGTTCGAGCTGCAACGCGCCTACCACACCGCCATGCAGCACCCCCGAGGCCCGGTATTTCTCTCCATCCCGATGGACGACTGGGACGCCGAAGCCGAACCACTAGCCATCCGCAAAGTCGCACACCGGATCGCCCCGGACCCAGATGCCCTGCGAGAGATAGCCGAGGCTCTCGCCCGCGCGGAGCGTCCCGCCATCGTCGCGGGGCCGGGAGTTTCGCGGGCGCGGGCGTTCGATGAAGTCGTGGATCTGGCGGAGAAGTTGCGGGCGGCGGTGTTTCAAGACGCGGTCTCGGCGCTGGCCGGTTTTCCGCAACGCCACCCACTGTTCCAGGGCTTCTTGAGGTTGGCGCAGGGACCGGTGGCGGAGCAACTCGCGCCTTTCGACGCGGTGCTGGTGCTCGGGACGCCGGTGTTTACGTACTATCCGTATGTGCCGGGGCCGACGGTCCGGGAGGGTACGCGGGTCTTCCAGATCACGGACGACCCCGAAGAGGCCGCCCGCGCCGCTATCGGTGAGAGCGTCTTCGCCGACCTGGCGCTCGGGGCCAAAGAACTCGCCGCGCTGCTGCCTGACACGGAGCGGCCGTCGCCCGTAACACCGGAGCCGCCACAGGTGCCGGAGGCGACCTCGCCGATGTCCGTGGCGTTCGTGATGCACGCCATCGCCGAGGCGCTGCCGGAGGACGCGGTGGTCGTGGACGAGTCTACGTCGAGCAAGGGCGTGTTGCACAAGTACGTGCGGGTCGATTCGGCGGATGGGTACCACACGTCGGCGGCGGGAGGGCTCGGGTTCTGCATGCCGGCTACGGTGGGCTTGAAGCTCGCGCTCCCGGATCGGGTGGTGGCGTGCGTGATCGGGGACGGTTCGAGCATGTACTCGATCCAGGCGTTGTGGACCGCCGCGCAAGAGAACCTGTCCGTGCCGTTCATCGTCATCAACAACTCCGGCTACTCC
>JBBPZZ010000167.1:0-26819 GCA_038198445.1 Rubrobacterales bacterium
CCGCTCGGACTCCACACCTCGAAGTTGCCGCAAGAGGGCGAGTGCGAGCACCTCGGAGTCCGAGAGCTTCTTAAGCGACTCATGGCGCCTCCCTCGGGGGTTGAGGAGACGGTAGTAGGCATCGTCAACGAGACGGAAAAGCCATACCGGCCCCATAGCCAGCCTACGGTTCGGCCGAGGGATGCCCCGGAAGTTATGGCGTGAGAGGTAAGCAAGCACCGTCTCGCGTTTGATCCCCAACCTCTCTCCGAGCACCGTCGCGTCCAGCACCTCGTAGCCTTCCGGAACTTCTATCCTGTTGAGATCCGCCTCCTTTACCATGTAGAACAGCATACAGCGATTATTGATCGAATCATGGGATCTATCAATAGGTAATTGATGATCCAGATGATTTCTACGAGATGTCTCCGTACCGTTGCCCTTCGAGCCACTTCTCCAACTCCCTGCGGCTGACCCGGACGCTGCGTCCGATCCGCACCGATGGGATCTTCTCCTCGGCGACCAGCTCGTAGGCCCGGCTGCGCGCGATCCTCAACATCTCCGCTACCTCCGGGACCTTCAGGTACTCGTGCTGTTGCTTGTCCACTATCTCCTCCTCTGTCAGTTGCTGTTGTTTGGATGCTACGGTGTCCGGTAGGTGCCGAGTACCGGAAACGACCGACCTTTCTAATTCCGGGTACGGAGACGATCATCCTGATACTGAGTAGAATAAGGGAGAGCCTTTTCGAAGAGGCAATGTCATGCGCCAGCGTTGCTGGCGGGAGGTGCGAACGCCATGAACCGACAAACGAGAAATCCCGAAGGAGAGGGGACACCGGCCGAAGCCGCCGAAAGGTTCCGCAGGCTCGTGGAGGGCTGGATGGCCGAGGATCCCACCTACGACAGGGAGGCTTGGCCCGAGCTGAGGGAGGGCCTCGACCGCAACCGCCCCGAGTACCGCAAGCACTTCTCGGAGCAGGCTCAGGATCAACCGAAGGCCGCCGAAGGCTAGGTGGCCCTAGCGAAGCTGGACGTCGTTCTGCTGGACTCCGGTCCCCTGGGGTTGGTCTCCCATCCGAACGCTGACAGGGTCAACGCCGAGGCCGTACAGTGGCTTGACGCCCTTCTCTCGGCCGGCGTTTCCGTTCTCGTCCCGGAGATCGCCGACTACGAAGTGCGACGCGAGCTCTTGCGCGCCGGCCGCCAGCGCGGTGTGCGGCGTCTGGATGAACTCAAAGAAGCCATTGGCTATCGTCCGATTACGACCCAGGCCATGCTCACCGCGGCCGAACTCTGGGCGGACGCCCGGAAGCAGGGCCGACCAACCGCCCCCGATCCGGCACTCGACGCCGATGTGATTCTCGCCGCACAGGCCAAAGAGGTCGAAAGCGAAGACAAGAGCGTCATCGTAGCCACTACCAATCCCGGCCACATCTCTCGTTTCGTAGACGCGAAAGCCTGGCAGGAGACAAGGCCCTAGAGCCGAATTACGTCTTCTTCTCCCTAAGTACAAAGAAGTATTTGCAGTACGTGCTAGAATCACTCTCTCCTCCCATCGTCATCGAACCCTCTTCGACTGCCTGTACCTATGTCAGACTTACAAGAGACGAATTTTATCGCACTCCAGAAAACAGTATTGACGCAGAAGCCATTAAACAAACAGACAAAAATCTGCTGGCGAAGCAAAAATCACTCATTTGGGTGATACGGTGCGCGTCCCTTGATGTCATCCTTGATCTAGGAGATCACGTTATGGGGTGGTTGGATGAAGTCGATACGAGATGCACCGTAGAAAACGTCCGGACGAGTCGTTCCCCTGGCTTCAAGCAGGTTACTTCTTGGACGAGTCGGATCCGGACATCCTCGTACTGCGACGCCAGGATGGCTCTTCTGTAGCAGCCTTTAGCGCCCTGGGCGCCACAAAGGAAAGTATCCGTGAAGCCGCCGAAGAGGACGAGCAGCAGAAAGCCTACTCTGGCTGACTCCACTATTTTGGTGCTTGCGCGGCGACGCTTACGCAGACCTTTATGCCTGTAACCAGGACAGACGAGTACAGAGGGCGAAAGGCATCAGGGGCCGCGAAGACTGCTGCTACTTCGCTTCAGCGATGGTCTCCGACACAGCCACATTAAAGGCAGCGCCCTTGGGGATGTCTGCGAGGTCTCGGTTGAAAACCGTCCACTTGCCGCGCTGAACATCGTACCGGGCGCCTATAGGGTGATCGTTGTATGTGCCGTCGCCGCCGCCCGGATTCCAGTCTTGCGTGATTGAAAGGGCGACATTGGGAGAGTCGTTAGTCAGCGGGTTGTCAATGTAGGTACTGTACGCCGAGGTGTTGCCAGCATTCGCACGGTGGACGAGCTTCTCGGATTCCATCAAAACAACTACGTTGAAAACGGCTCCATCGGGCATCGGCGCGAGATCCTGATTGTAAATGGCCCACTTGCCACCACGATTGGCATCGTACCAGACGCCAATCTCATGGGCATTGTTGACGCCGTCGCCGTCCGGTTCCCAAACTTGGGTAACCAGCAGGACGGTATCGGGGTTTTTGTTTGTCAGCGGGTTGTCGATGTAGGTGCTGTTGTCGACAATATTCCTAGGCGCTGAACGATGGATAAATACCGCATCAGCTTTCGCGGAGTCGTTCTTTCCGGTATCGGCTTTCGCGGAATCGTCTTTCTGCTTAGGGGCGTCTTTCTGGAGACCGGGTTGCTCGGACGTAGCCTCCGAAATTGTAGAGGCGATGGGAATATCACTGGCGTCGGGCAACCGGTCATAGTACCGATAGACCAAGTAGCCCTCGATTGCAATAAAGGCAATCGACACCATCAAGATTGCTACTCTTACTTTCACACCTCGCGACACCTGTCCCTGGATTCGCCTGCATAGACCTTAACCCATGACCTCATCCGAGTAAAGGTTCCGAACAGCCGGGAACCTGCTTTGATCCAGCGTTCGCGAGCCTTGTGGCGGCGCTCATGGATGTAGCCTGTAGTTTGGTGCGCTTCGGTCGTGTTATCTTGTTCCACCGCATCCGAGACATCGCAACTTTCCTAGCCACGTCTTAAGATCCACCTCAAGAAGGCGGGGGAGGTGACCGCGTCGGTTCTCATCTCGACCAAGTTGGGTTCTTATGAGGGCCTGGTTTGGGATCCACTGGCATCCGTCCCGGTTGCCGAAGGAAGAAGTGAATCCCAGTCTACCCCATGACTTTGACGTCAGGAACTGTTGCCGCCGGTGAGGTGGAAGTAGGGGCCGGCGACGGAGTGGCATGCTCGAGATCAAAATGAGCTTGCTGGCGGTCTTCTTCCGCAGCTTTGCGGATGCCTTCCCTGGTGGCGCCGTTTGTGCTAAAGGCAGCCACGACAGAGTCGTCCGGACGATGCAGAATGAGAACGTCCGGGTTGCACTCGTCCAGCGAATAACCCGCCGGCAGCCATGAACATGACGCTCTCATCTACCGTTCCCCCGCGCCTTTCTCATATGAGACATACTTTAACTGTCACCCAACGCCTGGTCAATCGCCACCGAACTCCTATGGACGCTCGTACTCAAGGCCAGTTCGCGCCCGCACGATAACAGCATCGCCGGTATTGCCAGGATGATAGGCAGCGGCGGCCACCCGCGCGCTGATCACATCCCGAAGCTCGGCCAGGATTTCAGCGGAAAGAAGGTCGGCCGCTGGCTGCTCGATGCCGGGGACGATCAGTGCCAGGCGGTTTCCGCCGTAGCGGCAGGCAGTGCCGTCCACGTCCGCCGCGAACTCTTGAAGGGTCCGGGCCGCGCCCCGGATTTCCTCATCTCCGGCGAAGTAGCCCATACGTTTGTTGACCTCGTCAATTCCGGTAAGTTCAACGAGTATGACGCCGAATGAGATGCCCTGGATCTCCGAACGTTGCGCCTCGGCACGCGCTACCTCGTGTAGGTGGCGCCGGGTGTAGAGGAGTGTCAGGTTGTCTATTGTGGAGAGCGGACCCTGTCCAAGCACCATCCCGTCGCTATCCCGCAGAACCTCGAGTTCAGGATCTCTTGCAGCCGAGGCTTCCTTTATGAGTACGAGGGGGTTTCGTTTGACCTCTTCGACGAATACTCGCACGACCTCGGGATCGAACTGTGTACCAGCGCAGCGCTCGAGTTCTTCGCAGGCGTCTTCGGTACTCATGGGTTCGCGGTAAGGACGGGCCGAGACCATCGCGCTGAAGGAATCAGCCACGCAGATAATCCGCGCCTCCAGAGGGATCTGCTCGCCACGGAGCCCCAACGGGTAGCCTTCCCCGTCGAACCGCTCGTGATGGTGAAGGACGGCGGGGGCGATCGGGCGCAGGGCGGGTACTTGCTCTACGAGTCTGCAGCCGATTCTTGGATGTAACTCTATGACGGAGCGTTCCTCCGAGGTCAGTTTTGTAGGCTTGAGAAGGATGCGCTCGCTGATGCCGATCTTACCTACGTCATGGAGCAGAGAGCCGAAGATGAGCTCTTCGCGCCGGTTGGGTGGCAGGTCGAGGCGGCTGGCGACCGCTCCGACGTACCTGGAAACGTCTTCGGAGTGGCCACGCACGAGTGGGTCCTTGACCTCTATGGCTTCCGCCAGCGCGCCCACGGTGGCAAGGTACGAGGTACGCAATTCTCCTTGTAGACGCGCATTCTGCAGCGCAGCCCCGGCATGGTCACCTACAGCAAGTAAGACTTCGTCGTCATAATCGTCGAAGCCGTTGGGGTTGTTCGCGCAGACAACTACGCCGTCGAACTCATCCCGCAGGTAAATCGGTATGGCGACGAGGTTGTTTATCTCCCCGTCCGCCGCTGGATCTTCGTTCTCCCGCTCACCTTCGAGATTTTTCTCGCGAACCGTCCGATCACGCTCGATAACCTCGTTTGCGAAGCGTTGCACGAGTATGTTGTCCACGGGGGCATTCTCGAAGCCTTCAGCGGCGATCAGATCGAGCTTGCCATCACCGCTCCGGTCTTTCCGCGAGAGCAGCAGACCTTTCTCGGCGCCGACTAACGTTATCGCAAGTTGTAGGACCATCTCAGGCACGTCCTCCGGAGAGCCCAAAGCTCCCCTCTCGTTTGAGAGACGCATTACCTCATTGTGTAACTCCTGGCGCCAGTCCTTTTCCGATTCGCGCGCCTGCTCCGAGCGCTTCCGCAGGTACCGTTCGCGGTTTAACTCCTGTTCGTTGCCCTTGAGACGGGACTCCACCTGTTCCCGCTCTTGCCGCTGCGTCTCTTCTCTCTTTTTGGTGGACGCGAGATCGTCCCGCGTTTGTTCGAGATGCTTCTCGCGCTCGTTCAGTTCACCCTCTAGACGCTCATGCTCTTGCCGGGCGTCTTCTTCCACGGCCGAAAGCTTCGAACGCTCGCGCCACCAGCCGGCCAGGGCGATCACGACCGCTGCCCCGAGTAAGAAAAGCGTTACCTCATAGTTGAGGGCAGTGGGGCCAGAGCCAGTGACTGTTACAACCGCGTAAGCCACGGCTCCCACGAACACCGCAACGGCGACCCAGAACCACACGTTGCTACTCCGCCCGCCCTCATCCGCATTCATAAGCGCATCTTATTCCGTGAAAAGCGCTTTTGCAAAGGTTTCGTAGGGCTGGAGGAACCGTGGGTGGTGCGGACTCAGGGGCGGATAAGGAATTGCAGTCGTACCGGTGTCCTGGATCATCCAACGAATTTCCGCCCTCCGTCCGAAACATTCAGGCGGCGCGCAGCCGATCCCGCTACCGGATTTATGGTCGGTTCGGCACTATTTGGTAACAACTTAGCAACAGTTTGACAACCGTGCCAAAAAACACGCTCTGGGCTCTTGTTCAGCGCTCTGGTTGTGCTAGATTGATCTTCGTAGATGCAATGAGCATATAGTGCGAGCAAACAGGATCGAAGGGAGGTGTGATGGTTCTCTCAAATACTCTGGCGGTTGCCTGGCGGAGAGGAGCTTCGACGATATGCCGTGGGGCGGGACGTTCGCTGGAACGATTTCGCGGCGGACTCTGGCCGGTTGTGCAGACGGCCTTCGCGGCGGCCCTGGCCTGGTCGGCGGCGGCGTTGATCCTGGGGCATGATCGGCCGTTCGTGGCGGCGATAGCGGCTGTGATCTCGGTCGGCGCGGTGGCCGGACAGACGCTCAAGAGGGCCATCGAGTGGATCTTCGGGGTCGCCGTTGGTCTGGCGGTCGCGGACCTCATCATGCTCGCTATAGGTACTGGTTCCATTCAGACTGGGGTTATGGTGGGGCTGGCCATGTCGGTCGCGCTCTTGCTCCGGGGCGGGATTATGTTCTGGACCGAGGCTGGAGTCTCCGCTTTACTGGTGGCCGGACTCGACCCCACGACCCATGGAGTTTCACCGGATCGGTTTCTGGAAGGGCTCATAGGCGGCGGAGTCGCCGTCGCCGTGAGCGCGGCCTTTCCGAGCAACCCCAGCTTGCGCGCCAGGCAGGCGGCCCGGCCCGTACTGGTAGACCTCGCCAACGCCCTGAGGGACACAGCCGCCGCGTTAATCGGCGGGGACATTGGGTTGGCTGAAGACGCGCTCTCCGAAGCGCGACGCATAGACGCTTCGGTGGCGCACCTTCGTGAGGAGCTCGACGGCGGATACCAGATCGCTCGTCTCTCCCCGCCGCGCATGCGGCATCGCAGGCATATGTCTTACTACGCCACGGCGGCTGACCAACTAGATCTGGCGGTGCGCGACAACCGCGTGCTCGCCCGCGCCAGCGTAACGCTGGTACGGGAGAGAGGAGCCGCGTCCGGGCAACTTGCTGAGTCCGTCCTGGGGCTTGCGCTCGCGGTAGAGGCCCTCAGCGGGTATCTGGACAAACCAGATCATCCGCTCGATGTCCGCCACTTCGCGCTCGGAGCCGCGACGGACGCGACGGCTGTGCACGCGGAGAGCAGCGATCTGGAGACCAGCGCGCTCGTCTCTCAGATCCGTTCGACGGCCGTAGATCTGCTGCAGGCCGCGGGTATGCAGCCGAACGAAGCCCTGGACGCAGTCCGACAAACTTGAAGAAGCCCGGCGCGCGCTGGATAAGTCTTTATCTCATCATGGCATCCTAGCCGGCGGAGGTGCGGCCCGTGGCCTCCTCCAGAGCTTGCAGGGCCGTCCCTCGATCCATGCCGGTGCTGCCGAGGAGATCGACCGCGGAAGAGTGGATTTGATCTACTAGCGCGTTGACGGCCAGACTCTTGGCAAGATCCTCGTGCTCCACGAGCAGAAGGCTCGCTTCTCTTGCCGCTTCGAGCGCGAATGTACGCGTATCTTCTGGACCGCCGGACACGTCCAGGTATGAGGCGAGAGCTTCGGTCGCGCGGGCCAGTCCGTGGATCGCTCCAGAGAGACGTTCGGGGGCGGGCTCGCCGGGTTGCACTACGCTGAGCGCGGCGCGGGCCAACCCTCGCACGTCGCGGACGGTCAGGTCTATCTGGTCGGCTGCGGCGGCGTAGAGATCCAGGTGTCCGAGACTCCTCCTCCGGGGCGGGGCGAGCCGCGCCGTTTCGCGGCCGGCCGCGACGGCCTCCTTCAAGCCGCTCACGCGCGCGTCGATCTCCCGCGCCCTAATGTACGCTTTTTGGGCCTGCTCCGCGTCGCCGCGTTCGAGGGCGGCCGCCACCTCCTCTAGTACGGTGACTGACTCGCCGAAGAGAGGATGCGCCGCCTTTTCGACCATGCGTTCCGGGTTGAATGGCAGCAGAGCGTTGATGACAAGCGCGGTGCCGCCGCCGATCAGCGCCTCCAGGAAGCGGTCGACCGGAAACCCGGTGTTCGAGGGTTGAAAGGTAATCATGATGATCATTGCCGAGATCGCGGCCTCGTTTACGCCGAGTTCGCCGCTGCCCAGGAACACCGCCGCTACCATCGCCAGCGCTACCACGATACCGGCCTGTACTGCCCCGACGCCGACGACTGACACGAAAAATCGGCGATCACGATCCCGAAGGCCACCCCGACCGTGAGTTCGACCGCCCGCCGCCCGCGCTCGCCCACCGCCAGCCCCAGCGAAATGACGGCCGCTATAGGGGCGAACGTGGGCCGGTCTAGGCCGAGAAGCGCGACCGCCAGAAACCATGCCACCGCCGCGGCAACCGCGGTTTGAAGTATCTGCAACCATCCGCCGCCGAGGCGAAGGCCGCCCGAACGCAGAAGATGGCGAAGCCGGATGGAGATTCCCGCTCTCTCCCGCCAAGAAGACCCCTCATAAGGTCTCATCCTCGCCCCTCTCGGTCGCCGCGATCTTTACCTGGCTGGATCCATCCATCATGAACGTCCCAGCCGCGATCCGTCGCTTGCGTCATTCTATTCTTTCCACGGAGCCTCGACCGCGCGCGTCCCCAACCCCATCCGGATTCTCGGCTTGTTATTCACTTGCCTTTTCGTTTTTGGGATAATGCGGGCAAGCGCGGAGAGGGGTCCAAAGTCCGGCCAAGGTCGGTCCTACGGAGGTCTGGAAGAGAGGGATTCTCCCTCGTGCGGGGGAAGAGGCGAGCGATGAAAGGAAGGTCCCAGAAGAATGGAGACCAGGATACCGGGAGCCACCGAGGACCTTTGGGAGCCGGGGAAGGTTGAAGGGCTTTCCGAGGTAGAGAAGCTAGCCTACCGTTCCAATCTGATCGGGGCGGATCGCTCGGTAGCCAACTATGGAGGGGGCAACACCTCGACCAAGTCCAGGGAGCGCGACCACGCCGGACGCGAGGTGGACATTCTATGGGTCAAGGGCTCCGGGAGCGATCTGGCGACCATAAGGCCGGATCAATTCACGGGCCTAAAGCTCGACGAAGTCCTGCTGCTAGAGGAGCGCCACCAGATGAGCGACGAGGAGATGGTCGCCTACCTCGCCAGTTGCCAGCTAGCGCCCACGATGCCCAGGGGGTCCATAGAGACGCTCCTGCACGCTTTCGTCTCCTATCCTCACGTGGACCACACGCACCCGGACGCGATCAATATGATCTGCTGCGCTAGAGGCGGCGAGGAACTCGCGACCGAGTGCTTCGGCGAAGAAGCGGTCTGGATCCCCTATATGAGACCGGGCTTCGATCTGTCTAAACAGGTGGGCGAAGCGGTAAGAAACTACCCCAACGCCAGGTTCGTCCTGTTAGCCAAACACGGCCTTGTTACCTGGGGGGAGACCCACGAAGCGAGCTACGGAAGGACCATCGAGGCCATCAACCGGGCGGCTGAGTTCGTCGCGAGTAGGTCGGGGGAGCCGTTCGGTGGTCAAGAGGTTCAGCCATTGGCGGTCGGGCGGAGCGAAGAACTGCTCGCCGAGGTCTTGCCCGCTCTCCGGGGTGCTCTCTCCTCGGGCGCGGATGGGGCGTCCTACAAGATCCTGCGCGTCGACCACACTTCCGAGAGTGTCCTGCAATTCGTCCGCGGATGCGATTCCAAGGAGATCTCTCAGGTGGGCGCGGCCTGTCCCGACCATCTGGTGAGGACAAAGGTGAAACCTCTCTGGGTGGACTTCGACCCCGATAAAGAGGGCGCAGGGGAACTGAAGGCGAGGCTCCGCGCGGGCGTCGAGGAGTACCGCCAGGAGTACGCGGCGTACTTCTCACGCCACGAGGAGGCCGGCGAAGAGATGTTCGACCCTAATCCGAGGGTCGTAATGATCCAGGGCGTCGGACTAGTCGCCGCCGCGCGGAACGCCAGGGAAGCCGACCTCTCCAGAAACTTCGCCTATAGGGCAATCGCCGTGATGCGCGGCGCCCACGCTCTGGGCGGCTACGTCTCTCTTACCGAGGCGGAGTCCTACGCGATCGAGTACTGGCCCATGGAACTCTACAAGCTATCACTCGCCGCGCCGCCCGGGGATCTCGCGGGAAAGGTAGCATTCGTCACCGGCGGCGCGGGCGCTATAGGTAGCGCCGTCGCCCGGTCGCTGGCTTCCCAGGGCGCGTGCGTCGTTGCCTGCGACCTGGACGAGGAGGGTGCAAGAGTCGTCACCGACGACCTGGCGCGGCCCGGCATCGTCGCCAGGACGGACGTGACCGACGAAGACGAGGTAGCCCGCGCCTACCGCCGGGCGATCCTGGAGTACGGAGGTGTGGACATCGTCGTCTCGAACGCCGGGCTCGCCTCCAGCGCGCCTATCGAGGAGACCAGCGTCGAGATGTGGGACAAGAATCACGCGGTCCTGGTCAAAGGATACTTCCTCGTTTCGCGCGAGGCCTTCCGCGTCATGAAGGAGCAGGGCGTGGGCGGGAGCCTTATCTTCATCGCCTCCAAGAACGCCCTTGCGGCCGGTAAGAACGCATCGGCCTACTCCTCGGCGAAGGCCGCGGAGATGCACCTGGCGCGCTGTCTGGCCGAAGAGGGGGGAGCCGCTCGCATCCGGGTCAACACCGTCAACCCCGACGCGGTGCTGCGAGGATCGGGGATCTGGGCCTCATCCTGGCGCGAGAAGCGCGCCGCCACCTACGGTATAGAGCCCGAGGAACTGGAGGAGCACTACCGCAAGCGCAACGTATTGAAGGTCAGCGTGTTGCCCGAACACGTTGCCGAGGCCGTGCTGCACTTCGCCT
This sequence comes from Rubrobacterales bacterium, assembly GCA_038198445.1. Taxonomy (GTDB): domain Bacteria; phylum Actinomycetota; class Rubrobacteria; order Rubrobacterales; family Rubrobacteraceae; genus JACDDK01. The sequence continues at coordinate 10,503 of JBBPZZ010000167.1, forward strand.
CCGATGTACGCTCATCCAGGAGCACCGGGAACGTCCTGAACGTGGATGGCGGGATAAAAGACTCCTACCCCAGGTAGGGGTCGCGCTGAACGGGAACTCGTTCACGCAGTAGTGAGCTTTGGCCTGCTATCGTACAAGTAGTCCCTAGGACAGGTGCTAGTATGGCGCACGATCTCGTTGCTCCTTTGGGTGCGGCTTTGAGAGGATAAGGCGTTGTTCAGACGGGTTACGCCAGCGCGAGGGTATCTGGTTGCCACGGTCGTGGTGGGTCTTCTCATTGCCGGGGCTACGATCTCGCAGATGGTGTTTTTGAGCAGGATCGTGGACCGCGTCTTCTTGGGCGGCAAGGATCTCGCGGAGGTTACGACTCCGCTTTTTATGTTGCTGGTCGCCGCGGTCTTGCGGGCCGCGTTGTTGTGGGTCCGGGAGGTGACGGCCCAGCGGGGGGCGGTGCGGGTGAAGTCGGAGTTGCGCGAGCAACTGTTGGCGCACATCCTGCGATTGGGACCGGCCTATGCGTCGGGTGAGCGATCCGGCGAACTGGTCACGACGGCGACCGAGGGCGTCGAGCGACTGGAGCCCTACTTCTCGCGTTACCTGCCCCAGATGTTCCTTAGCGCTTTCGTGCCGCTTATGGTCGCGGCGTACATTTTCCCTCGGGATCTCTCCAGCGCGGTGCTGTTACTGGTGACGGCGCCGGTGATACCGGTGATGATGATCCTGGTCGGCAGTTACGCCGAGGAACACATGCAACGGCAGTGGCTGGCGCTCTCCCGGATGGGCGCGCACTTCCTGGACGCTCTTCAAGGGCTGCCGACGCTCAAGGCATTCGGCCGCGCCGATGAAGAGAAGGAGAAGGTGGCGCGGGTGAGCGAGGAGTTCCGGGAGCGCACGCTCAGGGTGCTGCGTTTCGCGTTCCTCTCCGGTCTGGTCCTGGAGTTCATGACCGCCGTCGCCATCGCCCTCGTCGCGGCGGTGCTGGGACTGCGAGTCATAAACGGCGCCATCTCCTTCGAGGACGCATTTCTCGTACTGCTTCTGGCGCCGGAGTTCTACAGACCTCTGCGGGAGCTGGGCGTCCACCGTCATGCCGGGATGGAAGGAAAGGCCGCCGCGCAGCGGATCTTCGAGATCCTCGACACACCCGCGCCGGTGAGCATGTCGGACCAGAACCCTGCGCCGCCATCGGGTGGGCTTACCATCGAACTCTCCGGCGTCGAGTTCACCTATCCAGGGGCTGAACGTCCGGCGCTCCGGGACGTGAGCCTGACCCTGCGGGCCGGCGCCCGTACCGCCGTCGTCGGGCGCAGCGGCTCGGGAAAGAGCACGCTGGTCAAGTTGCTCCTGCGCTTTATGGATTCGCGGAGCGGAGCCATCACCGCGAACGGCGTTCCTATAGCGGAGCTTCCGGTGGAGTCCTGGAGGGAGCATGTGGCGCTGGTGCCGCAGCGACCTTATCTCTTCTACGGGAGCGTGCTCGAGAACATCCGGCTCGCCCGGCCGGAGGCGACTACCGCGGAGGTCGAGAAAGCGGCGGACCTGGCTGGGGCGGCGAGGTTCATACAGAGTTTGCCGCGTGGCTACGACACCCAGATCGGGGAGCGAGGGTTGCGGCTCTCCGGTGGCGAGGCCCAGAGGCTCGCCATCGCCCGCGCCTTTCTGAAAGACGCCCCGCTGCTCGTTCTGGACGAGCCGACATCCAGCCTCGACCCGGAGAGTGAGGAGTTGATCCGAACCGCGCTGGAGCGTCTCGCGAGGGACCGCACCACCCTGATCGTCGCCCATCGGCTGAATACCGTCTACAGTGCGGACCAGATCGTCGTCCTCGATGAAGGCCGGGTCTCCGAAGTTGGGACCCATGACCGGCTGATCGAACGCGGAGGTCTTTACTCCAGGCTCACCGGCGCCTACGAGGACGTGCCGGTATGAAGGTGTTCGCCCGGCTCCTCGGTTTCCTGAAACCCCACAAGTGGCGGGTGGCGTTGGCGGTCCTGCTCGGCGTCGTAACCGTGGTGAGCAACGTGGGCCTGCTTGCCACGGCGGCCTACACGATCTCCCGGGCCGCCGTAGTCCCGTACCTGTTTTTGCTCGTGGTCCCGATCTACCTCGTCCGCCTCTTTAGCGTTTCGCGCGCATCTTCGCGCTACGCCGAGAGACTGGTCTCACACGACGTTACATTCAAGCTGCTGGCGCATCTCAGGACCTGGTTCTACTCACGCCTCGAACCCCTCGCGCCCTCGCGCCTCGCGCGCTACCGTAGTGGGGACCTGCTATCTCGCATAGTAAAGGACGTCGAGGAGCTGGAGAACGTCTTCCTCCAAATCCTCTCTCCGGTCCTCGTCGCGGTCGGCGTATCACTGCTCACCTTCCTCGTCTTCTATTCGTTCGACCCGATGATGGCATTCGTGGCCGTTGGCTTCCTGTCGGTTACCGGCGTGGGCGTGCCGCTATTGGCGGGTAGGATGTCGCGTGGATTGGGACGGCGCCAACTGGATCTGCGCGCCGAGTTGAACGCACGGGTCCTGGACGGTGTCCAGGGCGTGCAAGACATTTTGGCTTTCGGCCGGGAACGTGAAGAGATGCGCGAGATCTCCACCCTGGACCAGAAGCTCGCCCGGCTGCAGAGGCGGATGGCCCTGATCACGGGCCTTCAGAACTCACTCAGTGACCTGATGATGAACCTGGCCCTCCTGGCGATCCTGGTCCTGGCCGCGCCGCTCGTCGCGGAGGGGGAGATGAAGGGCGTGTATCTGGCCGCCCTGGCGCTTCTCATGCTGGGCGCGTTCGAGGCCACGGCGCCTCTCGGGAGCGCCTTCCAATTCCTCGGACGCTCCCTGGGGGCCGGTGAGCGTCTCTTCGAGATAACCGACGAAGATCCTCCGGTCACCGACCGGCCTGAAACTTTCCCGCCGCCCACGGGCCTCACCCTGGAGTTCGACGGAGTTGGCTTCCGCTATGAAGAAGCCGGTCCGCCGGTCCTAGATGGTATTGACTTCGTCTTGAAGACCGGAAGCCGGGTCGCGGTGGTCGGACCCAGCGGCTCGGGGAAGAGCACGCTGGTGAACCTGCTCCTGCGGTTCTGGGACCCGGAGAGCGGGGCAATACGGCTCGGCGGACACGACATCCGCGAATATGCCCAGGAGGACCTGCGGACGCTCATCGGGGTCGTCTCCCAGAACACCTACGTCTTCAGCGGCACCCTGCGCGAAAACCTGCTGCTCGCAGACCCCGAGGCCGGAGAGGCCGCGCTGGAGAGCGCCCTGGCGCGGGCGCAGCTTACCGGGCTCGTGGAGCGACTTCCTCAAGGTTTGAACAGCCATATAGGGGAGCAAGGTCTGCGACTCTCCGGCGGTGAGCGTCAGCGGCTGGCCGTCGCCCGGACGCTGCTAAAGGACGCCCCGGTGCTCGTCCTGGACGAGGCCACCGCGAACCTGGACACCATCACCGAACGTGAGCTCATGGCGGCGGTCTCGGACCTGATGCGGGGCCGGACCACATTCGTGCTCACCCATCGGCTCGTGGAGATGGAGCGGTTCGAGGAGATCCTGGTTCTCGACGGCGGTCGCATCGTCGAGCGCGGCGTTCACGGAGCATTGGTACGGGCTGATGGCCTCTACCGCCGGATGCTCGACGTGCAACGCGGGATGCTGGCGGCGACGTGAAAGGGCGGACCAGAAACCTGAAATTGGTCAATTTTGATCAGGCGCCGCTATGTTGGGGCCTGTAATATGAATACGATAAGCAACGGTGGGAGGTAGGTTTTGGAAGATGCGTTGACGGTATCCCGCTTGCAGTTCGCTTTTACCATAACGTACCATTACCTCTTCCCCATGCTCACCATGGGGCTCGCGTTGCTCATCTTCGTCCTGAAGAGCATCTACGTGAGGCGTGGTGACGAACTGTACAACAAGGCGGCGAGGTTCTGGGGGAAGATCTTCGCCGTCACCTTCGTCATGGGCGTGGTTACCGGCATCCCGATGGAGTTCCAGTTCGGGACCAACTGGGCCGCTTTCTCCCGGTTCGCCGGAGACATTATCGCCCAGACCCTGGCGATGGAAGGCGCTTTCGCCTTCTTCCTCGAATCCGCCTTCGTCGGCATCTTCCTCTTCGGGGAGCGGCGGTTCGGACAGAGAATCCACTGGTTCTCCTCGCTCATGGTCTTCCTCGGGACGTGGGCCTCCGGCTACTTCATCATCACCACCAACGCCTGGATGCAGCACCCGGTCGGCTACAAGACGCTGGCGAACGGTGACATAGAGCTGAACAACTACTGGGCGCTCCTGCTCAACTCGTGGACGTGGGCTCAGTACGCGCACAACATGGGCGGCGCCGTGGTGTGTGGAGCTTTCGTGATGGCGGGGCTCGGGGCGTTCTATCTATTGGCGCGCCAGCACGAGGAGTACGGCAGGCTATTTCTCAAAGTTGGCGTAATAACCGCCGCTATCGCAAGCGTCTGGATGCTCTTTCCGACCGGACATTTCTCCAGCGATCAAGTCGCCAAGCACCAGCCGATCTCACTCGCCGCGATGGAGGGGCTCTTCGAGTCTGAGAAACAGGCCGGGATAGTCCTCGTCGGCCAGCCGGACGTAGCGAACCAGCAGATAGAGAACCCTATCGTCATCCCGCGGGCGCTCAGCGTCCTGGTCTACCAGAACTGGAACGCCGAGGTGAAGGGGCTCAACGCCTTCCCGGAGAAGAACTGGCCGGACAACATCCCGCTGCTCTACTACAGCTACCACATCATGGTGGGCCTGGGGACCGTCTTTATAGGAATCATGGCGCTGGCTGTTTTCCTGCTCTGGCGCGGCAAGCTCTACGGGTCGCGCTGGATGCTCTGGGTCCTGATGCTCGCCATGCCATTCCCCTTTGTCGCCAACACCGCCGGCTGGCTCACGGCCGAACTCGGACGCCAACCCTGGCTGGCCTACGGGATCTTCAGGACTTCAGAGGGCGTCTCGCCACTCGTGTCCTCGGGCAGCGTGCTCTTTACGTTAATAGGCTTCGCCGGAATGTATCTGGTTATGGGTCTCCTATACATAATATTGATGGTGCGGGAAGTTGCTCATGGTCCCGGCGCGGAAGATGAGGTATTCGATGCCGCTGAAAACATGAGAACTAGAGAGGCGTAGGAGGAGCGATGGAGACTATCTGGTTCGTCGGTGTCGCGTTAATGGTCACCATGTACGTGATACTGGACGGCTTCGACCTCGGCGCGGGCGCCATACACCTGTTCGCCGCCAGGACCGAGCCGGAGCGGCGTATGATCCTGAGGGCCATAGGTCCAGTATGGGACGGCAACGAAGTGTGGCTGATAGCTGCGGGCGGGACGCTGTTCTTCGCGTTCCCCGTGCTCTATTCCGCCGGTTTCTCCGGGTTCTATTTACCGCTCATCATCGTGCTCTGGCTGTTGATGATTCGGGGCCTCTCCATAGAGCTGCGCGGCCACATGGACAACCCGATGTGGTCTTCATTCTGGGACGCGATGTTCTTTATCGGGAGCTCCATGCTCGCCGTCTTCTACGGCGCGGCGTTAGGCAACGTCGTGCGGGGCGTCCCGCTCAACAAAGACGGGTACTTCTTCCAGCCGCTCTGGACCGATTTCAGTCCCTTCAGTAAGACCCCCGGCGTCCTGGACTGGTACACGATACTCATTGGTCTTCTCGCCCTCACGGCGCTTATCGCGCATGGGGCCAACTTCATCGCCGTCAAGACGGAGAACGAGTTGAATGACCGCTCCCGCAAGATCTCTCGCACTTTCACCTACGCTATCGCGGGGCTGACCTTTCTCTCCACCATTCTCACTTTCTGGGTGAGCCCCCGGATGCTCGGCGGTTTCTTCCAAAGGCCCTACGGGTTTATCCTGCCGCTCGTCGCTATAGCGGGGCTCGCCGGGATGATCTACTTCAACCTCAGGGGACGCGACCGGGCGGCCTTTATCTCATCGAGCGCGTACATAGTCGGGATGTTGACCAGCACGGTTTTCGGTGTTTATCCGAACGTCCTGCCTGCCGTGAACCCCGAAAACAACCTAACCGTCTTCAACGCGGCTTCGTCTGCGTACAGCCAGGGGGTGGGGCTCGTCTGGTGGAGCATCGGCATGACGCTTGCCGCAGTCTACTTCATCGTCATCTACCGCCTCTTCCGGGGCAAGGTGAACCTGGAAGACGAAGGCTATTAGCCTATCCCTAAGCGTCGCCGAATCGGCCTCAAGAACGTATGGGATTATCCCGCGCATAGGTGTATGCGGTGTAGGCTGCTATGATGTGACAGATCCACCCGAGAGTGCCACCCGAGCCTATCCACAAGCCCGGCGTAATGATTAGCCACAGGATGCCGGCCACGATGCGGCCGTTATAGAATTGTCCGACTCCAGGAATAATGGCGCTTAGAAGTGCCGCCGTCGCGGGATCACGCATCGTTGAGCTTTGCCTCCGTCCACTTTTGCTTGTCTACAGATGCTACCAGAGGTCGCCCGGCTCGTGCGTGCGGAAGTGCCGATCTTTCGAAAAGCCACGCCGTGTCTCATCTGAGCCACATCTCTTAGTCTGAGGGGCTTTCGTAACGCTTTTCGTAACGATTGGGAGACGATTACAGAGTAGGCTTGGGATAGATAATGGAAATTTCGACAAAAATAGCTCATTTGAGTGATGCATTTGATGGATGGAGGTGTCATCTTTAGCGGCATTTAGATAGGAGGAGTTCGACCATGGCCGAACCGAAATTCGAGAGCTTATAGGAAAGGCGCGTTTGGATCAAAAACGTGACAAGAGAGTGCCGTCGCGAAGCCGGGATTTAGAGTCAGGCTACCATCCGCGTGGACGTTCGCTACTGTTTACGCGGGCAGTGTGGGTGGTGGCGGCCGCGTTGAGTGTGGGGCTCTTCTTCATCAGCCTGCCGACGGAGTACAGGCAATCCCAGATCCTATGCACCGGTAGAGTGTGCGCTGAGGATCTGGCGAGAATTACGCCATCCGGCGCGCGGGTTCTCCACGATCTCGGCGTCTCCACTAGCGCATACGCTGGTTATATCCTGGCGACTATCGTTGTTTCGGCGCTCGTAAACTGGGCGGTCGGCGTGGCGATCTTCTGGCGCAAATCTGACGACCGGATGGCACTGTTCGTCTCCCTCGCGCTCGTGCTCTGGGGGGCTACCAGCACGAGCATGGTGACGCTGGCGAGCAGCTCGTTCTGGCGGCTTCCGGTCGACACTGCACAGTTTCTCTCCAGCGTCTTCCTGGTACTGGTCTTCTACCTGTTCCCGGACGGACGATTCGTACCCCGCTGGACACGCTGGCTTGCGGCAGCGTATGCCGTGAATGAGTTTATCTACCACTTCGACCCCACACTACCTCCCGGTCTGAGCCGAGCGGCTAACGCGCTGGACGGCGTGATATGGCCTGCCTCGCTAGTCGGCATCGCCATCGCACAGGTCTACCGTTACCGGCGAGTGTCGAGTCCGGCACAACGGCGGCAGACTAAGTGGGTCGTTTTCGGGCTGGCGGGTGCGATGCTCGGCATAATTTTCATACTGTCGTTGGCCTGGTTCTTCCCAGACCTCAACTACTCAGCTTACAGACTGATAGCCAGCGCGGCGATCTCTCTTCTGCTCCTACTGGTCCCGCTCTCCATCGGCATGGCGATACTTCGATATCAGCTCTACGACGTGGACATCCTTATCAACCGCACCCTGGTCTACGGTGCGTCGACCGCGGCGCTGGCGTTAGTGTACGTCGGAAGCGTGGTGCTTCTGCAAGGGGTTTTTCGCATACTCACCGGGCAAGAGTCACAGCTCGCGATCGTGGCCTCAACGCTGGTTATCGCCGCGTTGTTCAACCCTCTGCGCCGTCGCGTTCAGGAGTTCATCGACCGCCGCTTCTACCGCAGGAAATACGACGCCGCCAAGACACTCACCGCCTTCAGCATTCGACTACGGGACGAGGTTGACCTTGAAAACCTGTCCGGCGATCTGGTGACGGTGGTCGAGGAGACGGTGCAGCCCGCCCATGTCTCACTCTGGCTGCTTCCATCGCGCGGAGAGCAGCCACGAGCGAGGAGAGAACGATGACCCCGACACCGAGGCGGGGATCGTCCGAGACGAGAGCGGGACCCAACGCTCCGCTTGGCGGCCGGCATCTCGTTATCGCCCGGACAGCGTGGGCCACGCTTATTACTCTGGCTCTGGGACTGTTCGTGCTTTCTGTGCCTTCCAGATACGGACAACTGACCGCGCTCGCCAGCCGAGCGTCGGCAAAGCTCGACCCAGGAGACGGCCTGTTGCAACGTTTCCTGATGCATGGCGCCTACGCCCTCACCGTGCTGTCGCTGGAGGTCGCCTTCGTGCTCGCCTTCGCGTTGGTCTCGGCGGCGATCGTCTGGCGAAACTCCTCCGATTGGCGCACCCTGTTCTTCTCAGCGGTCTTCGTGACCTATTCAGTATGGGTAACGCCGACGCTTGACGCCCTCACGCTGCCCTCTATTTTGCAAACAGTCGCTGACCTAACGCAGGCCGCGGGGCTTCTCCTGGCTGTCTCGTTCTTTCTGCTGTTCCCGGACGGGTGTTTCGTGCCGGGCTGGACCCGCCTGAACATGTTCGCCTGGGCCGTCTACTGCCTGGTCTGGAGTTTGTTCCCCGCAGCATGGTTCAGTCTAAGAGATCCATTCCACACTTCGTTTGCCGCGTTTCTGATCCTCATGCTTCTGGGATGGGGCGCGGGGTTGTTCGCGCAGGCTGTCCGCTTTCGCCGGATCGGAGTGCGACAGCGCGTTCAGACGAAGTGGGTCCTGATCGTCATAGCGGCGGCTTGCGTTGGATATGCGACCGTTTATCTGCCCGATATATTCCTGCCAGCCTCGGGCTCCTTCCGGATACTCTACGAACTTTTCGGCGTTCCGGTGTTCTTGCTGCTCGCCCTGCCCATCCCCATAACGCTGTTTTTCGCCATGCAACGATACCACCTGTTCAACGTCCAGCTCATATTGCGGCGGACGCTCATCTACACCATGCTGACCGGCGCACTGGCGCTCATTTACGTCGGCAGCGTTGTGTTGCTGCAAGAAATCTTCCGCTTGCTGGCCGGGCAGAAGTCTCAACTCGCGATCGTGGCCTCCACGCTGGCAATCGCGGTCCTGTTCCGGCCGTTGCAGTGGCGCATACAGGCCGCGATAGACTGCCGCTTCTACCGCGGGAAGTACGACGCGGCAAAGACGCTCGCCAGTTTCAGCGAGAGCCTCCGCAGCAAGACTGACCTGAATGAGTTGAGGAACGACCTTGTGGCGGTGGTGCGGGAGACGATGCAACCTACGCACATTTCGTTATGGCTGCGTCCTCCAGAAAGCAGGGAAGGAGAGAAAGATAAGGCGAAAAACTTGGAGAATATTCCGAAAACGCAGTTTCGTAACGCTTTTCGTAACGGTTGGGAGACGCTCGGTACCTAGAATGACGGTGAAGGAGGTCAAATGACGACGCAGCAGGAAAAAGGACGGAAGAGCTGGCGCACGATGTTTCGGCGCGAAGATGAAGCGCCGGTGCCCGCCGTGACGGAAGCTCCCGAGGCAGTTACCACGGTAGAGGCTCCCGAGATCGAGATAGCGCCGAACGACCCGATAATCGCCTACCTAGCGAGCGTTTCGGGGGTAGTCGAGGTCGAGAGGCTGGACCTCGAGTCGCCGGCGTTAGGTGCGATGAAGGCTGCGGACGTGAAGATGCTCGTACCGCTGGTGAGCCAGGGCGAGTTGATCGGTTTACTCAACCTGGGGCCGCGCCTCTCGCAGCAGGAGTACTCAGCTGACGACCGCAAGCTCCTGAACGACCTCGCCACCCAGACGGCTCCGGCCGTCCGGGTCGCCCAACTGGTACGCCAGCAACAGCTGGAGGCGCAGGAGAGGGAGCGCATCGAGCAGGAGCTACGGGTGGCGCGTTTGATCCAACAGACCCTACTACCCAAATCCGTACCCGAACTGGATGGCTATCAGGTGGAGGCCTACTACCAGCCCGCCCGCGAGGTCGGCGGCGACTTCTACGACTTCCTGGAACTGGAGGATGGGAACCTCGGCTTTGTAGTCGGGGACGTTACGGACAAGGGCGTACCGGCGGCCCTGGTGATGGCGACGACCCGGACCATGCTCCGCGCCGCCGCCCAGCGCCTGGATACTCCGGGCGAGGTCCTCCGGCGGGTGAACGAGGTGCTGGTCCCGGACATACCACCAAACATGTTCGTCACCTGTCTCTACGCGATCCTCGACCCCGAGAGCGGCCGGCTACGGTACGCGAACGCCGGCCACGACCTGCCTTACAGGAGGCGCGCGGGCCGCTCGGAAGGGGCGGAAGAGTTGAGAGCCACGGGGATGCCGCTTGGCCTCATGCCTGGCATGGGCTACGAAGAGAAGGAGATCATCCTGGAGAAAGGCGAGGGCGTGCTGTTCTATAGCGATGGCCTGGTAGAGGCTCACGACCCGAAGCGAGAGATGTTTGGCTTCCCGAGGCTTCAGGGCCTCGTTGGGGCTCACCGTACCGGCGGCTCGCCCTTGGTGGAGTTCCTCCTAGGTGAGTTGGATCGGTTTACCGGCCAGGGCTGGGAGCAGGAAGACGACATCACGCTGGTTACTCTGGAGAGATCGGAGGCATCTTGACGGCTCCCAAACCATCCGGGAAGACGGAGCAGAACGGCGCCCGGCGAATCCTTGCCGAGCTTAGCGTGCCGAGCGAACCGGGCAACGAGCGCTGGGCGATGGAAGAGGTCGCCGAAGCAGTGCGGGAGCTGGGTCTGCCGGATGCGACCCTCGACCGCCTGAAGACCGCCGTCGCCGAGGCGACGATGAATTCGATGGAGCACGGCAACCAGTACCGGGCGGATGTACCCGTACTCATCGAAGTCTCTGCTTCCAACGCGGACCTCTTTGTTCGGATTACAGATGAGGGAAGTGGAGCGCCACCGGCGCCGGACACGGAGACGCCAGATATCGAGGCAAAGTTGGAAGGCATGCAGACGCCGCGTGGCTGGGGGCTGTTCCTGATCAAGAACATGGTCGATGAAATGAATGTCAGCGGCGATGAGAACCACCACACCATCGAGTTGGTCGTACACCTCGATGGACAACCGGAAGGAGGTAAATGATGGCTACGCGCCACCTTGACGTAGAGGTCCGCCAGGAGCCGGGTGCCGTCGTCCTCGACCTGCGCGGAGAGATCAACGGTCTCGCCATGGAGGCCCTGAATGAAGCCTACGCGAAAGCCGAGGCCAAAGACCCAGAAGTCGTCCTGCTTAACTTCGCGCAGGTCGACTACATCAACTCGACCGGCATCGCCCTCATCGTCGGCTTGCTGGGCCGGGCGCGCGCTTCGAATCGCCGCCTCCTGGCCTGCGGCCTGAGCGAGCACTACGTCGAGATCTTCAACATAACCCGCCTCTCGGACTTCATGAACGTCTTCCCGGACGAGGACAGCGCTCTGACGAAAGCGCCCGCCTGACGGAGTGGCCGCTCTGAAGCCCGCGTGGCAAGTACAAAACTACTGGAAAGGGAGTAACGAAATGCCCCAGGCACAGGTAAAGATGAACGTGAGGAAGGCCGGCGGAAAGGCAGCCATCATCGACATAGAGGGCGAACTGGCCGCCTTCGCCGAGGGTGTGTTGATGGACGCCTACAACCAGGCCAGCGCGGACGGCGCGCGGGTCATTATCCTGAACTTCGAGGGACTCGAGTACATGAACAGTAGCGGCATCGGCCTTCTGGTCACGTTGCTCATACGCATCAACCGCGAGAAGCAGCGTCTCCTGACCTACGGCCTCAGCGAGCACTACCGGAGCATCTTCCAGATCACTCGCCTCGACGACGCCATCGCCACCTACGACGCCGAGGACGAAGCCGTCAAGGCGGCCGACGGGATGTAACGCCGCCGGCTTCCCACGCAGAAGGGATCCACCATGACGAAGCAAACCCACAATCCAGGCGAGCAAGAGCAAAGACAACCCCGCGACACCGCCTTCTGGGCGGAGTACACGGAGAGGCTGAAAGTCTCCGAAATGCCGGAAGACGCGGTCAACTTGAACGTTGACGGTCGCCGGACCGTTGGCCCCCTCCAGGGCTTCGGCAAGATGTGGCAGAAGACCTACCGAATTCGCCTGGAAGGCGCCGACACTACGCCCGCCGAGGTTGTCGAGACCTGGAAGGAGAACTTTCCAAAGTTCTGGATGCCGGGAAACCGCTTCCTCACGGCGAGGGCCGGCCTCTCTCCCGGAGACGTCGCGCTCATCAACAGCGACGTGCCGGGGAGCCGATGGTTCTCGACCGGCATAGTTGTGATCTACGCCGATGATGAGTCCTTCACGTACATGACGCCGGAAGGGCATCCGTTCTCCGGCTGGGTCACCTTCAGCGCCTTCGAGGACGAAGACGGAATCACGACGGCCCAGGTGCAGCTACTCATACGGTCCAACGACCCACTCTACGAGTTGATGATGCCCGTCGCCCTGCACAGGGTCGAGGACATGACCTGGCAGCACACGCTCCGGTCGGTCGCGGCTCACTTCGGAGCATCCGGCGAGGTGAAGACCCGCGTCGTTTGCGTCGACCCGAAACGGCAGTGGCGTCAATACAAGAACATCCGGCACAACGCCGTGATCCGCTCGGCCTTCCACGCGATGACCGCCCCGCTACGCCGGAACCCCGGCCGCGCCTGAAAACAAGGGAAAGGAATAGGACCATGACCACGCCAACCCCGCCGCCGGAGAAGAAGGAGCCGCGAGACGCCGCCTTCTGGGCGAAGAGCGTAGAGAAACTGGAAGTCTCAGAGGTGCCGGAGGGCGCCGCCAACCTGAACGTGCATGGGAAGCGGGCCGTGGGCGCATTGCAGGGCTTCGGAAAGATGTGGCAGAAGACATACCGGGTGCCTCTGACCGGCTTAAAATCCACGCCCGCCGAGGTCGTGCAGGTGTGGAAGGAGAAGTTCCCCGAGTTCAACCCGCCGCAGAGCCGGTTCTATCCGTCGTTCGCCGGGGTCGCGCCGGGCGAGGTGCTGCTCATCAACGCCTCCATCGGGGGGATGCCCGTGTACACGGGGGTGCGCGTGATCTACGCGGACGACGAATCGTTCACGGTAATGACGCCCGAGGGACACCCGGAGTCCGGCTGGAACACGTTCAGCGCGTATACGGACGAAGACGGGACCACGGTGGCCCAGGTACAGTCGCTGGCGCGCGCCAACGACCCAGTCTATGAGATCGGCTTCCGCATCGTCGGCTCCACGGAGCAGGAGAGGATCTGGACCCACGTCCTGAAATCCCTGGCCGCCCACTTCGGCGTGAACGAGCCGGTGAGCCTGGAGAAGTCCTGCGTGGACCCGAAGGTCCAGTGGTCGCAGGTAATGAACATCTGGCACAACGCGGGCGCCCGGTCCATGCTCTACACGATGGCGGCTCCAACCCGCTGGATGCGCGGCCTGATGCGCCGACAGAACCCCCGATAAATGAGCACGGTGCCCATGTCCCCACGGAACGGACGGCCGGCTACATGAAGGAGCGCGGCGTGTACGATGCGGTCGTCGTGGGATCGGGGCCAAACGGCCTCGCCGCCGCCGTGGAACTGGCGCGCAACGGGCGCTCGGTGGCCGTGCTGGAGGCCGAGGAGACCATCGGGGGCGCCGTCCGCTCGGCGGAGGTGACGCTGCCAGGGTTCGTCCACGACCTCGGCTCGGCCATACACCCCCTCGGGTTCGCCTCTCCCTTCTTCAAGTCGCTCCCCCTGGAGGAGCACGGCCTGGAGTGGGTCCACCCTACCGCCCCGCTCGCCCACCCCTTCGACGACGGCACCGCCGCCGTACTCGAACGTTCGGTGGCGGCGACCAGCGAGAGGCTCGGCCCCGATGCCCACGCATACCGCAAGCTGATGCAACCCCTCGCCGAAGATAGTCCCCGGCTAGCCTCTTCCCTGCTCGGACCATTGCGTGTACCGCGACATCCGTTCGCTCTGGCAGCCAACGGCCTCCGGGCGATCCGGCCCGCCCGCGTGCTGGCCGAGAGCCTGTTCGAGGGCGAGAAGGCGCGCGGCCTCTTCGCCGGGAACGCCGCCCACTCGTTCCTACCCCTGGACCAGCGGCCGAGCGCCATGTTCGGCCTCGTGATGGGTACTCTGGGCCACGCTTTCGGCTGGCCGTTCCCGAAAGGTGGCTCCCAGAAGCTCGCCGACGCCCTCGTCTCTTACCTGCTCTCTTTAGGCGGCGAGGTCCACGCCGACGTCCGGGTGAAGTCCGTAGACGAGGTGCCGCGGACCCGCGCGGTCCTCTTCGACGTCGCGCCCCGCCGGCTGCTGGACATCGCGGGGGAGCACTTCACGGAGCGTTATCGGGATGCTCTCAAACGCTACCGTTACGGGCCGGGCGTCTTCAAGTTGGATTTCGCGCTCGACGGGCCGGTCCCCTGGAAGGCTAAAGAGTGTTTGCGCGCGGGGACGGTGCATCTGGGGGGCACGTTGGATCAGGTATCAGCCGGAGAGAGCGCGGTGGGTCGCGGCGAGCATCCCGAGCGCCCGTTCGTCCTGCTCGCCCAGCAGAGCCTCTTCGACTCGACACGCGCGCCGGAAGGGAAGCATACTGTCTGGGCCTACTGCCACGCCCCGAACGGCTCGACCTTCGACATGACCGGGCGTATAGAGGACCAGATCGAACGTTTCGCCCCCGGCTTCAAGGAGCGTATCCTGGCGAAGACGGCGATGGGTACGGCCGACCTCGAACGGTGGAACGCAAACCTCGTTGGCGGCGATATAAACGGCGGCTACATGGACCTGAGGCAGCTCCTCACCCGGCCCATGCCCCGGCTCAACCCGTACTCGACATCGGCCAACGGGCTCTACATATGCTCGTCGTCCACGCCGCCCGGCGGGGGCGTGCATGGCATGTGCGGCTACCTCGCGGCCCGCGCCGCCCTCCGCTATCTAACGTAAGGAGAAGAAAATCTCGACGGAGACCCAGAACAAAGCCGCCGGAAGCCGCGAGGATTCGTCTCCGCCGAGCGGGCGCTGGGTTCTCCTCGCGCGCGTGGCGGGGTGGCTGATCGTCCCCCTGTACGTCGCGGGCAACTGCACGAGGTACTTGCTCGAACGCAGCGCCGGCCTGTGGAATCAGGGGAACCCGGTCGAGAACGTGGAGGGTGTGGCGCTTGATGTAGGCTTCGGCGCCTTCGCGGTGGTCGGTGCCATGCTGCTGGTGAAGCGGCCCGCAAACCTCATCGGCTGGATCATGGCCGCCATAGCGCTCATGTTGGCGATCTTTCC
Organism: Rubrobacterales bacterium; assembly: GCA_038198445.1. GTDB lineage: Bacteria > Actinomycetota > Rubrobacteria > Rubrobacterales > Rubrobacteraceae > JACDDK01. Next base: position 25,766 of record JBBPZZ010000167.1, read on the forward strand.
TGCCGCTGGGACCTACGCCACCTACGTCATGGTGACCCGAGGCCAGCCCGACGCCCTCGCGGTATTCGGCGCCTGGGTCTCCAACTGTTTCTGGTTCCTGTTCCTCGCGCTGGCCCTCGTCTACCTGCCCATGCTCTTCCCCGACGGGCGCTTGCTCTCCCGCCGCTGGCTCCCGGTCGCCGTGCTTGCGGGGATCGGGCCGTTGAGCATCGTCCTCCTTAATGCGCTCGTTGACACCCTGCCCGTAAATGAAGCCGCCGGCTACACGATTGACAACCCGATAGGGATCGAGGGCTTGGGCAACATCGAGAGCCTCCCGGTCTATGGGGCGCTCATCGGGCTTTTCTTCGTTGGGTTCGCCGGGGTGGTGGCATCCGTGGTGGTGCGGTTCCGCCGCTCGCGCGAGGCCGAGCGCCAGCAGATGAAGTGGTTCGCCTCTGCAACCGTGGTACTGGTCGGCGGCTCCATCTTCGCCTCCGCCATCTCGTATGTGACCAGTGTGCGATGGCTGGAGGAGGCGGGGTTCGTACTCAGCCTGGTAGGCATTGCGAGTTTGCCAATAGCTGTGGGCTTCGCCGTCTTGAAGCACCGCCTCTACGACATAGACCTCCTCATCAACCGAGCCCTCGTCTACGCCGTTCTAACAGCGTCGCTCGTGCTGGTCTACCTTGGCGGGGTGGTCTCCCTGCAGTACGTCTTCGGCGCCGTAAGCGGCCAGGAGTCAACTCTCGCGGTCGTCGCCTCCACTCTGTTGATAGCCGCCCTGTTTAACCCACTAATGCGACACATCCAGGCGTTCATCGACCGGATCTTCTACCGCAAGAAGTACGACGCTACGAAGACGCTCGAAATATTCGGCTCCCGGCTGCGCAGCGAGACTGACCTGGATGCTTTGAGTGGACATCTTGTAAACGTAGTTGGGGAGACGATGCAACCGGCGCACGTCTCCTTATGGCTGCGTCCCGATGCGGTCTCCGAAGAGGAGCGGGCGGATGCAGCCCCTTCTTCGCAACTATCGGTAGACACGTGACAGCTACGGCAGTTAGGCAAAGAG
>JBBPZZ010000168.1:0-10274 GCA_038198445.1 Rubrobacterales bacterium
GGGAGGTCTCGCCGGGTCGGTGTCGGCGGTCGCCAGCTCGCTCGCGTCACGGTAGAAGGCTTCGGCGCTTCCAGGTGTCTGTAGCGTGAGTATCCTTGCGGTCTCCGAGGTAACGAGGAATGCATGCGGGACGCCACGCGGAGCAACCGCGACGCCACGCGGGCCGACCCGATGCTCGGTCCCGTCTGCGTGGACCAGGATCTCTCCTTCAAGCACGAACAGAGTCTCGTCCTCGTGCGGGTGTGTATGCAGCGGGGTCATCTTGCCCCTCGTCGACAGGTGATCGAACAGCAGGAACGCCCCATCGGTCTCCTCTGCCGTGGCCTTCATGGTGATCACCCCCCCCACCCGCAAACCAGAGGCGCTCACCCTCTCCGTCTTCCCGAATAACCGGAACCGCAGGACTCATTTCCTCTCTCTTTCCCGCACCTACAGTGCGATGGGCCCTTTATGGACACTATGGTACCATAATGAGTATGAAAGTGCCATATGTATTTACCGGGCGTACCAACCAGAAGGCTCGGACGCGAGACGCCCTGATCGCGGCCGCTCGCCAGCTACTGGCGAAGGGGGTGACCCCCACGGTAGAGGAGGCGGCTGTCGAGGCGTCCATTGGCCGCACCACAGCGTATCGCTACTTCCCGAATAAGCGGGCGTTGCTGGTCGCCACCTATCCCCAGGTTGAGCAGCAGTCTCTGCTCGGGACGGACCCACCGGAAGACCCGGTGGCGCGGCTAGAGATAGTCGGAGAAGACCAGACGCGGCGACTCATTGAGTACGAACCCGAGTATCGCGCCCAACTGCGGCTAGCGCTTGAGGGTGAACCTGCAGGTAACGATAGCCTGCCATTGCGGGCGGGCCGGCGGATCTCTTGGATCGAGGATGCCCTCGCTCCCCTAAAGCAGCGAATGCCAGAACATGAGTTGCGGCGGTTGGTCTATGGGATCGGCGCTACGCTCGGCATCGAGGCTTTAGTATGGCTGACCGACATGGGTGGGCTTTCTCGTGAAGAGGCGACGGAGGTGATGCGATCGAACGCGCGCACGCTTCTGCAATCCGCGCTTGATCGGCTAGATTAAAATCCGTTCTAAGAGGCCCGGCGCATGAACACGGCCGGACGCGAGATCCTCTCGACCGGTAGCCACACTTCGGGCCGCCCGCCTGCACCGAGCTTTACCGCCGCGTGGGCGCCCTCCTCCGAGACGTAGCGGACCTCGCCGGAACCGTGCGGCGTCTCTACCTGCTCGCCAACAGAGACTTCCCGCAGGAATGCCTCCCTCAGAGCCGCGACGTAGGCGAGCGCGAGCGAGGTCCCCAGGTGCGCTCCCTCGTCGCGCCGGTCGGCCACCAGGATGCCCGCGATACGGTAGAGGTTAGCCCGGCTAACCTGGGAGATCAGGCACGCCCGGATCGTCTGCCGCACGAGCTGCCGCTCGAACTCCGAGTACGTCTCACCGCTCCGCGCCAGTATCCCCATCACCCTCGGAAACGCCCGCCCAAGGCCCTCCTCGACCGTGAGACCGTTGATCCCTCGCTGATATACGTGAGGGTCGAGTCGCTCTTCCTCGCGCCGCCGCGGGACGCTCAACCAATCTTGCCTCGTGTTATTTTTCGTATCTGTCATGACTTGATTATACCGCGAGACGCTATTTTGACACCATTGATTTTCCTGCAAAACGGAGAATTTTAGCGGCGATGAAGACCTTCGTTGGAAGTGGCGGTAAACTTGTTATGGTGTGCGGCGATCAGGAGGTCTAAGATGGATTCTCAAGAGTTTCTAGGGCGGCTGAAACGAGAGGTCATCGGGCATCCCGCGCTGGTGCATCCGTTCCTGGAGCGTTTCGGGGATGGGGATACGAGCCCGGAGGGGGTCAGGGAGTTCGCGATCCAGTATTACCGGCACGTGCGGGTCAGCCGGTTGTACCTGGCCGCCCTGATCTCGAACTGCCGCGATGACGAGCCCCTGCAACTGGCGCTTGCTGAGATCCTCTTTGACGAGTACGGCCATCTGAACCCCGACGAAACCCACCCCGCCCTCTACCGCCGCTTCCTGAGAGCCCTTGAGATAACAGAAGAGGAGTGGGAAGAGCCTCGGACCCTGCCGGAGATCGAACTGTACATAACCACCCACTACGACCTCTGCCGGAATCCCGACTTCCGTTTGGGCCTCGGCGCCCTCGGCCCGGCGAGCGAGTGGCCGGTACCCCCGATCTACGTCCGTCTCAGCGAAGGTCTGAAGAAGGCGGCGGGACTCCCGGACGAGGCGCTGGAGATCTTTACCAGCCACGTCACGATGGACGTGACCCACGCCCGCATCATGATGGACGCCATCGCGCCCTACGCGGAGGACGAGGAAGGTCAGAGGAAAGTGTGGGAGGGGGCCATGCGCTCGCTCGACGCCCGATCCGTGATGCTCGACGGGCTCTACAGGGCCGTCTACAGGGAGCCGGTTCCCTTGTCGGGCGCTTCCATTCAGGTCGCCGGAAACTAAAATTTCCTGGCGCGGTCGGGGTGCAACATGATGGATTGGTACAGAGAAGACCTCGCCTATATCCACGACGTTGGCTTTAGCGATTATGCCCTTAAATCCGCGCCCGGCATATTGGAGATCCTGGCCCGGAACAAGATACATGGAGGACTGGTCGTGGATCTCGGCTGCGGCGGAGGCCGGTGGGCGTGGGAGCTTACGGAGGCTGGATATCGCGTCCTCGGCATCGATATCTCCGAGTCTATGGTCGAGATCGCCCGAAATCGCGTCCCGAACGCCGAGTTTCGGGTTGGTTCGCTGTTCGACACGAATATCCCCTCTTGCGACGCAGTTACGTCTATCGGTGAAGTCTTCAGCTATCTGTTCGATCCGGAGAATAGTAGCCAGAACCTGGACCGCCTCTTCCTCCGCATACACGATGCGTTGACTCCCGGAGGCGTCCTTATTTTCGATATCGCGGAGCCCGGTCAGGTCCGGCGGAGCGCCCCGGAGAGGAGTTTCTCCGAAGGAGAGGACTGGATGGTGATGGTCGAAAAGCAGGAAGATACACAGCGAAGCATCTTGACCCGCAGGATCTCTAGCTTCCGGAGGGTGGGTGAATACTACAGGCGGAGCGACGAAGTGCATCGGCAGCGGCTCTATAAATCGCCAGAGATCGCCGACAGGCTCCGTCTGATGGGGTTCCGGGTGCGGATGATGCGTGGTTACGGCCGGTACCGGCTGCCGAGAGCCCACGCCGCATTCGTCGCGCGCAAGCCAGCGTGAGGTAGCCGTGAGAAGCAACGCTCGAACGGCTTCGCGGAAATGTTCACGGTCGCGGGTCGCGGACCATGTATAAATACATCCATGCCCGAGTTGCCCGAGGTCGAGACGATAAAAGAAGACCTGAGCGAGCTGGTCGTCGGGTCGAGTATCGAGAAGGCCGAGATGCTCGCCTCCGCGCTCGTGGAGCAGCCTTCGCCGGAAGAGTTCTCCCGCCGGCTCCAAGGCGTGCGGATCACGGGAGCGCGGCGTCGGGCCAAGCACCTCATCGTGGAGCTCGAGTCCGGCGAATATCTGGTCTTCCAGCTAAAGATCGGGGGGCAACTCCTGCTCGTGCCGCCGGTCGAGGCGCCGGCGACGGCGCTAATGCTGATACTGCATCTCGATGGCGGGCGGCGGCTCTTCCTCCGGGATGAGACCGGCTTTACCCGCGCGCGGCTGCTGGACGCCGATGGGTTGGAGGCGCGGCTCTCGGCCCTGGGACCGGAGCCTTTCGAGGAAGGTTTTAGCGCGGAGTATCTGCGTAAGGTCCTCGGTTCGCGGCGGGTCCAGATAAAGCCCGCGCTCCTGGATCAGAAGGTTGTGGCCGGGATCGGGAACATCTACGTGGATGAGATCCTCTACGACGCGAGGCTGCATCCCCGGCGCAAGGCGAATACGCTCTCGGGCGAGGAGTGGGAGGCGTTGTACGAGGCGATAAAAAAGAACCTTACGGCGGGCGTCGAGCATCGGGGGACGACCGTGCGGCTCTACCGCGACGTGCTGGACCGGCCCGGCAGGCATCAGAACTACCTGCGGGTCTTCGAAAAGCATGGAGAGCGGTGTCCGGGGTGTGAAGGTGTTATCGTGCGGGAAAAGGTAGGAGGGAGGGCGACGCACTTCTGTCCGGGGTGTCAGAGTAAAGATAGCCCCGGAGGAGAGAGCCGGTTAGAATCGTTGTGGTAAACGTGAAAGGAGCTTGAGGTGGCGGACAAATTCGACTTGGTGATAATAGGCGGCGGCAATGCGGGCTACATCCCCGCGATAAGGGCGAGTCAGCTCGGTATGAAGGTAGCCATGATCGAGAAGCGCGAGGGCGGACATCTCGGCGGCACATGCCTCAACGTGGGATGCATCCCGACCAAGGCCCTCCTCCAAACTGCCCACTTGCTCCACGACGCCAAGAACGGTGAGGAGTTCGGGGTAAAGATAAGCGACGTGGAGTTCGACTACCCGACCGCCGCCAAACGTCGCGAGTCGGTCGTGAACCAGCTTCGCAAGGGTGTCCAGGGCCTGATGAAGAAGAACAAGATCACCGTATATAACGGCGTGGGCTCATTCGTCGAGCCGAAAAAGATAAAGGTTACGACCGACGATGGCGAAGAGGAGCTTGAGGCCGAGAACGTACTCATCTCGACCGGCTCCGCGGTCAATACCCTTCCGGGCCTGGAGTTCGACGGCGAGAAGATCATATCGAGCGACGACATCGTTACGAACAACGAGAGCTACCCGGAGTCGGTCATCATCCTCGGCTCCGGGGCGGTCGGGATCGAGTTCGCCAGCATGTACCACGACTTCGGCGCCGACGTCACGGTTGTCGAGCTTCTCGACCGTATCGTGCCGCTCGAAGACCCGGAGATCTCCGACGCTCTCAAGAAGGAGATGGAGGGCCGCGGCATGAAGATACTCGTCAGCACGAAGGCGGACCCCGAGAGCATTGAGAAGACCGACGACGGCGTGAAGATCAAGATCGCCCCAGCCGACTCCGGCGAGAAAGAGGATACAGAGGGTGAGGGCGGCTCCTACGTCGGCGAGGACGCGCCGACCGGAGAAGCCGATGAAGGAGACACCCTGGAGGCCGAGGCGCTGCTCGTCGCGGTTGGTCGCAAGACCGTCACCGAAGACCTCAACCTCGACGTGACCAATGTCGAGTTGAGCGACCGCGGCACTATCCAGGTCGATGAGTTCGGCCAGACGGCGGAGGAGGGCGTATATGCCGCGGGAGACGTCATCGGGGGCTACTGGCTCGCGCACGCCGCCGGACACGAGGGCATCATCGCCGTCGAGCACATGGCCGGAGAGAACCCGATGCCCATGGACCAGAACCTCGTCCCCCGCGTGACCTTCTGCCGCCCCGAGGTAGCCTCGTTCGGACTCACCAAGGCCCAGGCCGAGGAGGAAGGCTACGAGGTCAAGGAGGCCAAGTTTCCATTTAGGGCGATAAGCAAGGCGCTAATCGAGGGCGAGCCGAACGGGTTCTTCAAGATCGTGGCCGACGCCGAGACCGACCTGATCCTCGGGATGCACGCCATAGGGCCGAAGGTGACGGACCTGATCGCCGAGGGCGTCTTCGCCAAGCTGGTCGAGGGTACGCCGCAGGAGATCGGGATGGCGATCCACGCCCATCCATCCCTTGCCGAGGTGGTCGGCGAAGCCGCGATGGCGGTCGACGGACACGCTATTCACTTCTAGAACCCGCGCCTTCGACCCGTCCCGCGATGGCTTCGGCTCCTCGAAACCTCCAGGGTAAATCCCAGAGCGAGCCGGCGGAGAAGCGTTCCGCCGGCTCGGCGCTTTCCTGTACGGCAAAGTCCTCTGCTTCGGATCTTCCCTAAACTGGCGGTACTTCTGGTGTGTGGCCCGGGCGCACTCCGGCGCGCCGTACAGGATCGAAGCCCAGAATAGAGAATGGCTGACCAGCATCCACGATCCAAACTATCCCAAAGACAGGCGCCGATGTATCGTTATGAGGCGTGACGGGGCGGTAAGGTTCGGCCATTCCTCGTACGCCGGGTTCGGTACGGATGGAGGATGTAGTCTGTCTCTCGTCCCGCTCTCTGCGATAGGAGACACGGCACGGGCCGGATCGGGTGCGGTACTATAGGGCAAAGATTCTGAGGAGATAGGAGAGCTGTGGCCCGCAGACAGATCAACCTGAAAGTCCTCGACGATGGAAGCCGCACTTTCGAGGTGCGCCACCGCTGGGAAGATAAGCCCGTAGCGCCTCCTCCCGACGGTACGCCAACGGAATACCTGCCGTTCCGGCAGCAACGCGGCGCGCACGGACGCCCGGATTGGCTGAAAGCCAAAGCGCCCGTCGGAGAAGGCTACACCGACATAAAAGAGACCATGCGCGGTCTGAACCTCCACACCGTCTGCGAGGAAGCACGCTGCCCGAACATCGGGGAGTGCTGGAACAACCGCACTGCGACGTTCATGATCCTGGGCAACATCTGCACCCGCTCGTGCGGCTTCTGCGCCGTACTCACGGGTAAGCCGACCGAGCTTGACCTGGACGAGCCGTACCGCGTCGCCCATGCCGCCAGGCAGATGGGCCTCAAGCACGCCGTCATAACGAGCGTCAACCGTGACGAGCGGAAAGATGGCGGTTCGCACATCTTCGCCGCGACCATCCAGGCGATCCGGGAAGAAGTCCCTGGCTGCGCCGTCGAGGTCCTTACCCCCGACTTCAAGGGCGACCGCGAGGCGATCCAAACGGTCATAGACGCCCGACCCGACACCTTCAACCACAACATCGAGACGGTGCCGCGCCTCTACCCGGCGGTCCGGCCGCAGGCGAAGTACCGGAGGTCGCTGGAGGTTCTGCGCTACGCGAAAGAGCTGAACCCGGACGGCCTCACCAAGAGCGGGTTCATGGTCGGACTCGGAGAGACCGAAGAGGAGCTTCACCAGACCATGCGCGACCTGCGCGAGCACGAGGTGGACATCCTGACCATCGGGCAGTACCTGCGTCCGTCGGAGAACCACCTGCCGATGAGCCGCTACTACACGCCCAGGGAGTTCGCGGAGTTAAAGAAGTACGGCCTGTCGCTTGGTTTCAAGCACGTCGAGAGTGGAGCTCTGGTGCGTAGTTCCTACCACGCCCACGAGCAGACCACCGACGCCCGCAAGAGCGTTGCTGGCGCTAACGTCTAGACTCCGGTGTGGAGGTCGAGAAGCGCATAGTCCCGGATTCTCCGGTCGAGGTCCGGCGGTTGCCGGGACTGACATCCTACGCCGAGGGCTGGGAGATGCAGAGGGATCTGGTCCGGCTCCGTAAGGGGGATGAGGTCCCGGACACGCTCGTGCTGCTGGAGCATCCGCCGGTCTATACGGTGGGACGGACGGCGAAAGACGCCTCGAACCTGGGGGTGGGGGAGGAGTACCTGCGGTCTTTCGGCGCCGAAGTGTTCTGGATCGACCGCGGCGGCGACGTTACGTTTCACGGGCCGGGCCAGATCGTCGGATACCCTATCCTGCGTCTGAAAGTCCGCGACACTCACGAGTACCTGCGCGGACTGGAGGAAGTCATCATCCGGGCGCTCGCGGAATACGGACTTAAAGGTGGCCGGCATCCAGCTTATACCGGCGTTTGGGTGGGGGAGAGCAAGATCGCGGCCATCGGCGTAAAGTTCTCGTCTGGTTGGATAACCTCCCACGGCTTCGCCCTTAACGTGAAGACCGACCTGAGTTGGTTCGACAGGATCACACCCTGCGGCATCCGGGAGTACGGCGTCACGAGCCTCCAGCGGGAACTGGACCGTCGAGTCTCGCTCGTCGAAGTCGAAGAGAAGATAGTCAGGCATTTCACACGGACTTTTGGTTAGTTTGCTTACTGTTCTCTGAGGTATTAACTGGGATTCTGACGAACGTAAGGCAAACAAAAGAAGGAGGCCAGCAATGGTCAGTGGAGTAGCGGTCGTCTGGATGCCAGTCGAGCATATAGAGCGGGCCAAAAACTTCTACCGGGATGTTTTGGGACTTTCGATCTCCAAAGAAGACGGCGATTGGGCCGAGGTGGACGCCAACGGTCTCACGCTCGGCTTGAACGGACGCGAGCCTGAAGGAGCAAGAGGTGATGGCGGTCCGGTCGTCACCTTCCAGCCGGAGAGAGGTCTCGAAGAGACGGTGAGCAACCTCAAAGAGCAGGGCGTAGACTTTCCGGCGGAGATCTCCGAGCACCCCTGGGGCAGGGTCGCCACCTTCAGAGACTCCGAAGGCAACGACCTCCAGCTCTACGAGCCGCCGCAAGGCTAGAGAGACCGCCCCAAGTTAAAGCTTTTTGCCTGGTCATCCGATAACATACGTGACCAGGCAAATTCTCTTGGAGGGGCATGACGGTTTTCGGCAGACAAACGGGCGCAATCCTCGCGGCCCTTGCGGGGTCGGTAACAATACTGGTGCTCTCCGGCGCGGCCTGGGCCGCCAATACGCCGGTAGACGCGATAGACAAAGATAACACCGGGGCGTCCTACGTCTCCGGGGAGTTGTTGATCTCTCTAAAGAGCAACACTCCGGATGGCCAAGTCGAAGACCTGACACGGAGAGCCGAGGCGAAGGTTGAAGACGACCTTCCGGCCCTAAACAGCGTCCTGGTCTCCGTGCCGGAGGTGCAAGGCGAACAGGCGCAAGGCGCGCGCGAGAAAGCCCTGGCGCAAGTCAAGGAGGACCTTGCGAAGAGTCCGATGATCGAGTCCGTCGACTACAACTATGTCCGGACGGCCGACTTCATCCCCAACGACCCCAGGTTCGATCACCAATACGGGCTGAAGAAGCCAGGTTATCCGAAGGCATGGAACGTGACGCTTGGTGGGGGCGTCAGGGTGGGCGTGGTTGACAGCGGCATCTCTTCCAGGCACCCGGACCTCAGGGGTCAGGTGGCGGCCCAAAAAGACTTCGTTAACGGAGATGGCGTGGCGAACGACGACGTGGGCCACGGCTCGCACGTCTCCGGCATCGTCGCCGCGAAGACCGACAATGGCAGAGGAATAGCCGGTGGATGTCCGAGATGCAAGCTGCTCGTCGCGAAGTCGCTTGGCCCCAGGGGCGGCACCGACGCTGATATCTCTAAAGGAATAGTCTGGACGGTGGACCGGGGCGCGAAGGTCGTCAACCTCTCGCTCGGCGGACCTGGAAGCTCCGCGGTGCTGCAGAGAGCCGTAAACCGCGCCTGGAAGAGGGGCGCCGTGGTCGTCTCCGCCGCCGGTAACGAGGACACGAAAGTGAAGAGCTATCCAGCGGCCTACAAACGCGTCATGGCGGTCGCCGCGACCACGCCCTCGGATCACAGGGCCTCTTACTCCAACTTCGGCGACTGGGTAGACGTCTCCGCGCCGGGTTCGCATGTTTTATCCACCGTCCCCGGCGGTTACAGGTACGAAAGCGGCACCAGTATGGCGAGCCCGGAAGTCGCGGCGTTAGCCGGGCTGCTGGCGAACCGGGGTCTCTCCAACAGTGGAATCAGGAGCCGTATACAGAACACGGCCAAAGACCTCGGACGTAAAGGCAAAGACCCTTACTTCGGGGCCGGACGCATTGACGCCGGACAGGCCGTCAGGTGAGCGAAGTCCGAAAACGATAATCAGCACCGCCATAAACCTCGGAATCTAAAGCGTGTGATCTCCGCGAGGAGATAGCCCGAAACCCTACGCGCTACCTATTAATATCCCGGATGCGAAGACGAGCGCGCCGCCCAGTATGACCTGCAACGCCGACATCAAGAAACTCATCTCGAAGTAGCGGTAGCGGATGAAAGAGATCACCAACAGCTCGAACCCAACGACACCGAACGCCACGTAGAGAGCGGTGCTCACATGCGGCAGCAGGAAGGGTAGGGTATGCAGAATGCCGCCGAGGAACGTTGCCACTCCCGTAATTACACCTCGCAACAGGGGATTGCCGCGCCCGGTCATCGAGCCATCATCCGAGAGACCTTCCGAGAAGGCCATGCTTATACCGGCCCCAACCGCCGCCGCAAGCCCTACCAGAAACGTAACCCTTGGATCCCGCGTCGCGAACGCCGTGGCAAACAACGGCGCCAACGTCGAGACCGACCCATCCATCAAACCAACAAGACTCGGCTGCACCACCCGGAGCACGAAGTTCTTGCTGTGTCCGGAACCGGTCATCTCCCGGCCACCAAGCCCCAACCGCTCCAATAAAGCCGACACTTTAGCTTCCTCCAAACGATAACTCACCAACTACCCTCTGAATTCTAACCGAATCCTGTAAGAAAACAAGAACAATTCTTATTATTAGTTAATGA
>JBBPZZ010000169.1:0-19391 GCA_038198445.1 Rubrobacterales bacterium
AACGAGCACAAACGCAAGATGACGACAGGTTATTGGAGTTATTTGACCGTATAGAAAGGGCGCGGGGGGAAGCAGCGGTGGTGTTGCTTAGCCGGATCGAGAAGGCTGCGGATGGGGACTGGCGCGCTGCGGCCTGGAAGCTGGAGAGGCTGTTTCCGGAAAGTTATGGTCGTCGGAAGTTCGCAAGTACCAGCGGATTCGCTGATACCTGCGAGGCTTCAATCTACACTGCGCCGCAGTCTGAAGACCATCCTGAAGACACCCTTGCGGAGGTTGTCAAAGTGTTGTCGGAGATGGGCTTTCTGCTTCCTCAGTCCGACTCGGAGGGTAGCTCTGTTCAAAATTACGCCGGGTCCTCCAACGAAGATTCAGGTTAAGGCAAGACCGCGTAAGGTTTTCCGATTGCGAGTCGATCTTTAGAACTCAGTCCGGTAATTCAGTTCGGTATTTGTTTGCGTAAGACGAAGCCTCTAACATAGCTCTGATGTTCTGAACTGCTTCTTCTGCCGTCTCCCCTGAGCTACTTATGTCTGGGACGCCCTCCACAGTTGCCAAATATCCGCTGCCATCAGGATTAGGGATCACTACAACTACATAGCCTTGTCGCTTTGTTGCCTCGCCTTCCCTGAGCCACTCCAGCAACGCTGTCCGCGAGAACCGCCACTCCCTACCCACCTTGCGACCAGGGATCTCTCCCAGGCGTGCCTTCTCTCTGACAGTATAGGGGTGAAAGCCGAGGAACTCAGCGGTTTGATCTACGTTCAAAATCTCTCTGGTTGCCGCCTCCATTGCTCTCTCCTCCGTGTCCGACCGATCCCTTGTGAGATGTAGGTTACCCATACTAATGGATGTCACTCCTCTAAGTAGTCTTAGACTACGCTAAACCACACTGGACCACACTATATGGTATACTGCTCGCGAGGCGACGGCTACGGAAGGAAGGGGGTGATTAAATGAGCAAAAAGAAAGGATCTTCGGGCGGCAGGCCACGGTCCGCCATCACCGGACATTTCGTGACCCAGGCGACCGCCAATCGCCACCCGAAAACTACCGTCGTCGAGAAGAGGAAGTAGCAACTCCACTTCAAGATTTTGTAACTGTACCACAACCGTATTTGCGTAGCCGTAAAGGGGGTCACAGGAGGCCCCCTCCTCTGTTCGGTATCTAGAATTTCCTACGACAGCGCTAGGTTAAGGGCGAGCAGGTTCTTTAGGATGTCTTCATCCGGGATCTCCTCCGGCCACCCGTAGGCGGCGAATACCGCCCGGTCCAATCGGGCGTGGGCGTTCGCCAGCCACGTCGGGCGCTGGTTGTACAGGTTCGTGAGGGTGCGCTTCTTTAGCTCCGCTTCCGTCGCGCCCTCCGGGTCGAGCCAGTTGCGCCGCAGCTCGTCCAGCCGCCGCGCCGCCTCCGAGATCTCCTCTAACACGGGAACGCCACCCGGCTCCTCCCCTGGCGGCCACGGCAGCGGGAACGTTTCAAAGCACGTCGTCGGCGTGTAGCGGGGCCGGTCCTCAAGAGATGTCCCCATCCTGAGCGCCCAAAGCTCGTGCGCCCGCGAGTGGAGAACGCCGAAGAAGTAGTCAGCATCGCGAGCGAAGATGTAGAGTTGGTGATCTGGGATCGTATGGCTATCGAGCCAGACGAATAAGCGATGTTTAGCAACCGCCGGAGTTGCGATAAACCGAGATAGGTTTGTCACAGCAATTCGCATATCAGGCGCGGGACGACGATGTAGCCACCAGTTCTTCCGCTCTCTTGCATTCCGGACATTGTCTCGGACCGGCTTTACGATTCTCTGCACATACTCAAAAGGTATCTCGTAAAGAGCAGCTTCGTCTTCTCGTGTGTCTATGCCAAAGTCTATAACCCACACGTCCCGAGGGCGCCGCGTAACATCTAAACCATTCACGTAACGGCGGACAACATCGGAGTTCGGCCGACCGTTCGGGTTCAGTGGCGCAGAGAGCATTTCTTCTGCTTGGATCGCATCTATATCGAACGGTCCACCTTTTTCATCAGTTCTAAAGCAAACAGCTTTGTTCTCTGCGAGTGATCTCGCTGCTGAAAGGTCTAAGTCGCCAGTGAGCGAGGAGGTGATTGTTGCGGACGGTGCGTTATCCAACATTCGCTCCGTCTCGGTACCGTCGTCGAACCCGACCATTGAGACACGTACCGCTGCGCCGTTAACAATCCAGGGTCTATCCGACTCGGCAAAGAAGATGTCGCCTGTCTGTTTGATTCGTTCCAGCACGCGCCGGTTGGAACCGCCTCGGATAGAGTTCGTTGCTAACAGCCCAGTACGCCTTACTCTTCTACTCTCTATCTGCTCGCGAGCTTTCTCAAACCAATAACAGACTAGATCCGCTCCGGACGGTATCCGGCCCTCGTACAGCCTCCACAGGTCAGCTACGTATCTGTCACCTAGCTCTCGTCGAATCTTACTTCCACCCAGGAACGGCGGGTTGCCGACGATCACGTCCGCTTCGGGCCAGTCGGGTTCAACCGGGTTGCCGTGTTCGTCGTGGGCCAGGATCGCGTCCATCTCGACGATGTTGGTTATCTTGCCGAGGATCGGTTCCGGTGGTCGTCCGAAGCCGTTCTCACGCATCCACTGAAGGTATCCGATCCAGACAGCCACCTGCGCCAGCTCGTGGGCGTAGGGGCTGGTCTCTATGCCGTAGAGCTGCTCCGGGCTGACCTCCGGGAAGAAGGGTGTAAGCCCCACCGTTGCAGCGAAGGTCGAGACCTCCTTCTCAAGGTCCAAAAGCTCCTTGAGGCTTACGTACAGGAAGTTCCCGGACCCGCATGCCGGATCTAGTACCCGGACACGCCTGAGCCTCTCTGCGAAAGAATTCAGGCCCCGCTCCGCCCGCCGCAAGGCATTCACCGCCGCCTGTCCAGAGAGACTGCGGGCCTGCTCGGCTTCGGTCTCAGCCTTCCCTCGTACTTGATCCCACTCGTGCCTCAATGGGGCCATCAGCACCGGCTCCACCACGGCTAGGATGTCCTCGCGGCTCGTGTAGTGCGCCCCGAGCCGGGCGCGTTGCGACGGGTCCAGCGACCGCTCAAAGAGCGTACCGAAGATCGCCGGTTCCACCGACTCCCAGTCCAGCCGCGCCGCCTCCGCCAACACCCTAAGCTCTCCTGCTTCCAACGGCACCACGTCGCCGTTTGAGAACAGGCCACCGTTGAAGTGGAGGATGTCCTCCAAAGAAAACTCCCCTCCGGTGGACATGGCATCGAAGAGAGCCTGTATATTCTGGTTGAAGGTCTCGGGCCGCTTCACGCCCCGCGATACCACCCTCGTGAACAGACCGTCCGGCAACAGCTTTATGTCTTCGCAAACAGGCAGAAGAGGAGCTTGTTCAGAAAGTGCGCCGCATCGTGTGGCTCGACCCCCCGCGCCCGCAGGCCGTCGGCGAGTTGGGCGAACTTACGTGCAGCATCCTCGGTCACATTCTCGACCGTCCGGGCGGGTCGCAGGGAATCCGGGTCCTCGAACATCGCCCGCAACACTCGCAGATTCTCGGACTCTGGTAGCTCCCGGTTAGTGAAATGGTAGATGTGCGGAACGGTGCCGGTGAACTTCGTGTGAACCTCGAACCGCTCCAGATCTGTCACGACCAGGAGGGGTGGGTTCTCCAAAGATTCGTGATATTGGAGAAGCTGCTGGTAAGCCGCTGTGAGATCCTTGTGCTTGCCCTTGTACTCGATGGCAAATTGCCCCCTGTACCACACGTCCGCGAATCCCTTGCCGCCCCCGGTCTTCTCTACCCCCTTCTCGAAGGTGTAGAACTCCCCTGCGGGATCGACCTCGGCGGGTGTGGGTTGGCCGAGCATCGCGCAAAGGTCTAAAAAGTGCTGCTGGTACGAGGACCGCTCCGAGAGAGTGCTCTTGCTCCACCGCTCCGCGAACGCCTGGGGGGTCAACCTCGCCATGCAAGAGATGCTAGCAGCCTGGGAACGGCCACGCTAACTTTATGTATGTGCATTGGGACATCAAGCACGGCCCTCCCCCCGCTCCGCTGAGTCTTGCGGTCTCCTAAGAACCTCCGCCCGCGCCATGCGCGGCGTCATGCCCTCCGCGATCAACTCACGGACCTCCTGAACCTCTTCGGCGGTCAGACGGCGGCCCGCGGTCGCAGCCTTCTCGCCCCCCGGATTCTCCGGAACGTGGGGAACGTGTGGAACATCGCCCTTTTCGTGCGGGTTATCGTGTTCCGTATCCGCGGCGTGTTCCGGAACATGGCGGTTGGGTGAGACACTAGATTCCGCTCGATTGGCGGAAAGTTCCGGGTGTTCCGGATGTTCCGCTTCTTCGGGGGTGTAGCGGGACCAGGCATCATCGAAGCTCGACCGCCGGTAGCCCCGGAAGGTGCCCTTCCCTTCGCGCAGCTTCTCGGGCCGGATGCCGTAGGGCTTGAGGAGGTGGGCAAGTCCTCTTGCGTCCAGCGGTTCGCCGCGAAGTGACCCCCACGGGGCATCTTCCGCTGCGCGCAACACCTTCAGGAGAGTGCCGGTGGAAAGCCGCTCGGCCTTCTCTCCATCGAAGATCGACCGCAGGTCGCGCAAGAGCCTCACTCCCAGGCTCTCCGAATCCTCCCGCTCTCCCCCGGCGAGGAGTGTCGCGGCTGCTCTGCGAGCCTTCTCGGGCCACTCTGCACCCACCGCATCGGCGATGGCGAGCAATGGCTCTATGATGTCCTGAGCGCGGTCGTCGAGCGCATCGGGCAGATCGGGCTCCCGGCCTTTAAGGCTCTCCAAGTGAGTCTCCGCCCAGGCCGCTGCAGCGTCCCTTAGCGGACGAGCCTCCGGTTCGACTTTGCGGAACCTGAACCGCTCCACGTTTTCGCTCGGGCTTCGGCGCCTCAACACTATCGGGATAGAACGGTCGGCTACGGTATCCGGAAGCCTCCCGATCCCGGCTATCGCCTTCGGGCAAAAGACCGGGAAGTCCTTATAGGTGAGGCTCGCCCCCTGTCCCACGCACAGGCTCGCCACGCCCCCGCGCCGGAAGCCGGCATTCAGGATGCCCCTCAGAGCCTCGGCATACTCACGATCTCCCTTGAATGCGGCGTCTGACTCATCGAGCAAAAGTGTCGGTTGCTCTGCGGAAGTTTTGCGGACCAGCACCGCCGCCGTAACCCGGCCCGTGAGCCACGGGCGGGCCGTAAGTAAAGAGAGCACTTCCAGAAGCCGCGTCTTGCCGCTGCGCTTCTCGGCACTCTTGATGTTCAGATACGCTGTCGTGTCCGCCGCATCGAGGGCGTGGGTGTGCAGGACCCACAACGCGAGGAGTACGAGCTGCTGCTCGGAGAGAACCACATACCGGCGGACGAAAGCGGTGATCTTTTCCAACACGTCCGCCCCGTCCGGCTCGGATTTCACCTCCGAGAGCAGCTCCTTCTCGGTTGCGGCATCCACCCGACCATCCGTGCAGTCTCCGGCCTTGCGCGCCATCACCGGCCCCCTGCCCGCAACGCCCCGCCCGGCTTGAGGACCGCGACGACGTGATTCTCATCGAGGTAGATGAGCCCGAGTCCAGGCCAGCCGAAGATAAGCCCTCCAAGCCTTCGGCGATCTTCGTCAGTGTCGAGCCGATGCGAGACCAAAATCGCTTCCGATGAGCCGGAATCGGCCCCGTGGTATTGTTCGTTCACGGCGCGTTCTCCTCTCTATCTCGCGCCCGGCCGCCGTCCTGATCTACGGCGGCTTTTCTTTGCTATCTTTGCGTTTTGCCGTCGCGGTGAGCGGCCATAAAATCGTCCAGGTCCTTCACGTGGAACCTGACGGCGCGCCCGTAACCGCTGGCCCTTAGATGCCCGTCGCGTCGGGCGCGCCACAACGTGACCCTGTGGAGCCCCGTGTACTGTTCACTCTCGGAGATCGTTAGGTAAGGACGATCTATTGTCACGGCTTTCATGGGTTTCCTTTCCGAACAGGGAATTTCAGCTAATATAATGGTGAACAAAATCAGATTGGAGTTGTTCACAATAGACGAACGAGAGTTGCGGGCGAAACTGGAGAAGTCGCTAGGCAAGGTAGACGATGCGGAGTGGATCGAAGTAGCGGACGAGGATTGGTTGCGAGAATACAGTAACGACTATCTGTCCTGGCGGGACCTTAAGGGCCTGGTGGAAGAGAGGCTACGGAAGCTCCGTCGCTACTACAGGAACAAACGGCGAGCGGATGTGGAGGATATACCAACGACCGACGGTACGATGGTACGTTTCCCCGTCGAAACCCCGAAGGCTACCGTAGACGAAAGCAAACTCGATTCTCGCACGACCGCCCGTGCCTATGCGCTCGCCGCGCTAGACTGGCTCCGGCGGGGTCCGAAAGCATGGGGTGGGGCGTCACCGTGGAAAAAGCCTGAACTGGCACGGAGGATCATAGAGCCCCACATCGAGCCGGTAGCTTACACAGACGGGAGCCTGCCGCGATGGGTGATCCGCCTTCAGATCGAGGCATGGGTCCCTCCAGAGGACGTGAAGCGCGTTTACGCGGCGCAACAACGCAAGCTCTTGAGGGAGCGTACTCCCCAGAAAACACAGGCCCTCGCCTACGATGTGGCCCGGTTCGTTTGGGGACAGGTGTTTTCCCACGGCGGACAGCGGCCTCGGTGGGAAAAGTTGCGCGAGTGGTGGAACGAAAGTCACCCGGATCAGCAGTTTAGTGATTACCGGGTGTTCCGCACCTACTGTGAGCGGGGCATGAAAGCGACGCCCCCGAAGTATGTCCACACCGATGAGGAGATCATCTCTATGACCCGCGAGTTGAAGGAGTGGAGGGAGAACCCGCCGGTCATCGGGCTACGGGCTCCGCCGCCGCTTGCTTGATGTCGGCACGGGAGGAAAGAAAGCCCTCTACAAGAACAAGCGGTTCTGCTCCAACGCCTGCGCCGAACGGGACCGCTACGACCGCCGGAAATGGTCCCGCACGCTGTCCGGGGATGACACCACCTGATACCACTCTGATACCACCGCGAGCGCAATACGGTGCAGCACACGGCAATCCGGGGCAGAGAAAACCCCTTAGATATGCGGGAATCGCAAGCGTGTGCAAACCCCCGCAACACACTAAAGTTCCCTTACAAGGAGGGGGTCGCTGGTTCGAACCCAGCATCGCCCACTCGTAAATCGCCTGGAAATCGCGGTATTTTTTTGAGCGACAGCGGCTTGCGTGTAGATTGATCAGTGTGCAAGACTGCAGGCACGAAACCGTACTCGAATGATCTCAGGATGAGGGTGTTGGCCGCCTGCGATCGCGGGATGCACCGCAAGGAGGTAGCCCGCCTCTTCGGCGTGTCGGAGCCGACCATACGATGCCACTTGAGGCTGCGTCGGGAGACCGGCGGCGTGGATCCGAAACTGGTACCCGGACCGCCAACAAGGAAGGGCACTGCGCTTGGGGAGCGGCTGCGGGCGGGTCCCCCGAAACCGAGGCCGCAACACGACGCTGATCGCTAGCATGACAGCCGAGGGGATGGGACCTTCCACGGCGGTGGTCGGCTCCACCAAGAAGGCGGTCTTCGAGACCTACGTTGAGGAGGTCCTGGCGCCGAGCCTGTTGGCCGGGAAGGTGGTGATGGACAACCTCGGCGCGCACAAGACGAAGAGGGTGAGGGAGATCATAGAGGGGCTGCGAGTTGTTGTTCCTGCCGCCTTATTCGCCGGACTCCTCGCCCATCGAGGAAGCCTTCTCAAAGCTAAAGGCGCTACTACGGAACGCCAGGGACCGGACGCGCACAGCGCTCGTGGAGGCCATCGGTCGGGCTCTGGGCGCGGTCAGCAAGCAGGATGGGCGGGTCTACTTCGGCCACTGCGGCTACCCACTCGGCGCTCAACCTTCATGGACACCGCTGTCAGATCCCCTCTAAAGACCATGAATCGGCCCCTCGCGTACGGAGTTATTCTGGTAGATGAGCTCTTTTCATCGGATGTCAGGTGACGCGGCGGGCGGTCAACGGCGGGAACTCGGGGGTACGCTTCTCTGCGAAGGCCGCGAGGCCGATCTTGTAGTCTTCGGAGGCAAGAGTCGCGCGGATGGCGGTCGTCTCGTAGCGCAGACCTTGCTCGATGGCGGTCTCCGACGCGAGGTCTATCGCGGCCTTGGCGTAGGCCAGCGCCAGCGGGCTGTTGGCGGCGATCTCCCCGGCCAGCGCCCGAGCCTCCTCCATCAAGGAACCTCGTGGAACGATTTTGATCACGAGACCCATCTCCAACGCGGTCTCGGCGCTTATACGCCTGCCCGTCAGTATGAGTTCCTTCGCCCGGGTCGTACCCACCAACCGCGGCAGACGCTGCGTGCTACCCGCGCCCGGCACTATGCCGAGGCCGACCTCGGGCAACGCGAATCGGGCGTCCTCGACCGTGATCCGGAAGTCGCAGGCCAATGTTATCTCCAGACCGCCGCCGAAGGCCAAGCCATTCAGGGCGGCTATGGTCGGGATCTGAAGCCGGGCCAGACGTTCGGCGAAGGCGTTGAGGGCTCTGTTGTGAGCCCACCTTTCGTCGGCGTCTATCTCGGCGCGCTCCTTGAGATCCACCCCCGAGCAGAAGGCCTTCTCGCCCGCGCCGGTCAGGATCATCACCCTAACCTCCCCGGCCGTCTCTATCTCTTCGAGCACCTCGCCAAGCTCGTCCACGATAAGACTCCCGAGAGCGTTGTAGCGGTCGGGACGGTCGAGAGTGACCGTCGCCACGCCTTCCTCAATGGCAACCTCGACCTGTTCAAAGTCTCTGGTACTCATGCCGCACGCTCCTCTTTGACTCCAGATGTACTACGAGGGAAGTCATTGTCTACAATTTTGACCGTCTGTACAATCAGTCTTATACGTGGGGTGAGAGACGCAAAGTCAGGAGAGCTTTATGGTGGATATTGCCGTGGTAGGGGCTGGTACGATGGGGGCGGGGATCGCGGAGAGCGCGGCCGTTGCGGGTCTCTCGGCAACGGTGCTGGACGTTCAGGAGGATGCCCTGGCCCGCGGGCGCGAGACTATAAAGTGGGACCTGGAGCGCCGGGTAAAGAAGGGACGCCTCTCGGATGACGAGCGCCGGGAAATCCTCGACCGCGTCTCCATGACCATCTCTGTCGAGGACTGCGCCGACGCGCCTCTAGTCATAGAGGCCGTCGTGGAGAACATGGAGGTCAAGAGAAAGGTCTTCGCCGATCTTGAAGGCGTGGTCGATAGCGAAGCGGTTCTCGCCACTAACACCTCCTCGCTCTCCGTCGCCGGGATCGCGGCGGCCACTGACCGGCCCGAGCGGGTGGTGGGTATGCACTTTTTCAACCCGGTACCTGCGATGCGCCTCGTCGAGATCGTTACCGGACCATCCGCGAACCCCTCGGCAATCAGCCGGGCCGAGGAAACTGCCCAGAGCCTCGGCAAAACCTCGATCCTGGTCTCCGACACACCAGGATTCGTCGTGAATCGGGTCGCCCGGCCTTTTTATCTGGAGGCGTTGAGAATAGTCGAGGCTGGCGGTCAGCCTGGGCAAGTAGACGCGGCGATCCGCGAAGCCGGGTTCCGCATGGGTCCGCTGCAACTCGCCGACCTTATAGGCAACGACATCAACCTCGCTGTCTCCGAGTCCCTCTTTGAGCGGTACTACTACCAGCCGAGGTTTCGGCCTTCGTACCTGCAGCGATCCATGGTCGAAGCCGGGCTGCTCGGGAGGAAGAGCGGACGGGGTTTCTATGACTATGGCGCGGAGAAGGAAACGCGAAAGGCGGAGAAGACGGAAACCTCCGAGAATATCTCCCTGCGCGTCATCTCCTGCATCGTGAACGAGGCTTTCCTGGCGCTTTCCGAAGGCGTGGCGACCGAGGAAGCCATAGACCAGGCCATGAAACTGGGTGCGAACTATCCCAAAGGCCCGTTCGAGTGGACGGAGGAGATCGGAGTCCGTACTATCCTCGAAACCCTCGACTCCCTGAGGGCAACCCACGGCGACGCTTACCTCGCCTCGTCACTCCTGAGACGAGGCGTGTCGGATCGAACAACCTCTGATTGAGGCAGCCGCGCCCCTGGAGCAATAGGCCAAAAAGCTCATGAAGCCGGAAAAAGTTATCGAGGAGACATAGGCGATTGTCAGGAGGGCAGCGGGACGTTCTGGAGCCTTACCTGGCCGCGGGCGACCTCTTTACCGTCCTCGCCGCGGGTGATGATCACCTGCCAGAGTTGCTGACTTCTGCCCTGTATGATCGGCTCGGCGATTACCTCCACCCGACCCTCTTTCATCGGCCGCAAGAAGTCGGTGCTGTTGTTTACACCCACGGCAAACTGCCCCTTCTCCTCAACGGCGGCGGAAGCCCCCACGCTGGCCGCACTCTCGACCGCCGTCGTATAGACGCCGCCATGCACCACGCCCCACGGCGTATGGTGTTCTTCGCCGAGCTCGATCCAGCCCCGAACCCCGTTTCCACCAATGTCCTCGAAATGCAGGCCGCCAATCCGCAAAAACTCGCTCATTGAAGCCGTCGCATCCCCGTCGCTCGTGGTCTCGCTCCTCATCCAGATAATGTGTATGCAAACTATGGTACACACTTTGACTCGTTATGGTACGCGCTTTGACCGACCGGTTGACACAGTCCTGACTGATCGGTTAGACTAAAATTACTGGTGAAGGGAATCACAAGTCCGTTCGAGAGTGCGGAAGGTGTAATGGAAAGGGAGACGGATGTCCGTGGAACCGATTGATGGGTCACGCTCTTTCCGAGAGCTGACGGTTCTTGGGGTAACGCATCTGTCAAGGAATGGTCTCGTGCCACGGAGCAAGCCGAAAGGAGTCGTGTTCGGGTGTGCGCTTTGCTCGTGGAGCAGAACGTCTCCCTGGCTTGCGGCGCGGCTGACGAGGTCCTGGAGATGAACAAGGGGCAGCTCGCCTGGCAGGGTGGCCCGACGACCTGCTCGCCGACGAATCGGTTCAACACACGTACCTGGGGGTTTAGGACAGTGCTACCAAAAGACGCATTCCCGGATGCCCGCGGTTTCGCCGGTGTGGTGCCGGAGAAAGACGCTGGACGGAGACGGATGTTTTACGAGTGCGCGACCGGAGGGTTGGTCAAAGAGACGTAGCACAAGCTATTGGGAGTATAGAAGGAGTTTTCGAATGGCGAATCCATTTATCGGCGGTGGCTACACGGAGTTCTCTCACCTCGACCAGATGACCATCGTAGATCCGTCAAACGGGGAAGAGGTCGGCTCAGTGCCGGCCGGCGGGCCGGCGGAGGTGGATCAGGCAGTCAGAAGCGCCCACGATGCTTTCCCGGCCTGGCGCGATACCCCGGCGGCGAAACGCGGGGAGATACTGGGTAAAGCCGCCCACGCGGTTTTGGCCGCTACCGAGGAGTTGGCGCCCATGCTTACCGCCGAGCAGGGCAAACCTCTGCGCGAGGCGCGGCTGGAGATACGGCGTTTCGTTCACACCCTGGAGCACTACGTGGGGCTCGCCAAGAGTATCCGGGGCGGTTACGTGCCGGACCTCGATGTGGATACCTACGGCCTGATAGTGAGGAGGCCTCTGGGGGTCATCGGCGCGATCGTACCCTGGAACTTCCCGACCACGCTCCTCGGCAACAAGCTCGGTCCGGCTCTGATTACGGGGAACGTCGTGGTGGCGAAGCCGGCGGATACGACCCCACTAACCACGCTCCGGATCGCGGAGATCATGCACGAGGCCGGTCTCCCGGCGGGCGTGTTCAACGTGGTTACCGGGACGGGCGAAGGGGCCGGGCAGACTCTCGCCGAGCACCCCCTCGTCCGCAAGATAGCCTTTACGGGCTCCACGCCCACCGGCAAGAAGCTGATGGCGATCGCATCCAACGATCTCAAACGGACCACCCTGGAACTCGGCGGATCGGACCCCATGATCGTGTGCGATGACGCGAACCTGGACAAGGCGGCGAGCGCGGCGAGCGTCGGCAGGTTCTTCAACTGCGGTCAGGCGTGCCTCGCGATAAAGCGTGTCTTCGTCTTCGAGAGCGTGGCGGACGAGTTTATCGAGAAGCTCTCGGGCAAGGTGGGAAAGCTGAAGGTGGGACCGGGGACGGCCGAAGGCGTAATGCTGGGGCCGCTTCACTCGCCGCGGCAGCGGGATCTCCTGGAAGAGCAGGTACAGAGCGCCGTGGACTCGGGGGCCGAGGTGCTGCACGGAGCGAAGAGGCCCGAAGGTGACGGGCTCTCCGAAAAAGGGAACTTCTACGAGCCGACCCTGCTGGTCGAGCCCTCGCACGATTCCAGGGTCGCGACCGAGGAGGTCTTCGGACCGGCGTTGCCCGTCTGGCGGGTCGGGGACATGGAGGAGGCTCTCGCTAGGGCCAACGAGATCGAGTTTGGGCTTGGTTCCTCTATATGGACGGCTGACCTCAATCGGGCCTCGGACGCCGCCGAGAGGATCGAAGCGGGATACACCTGGATCAACTCCCCGCAGATCGTCTACGACGAGTTGCCTTTCGGTGGCTGGAAGCACTCGGGCTACGGTAAGGAGCACGGAATCGAAGCACTCGACTACTATACGGAGACAAAATCGGTCGTAGTCAAGCGGGCTATCTGAGGAGGGGTGAATCTCTCATGATCGAGATACCTGATTGGTACAATGCAAGCGTTCTCATAGACCGGAACCTGGAGGCCGGGCGCGCGGAGAAGGTGGCGATCTACTTCGGTGACGAGCAGATCACCTACGGGGAACTCGCCCGCCGCATCAACCGGCTCGGCCACGCGCTGAGAGAACTGGGCGTGGACCGGGAGGACAGGGTGCTCCTTATGCTGAACGACACGCCGTCCTTCCCGGCGGCGTTCTTCGCCGCAATGCGGATAGGGGCCGTCCCGATCCCGGTCAACACCCTGCTCCAACCAGCGGACTACCGCTTCTTCATAGAGAACAGCCGCGCCCGAGTCGCGGTCTGCGACGCGATGCACCGCGAGACGATCAGCAAAGCTCTCGAAGGCTACGATGAGGAGCGGGTGGAGATCATCGTGACGGGCGGCCGGGCGGAAGGGGCGCACGTCCTGGAAGACCTGCTGGAGATCGGAGAAGACGAGCTGGATCCCGTCTCAACCCACAAGGACGACCCGGCCTTCTGGCTCTATAGCTCGGGCTCCACCGGCAAGCCCAAGGGCGCGGTCCATCTGCACCACGACATCATCTACACCTGCGAGACCTACGCCCGGCACGTGCTGGAAGTCTCCGAAGAAGACGTGGTGTTCTCTGCCTCCAAGCTCTTCCACGCCTACGGTCTGGGCAACGGCATCTCCTTCCCGTACTGGGCCGGAGCCTCGACGGTCCTCTTCCCCGGACGTCCGACGCCGCAGGCGGTCCTGGAGACCATCCAGCGGTACGAGCCTACGCTGTTCTTCTCGGTGCCGACGCTCTACAACGCGATCCTCAACTACGAGGACGCCACGAACTACGACCTCTCCTCCATCCGCCTCTGCGCCTCGGCGGCCGAAGCCTTACCGGCCGGTATGTGGAAGCGCTGGAAGGAGACCTTCGGCTCGACCATCCTCGACGGAATAGGCAGTACGGAGATGTTGCACATCTTCGTCTCCAACACCCTCGACGAACTCAGGCCCGGCTCCAGCGGGAAACCAGTCCCCGGCTATGAAGCCAAGATCCTGGACGAAGAAGACTACCCAGTGGAACCTGGAGAGGCCGGGTATCTCTCGGTCAAGGGTGATAGCGCGGCGGCTTACTACTGGCGCAACCACGAGAAGACCAAGGCGACCATGAAGGGCGAGTGGCTGTTCGCCGGGGACTGGTACCGGGTGGATGAGGACGGCTTCTACTGGTACGAGGGACGCTCGGACGACATGATCAAGGTCAGCGGTCTCTGGGTCTCGCCGGTCGAGGTCGAGAGCACGCTGATGGACCACTCCGCCGTGATCGAGGCGGCTGCGGTGGGTATACCGGTGGACGATCTCACCCGCGTGAAGGCCTACATCATCTTGAGGGAAGGGTACGAAGGATCGGATGAACTGACGACGGAGCTACAGAACTGGTGCAAGGAGAGGTTGAAGCGTTACCAGTACCCACATCTCGTGGAGTTCGTGGACGACTTGCCGAAGACCGTTACCGGAAAGATCCAACGCTTCAAGCTCCGCCAGCCGGAGCCCGAAGTCCAGATGCCCCAGCAGGAAGATGAACTGGTTTAAGCGGAGATACTTTAGAAGGAGAACAGACTATTGCTAGACGGTATACCCCTAATAGACGCACATGTTCACGCGGCGCGGATGCCGACGCTCAAGCTCGAGTGGCGGGAGTGGGCGCAGAACTTCGGCAAGAACGTACCCTTCGATACGCTCTACGACGAAGAGGGGACCATGATCCCAGCCCGCTTTGACGAGTACATGGCCGCCGAAGGCGTGGACGTGGCGATACTGTTCTGCGAGTACAGCCCGAAATCTACCGGCATCCAGCCGGTCGAGGACCTGGTCCCGATCCTCGAACACAACCCCGACCGATTCCGTCTTATGGCGAACCTGAACCCGCACCTGCACTACCCGCTGGTCGAGGAGCTGGAGCGCCAGATCTCGCTCGGCGCCGTCGGGCTGAAGCTCCACCCGGTCCACGGCAGCTTCGCCCCCAACGACCGGATGCTCTATCCAGCGTACGCCTTCTGCGAGGCGAAAGACTTCCCCGTGGTTTTCCACTGCGGCACGAGCGTCTTCCCCGGCGCCACCAACCGCTACGCCGACCCCGCCCTGATAGAAGACGTGGCCCGCGACTTCCCGGATCTCTCAGTAGTGCTCGCCCACGGTGGACGCGGCTGGTGGTACGATGCGGCGGCCTTTATCACGCTCATGCGTCCCAACGTCTACATCGAGGTCTCCGGTCTTCCTCCGAAGAAGCTCCCAGACTACTATAAGAACCACAACTTCGAGCGGTTGGCCCGGAAGATGATCTTCGGTACAGATTGGCCCGGCGTACCCGGCCCGAAACTCAACGCCGAAGCCATCGCCGACCTCGGCCTCGAAGACGAAACCCTGGAGGGTATCCTGCATAAGAACGCCCGGCGGATCTACAAACTGGAGAGTACGCGAGACAAACCCACGCCGGTAGACACTGCGTGAACGCAAACAATTTGACTTTGACTGTCCAGTCAGTTATGATTTCATCGGAGTGGTAAGGTTAGAGAGGAGTGCAAGTATGAGTATGACGGCAGTGACCGAGGAGATACTTCTCGACAGGATCAAGAGCGGCAAGTTGATCGAGGACTCTTCTCATGCGACGGAGAGATATATCGAGGGGCTCAAGCGCACCTTGATCGTCTCCGCCGACACCGAGCTCATCAGCGCCCCGGCTTACATGAACGCGACGAAAGACTTCTCGACGCTCCCGAGCGTCAACAACTACATCACCGTCATGGGAATCGTGCAGGACGAGCTTGGTCACGCGCACATCGCCTACCGGATGCTAAGAGACCTCGGCGTCGATACGGAGGAGCTCGTCTACGAGCGGAAACCGAAGCAGTTCAAGTACCCATACGCCTTCGACGTGCCGCTGGACAGTTTCACCGAGCTCGTGGTGGGTAACGGATTCTATGATCGGGCCGGGTTCGTGTTACTGAGCGACATCCACCAGAATTGCTCTTATGGGCCGTGGAAGCGGGCGCTCGTGAAGGTGGACCGGGAGGAGAACTTCCACCTCCGACATGGGGAGAAGTGGATGAAGGTGTTCTCCAAGGACCCGGAGAAAAAAGAAGAGCTTCAGCGGGCGGTGGACTGGATGTTCCCGCTGACGCTTGAATGGTTCGGGTTGCCGGACGGCAGGAAGCAGCACAATGAGCAGATCGAGTACGGCTACAAGGGCTCGACCAACGACAAGCTCCGGCAGACCTGGATGTCGCACACGGTTCCGCTGTGCGAGAGCCTCGGGCTCGACGTGCCAGCACACTACGACAAAGAGACCGACCAATACGTCATGGATTTCCCATTCCCGGCCCAGTTCGACGCCGAGGAGAAGCGGTGGATGTTCGAGGACAGTGAGATCTCCTGGGACGACGTGCTCAAGCGCTGGAAGGGGCGCGGTCCCAAAAACGAGGAGTACGTCGAGCATCTCCAGCGTGGGTACAAGGAGCTCTACGCCAAGGAGGCCGTGTAGCGATGCAGGAGGCGAAGGTGACTGTAACCGTCGAAGAGGTACGCGACGCCTTGCGCGAGGTGCTCGACCCGGAGTACCCTATCAGCCTCGTGGACCTCGGCCTCATCCGGGGTATCGAGGTCATCGGGAACAGGGCCGGCATCAAGCTGACCTACACCTGCATGGGGTGTCCGGCGATGGACATGATCCAGGAGGACGTCGAGGAGCGACTCCTCCAGATGGACGGCATCGACGAGGTGGAGATCGAAGTCGTCTGGCCCACGTGGTCCCGCAATGACATCACGCCCCTCGGCAAGAAGCAGCTCAAACAGGTCGGAGTCGTCTGATGCGCCCGGTGGATAACTACGAGGTTTTCACGGCTCGCGTTGGCGAGGAGCATCCGTTGCGGCACAACGGAAACGTCCGGGGTGCGGAGCCGGTCGACGCCGCCGTCTACGCGCACCTCATGTACGACGAGTGGCGCTGGCGCGAGATGTTCGTCGTGCCGAGCAAGGCTATCGTCCGGGTCATCAGGCCGGAGTAGGAGGAGGCATGGAGCGTTACATGGTCTTCGCGCGCACCGAGTACGACGAGCCCCTGGAGCATAGGGGAGACGTCGAGGCATCAGGCGCCGAAGAGGCGAGTAGGCTCGCCCTGGAGCAGTACGGGAGAGACTGGCTGGAGATGTCACTCGTGCCGGTCGGCGAGGTCTACTGGGCCGAGCGCGAGGAGGAGACCGAAGTGGGGGTGGAGGCGTGAGCGAGCGTCCCGAAGGCACCGAAGCGGTAGCGCCAGGCCGCGGCGCGCAGAGCGAGTTCCTCGTGGACAACGACGACGCGCTCGCCGCCCTGGTCAACCTGATCGCGGTGATAGGAGACAACGAGTACTTCCTCGGCCGCCGCGTCTCCGAGTGGGCCGATGCCGGACCCCTGCTCGAATCCACGGCCGCCTGCGCCGCGATAACGCAGGACAAGCTCGGGCACTCGCGCGCGATCTACCCGCTGCTCGAAGAGCTTCCGTGGCCGAAAGCGCCCACGGGGCTTCAGGGCGAGATCGACCGGGCGCGACGTTACTCGGTCAGCTTCCTCGACGATCCGCTACCCAGTTGGTCGAATGTCGTCGCGGCGCTCGCGCTCGTCGGACCGGCCGTAAACACTGTCCTGGAAGCGGTGGAGAACTCCCGGTACGAGGCGCTCGCCCGGCGGGCTCACCGCATCCTGGATGAGGAGAAACTCACGTCAGCTTACGCCGAGGGGCTCGTGCGTCAGATCTCCTACGAAGAGCGCGGCCGCAAACTATTCCAGGAGCGGGTAGATGATCTCTTCCCCGAGATGCTCTGCTGGTTCGGCCCCGAGGGAGAAGCCGGCATCGAAGCCCTGAAGGCCGAGGGGCTAACGAGCATGGGCAACGAGGAGATGCGGCAGAGGTACCTGGACCGCATCGTCCCGCTGCTCCAGGGGTGTGGCATAGAAGTCCCGGTCGAGCGGAACGAGAGCGAGGACAGATGGGAGTACGGAGAACTACCATGGAGCGAATGGAACCAACTGCAGAGGCGTCTGGAGAGGTCCGGCACGGCGAAGAGTGGCGTTTGATCTGCCCCTGGTGCGACTCCGGTGACGTCGAGAAGGTCTCCGAGTACGGTCCGCACCTGATGGTCTACTCCTACATATGCCGGGAGTGCCACAGCCCGTTCGAAGTCATCAAACGATGACGGAATACACGAGTCTGAGAACGATCTTCGAAGACGGCGTGCTCCTCGTCGAGCTCAACCGTCCCGAGAAGCGGAACGCCCTGGACGAGACGTTGCAGGGCGAGCTATTGCGACTCTTCGAGGATGCCGCGACCGATACAGAGGTGCGCGGCATCATCCTGACCGGCAGCGGCGAGGCGTTCTCCGCCGGGGGAGACCTCTCCCGATTCGAGCGGGAGTGGAACCCCGCCGAGTTCCGGGCACAGAGCCACGAGCTTACCCGGCTCATCTCCTCCATCGAGCGGCTGGAGAAGCCGGTCGTCGCGGCCATAAACGGCCTGGCTACCGGGGCCGGGACCCAACTAGCGCTCTCGTGTGATTTGCGGATCGTTTCGGAAAATGCCCGCTTCCTGTACCGGGAGGGCATGATCGGGTTCATCCCCAGCCACGGTGGTTGCGTACGTCTGGTCAAGCTCGTCGGGCTGGCGCGGGCGCGGGACATCCTGCTTGGCGGCGAGGACCTTAGCGCTGAGGAAGCCTTCCGGCACGGGCTCGTTACCAGGGTGGTACCGCAAGAGAAGCTCCTGGATGAGGCGAGGGGGATGCTCAAGCACATCTTCCGGCGGGCGCCGCAGGCTTACGGACTATCCAAGCGTCTGCTGCATCTCTCGGCCAGCGTGGACCTTGAGAGCGGCCTCTTCGCGGAGAGCCTGGCTCAGAGTCAGTTGATCGGGACCGAAGACCACAAGGAAGGCGTGCGGGCCGCCCGAGAGCGGCGCCGTCCATCGTTTACGGGGAGGTAAGAGTGGCCCACATCATTCCGTTCGAGGACAAAGAACCGAAGGTGGCGCCCGATGCATTCATCGCACCGACCGCGGTCCTTATCGGGGACGTGGTCGTCGAGGAGGGGGCGAGTGTCTGGTTCGGGGCGGTGCTGAGGGGGGACTTCAATCGGATCCTCGTCGGGGCCGGGACGAGCGTCCAGGACAACTGCGTGATCCACACTAACGAGGACCTGCCGACCACCATTGGCTCTAATGTGACCGTCGGGCATCTCTCGCTGCTGGAGGGATGTGAGATAGAGGACGGCGCTTTGATCGGGATGGGCAGCATCGTGTTGAACCGGGCGCGTATCAGACGGCGGGCGATGCTTGCGGCGGGGAGTGTGGTGAGGGAGGGAGACGAGATACCTCCGGAGGTTCTGGCGGCGGGCGTTCCCGCGAAGGTGAAGAAGGAGCTCGAAGGCAGCTCCTCGGAGTGGGTAGAGATGGCCGCCCGCGAGTACCAGGCGCTCAGGCTGAAGTACATGGGTAGAGTAGGACAGTTGGCAAACGATGGAAAGGGAGGCGCGTAAGAATGGCGCAGATACTGATCAACGGAGAGCAGACCTCCGCCAAGTCCGGCGAGGAGATGCCGATCGTAAACCCGGCGACGGAGGAAGAGTTCGACTCGGTTCCGAAGGGCGGTCCCGAAGACGTTGACGCCGCGGTCGCCGCTGCGAAAGAGGCGTTCAAGGAGTGGTCCGTCAAGGACCCGGACGACCGGGCCGCGTTGATACGGGCGGCGGTAGCGAAGATCCAGGAGAGTGGCAAGGAGATCGCGCAGCTCCTCACCCG
>JBBPZZ010000170.1:0-2392 GCA_038198445.1 Rubrobacterales bacterium
GCAGTGTACATGGTTGTGCCGTTCGTACCTTTGTAGTTGCCGGTATAGGCGCCTATACCGATCTGGCGGAACTTGCCGTTGAGAATATTGTGTCTGTGCTCCGTGCTGTTCATCCATACTTTCATTATGCTGCGGGGTGTGCCCCTGGTACCCGAGCCGTAAGCTATATTCTCGCCGACGATCCAGTAGCTGTAGCCATTGGGAGTGTAACCGTAGCGCTTCAGGCGGCCATCGAAAGTCTCTCCGTTATAGGAGTTATGGGAGAAATAGTCTTTGGCGATCATTTCTTTCGAGTGGGCGCGGGCGGCTCTCTCCAGGGCTGGTTGAACGCAGAACGGCTTGAGGTCGTGGTTTCTACGGATCTTGTTGTGCAGAAAAAAAGTAGTTCTCTCCTTTGATTTCAGGAATATTTTTCCACCGCCGCATTTGGTTACATAACCACTAGATGCGGCTTGTGCGGATAATGGCTCCACGGCACCCACTCCAACCAGGGTCATAACCGCCAGGAATACGCAAGTGAGTACGACTCCGATGTATCTCATAACAACCAATCTCCTCCAACATAACTCGTGGTCCTTGGCTAGTCGGTACTCGGCCCTACCAGTGATTCGTAAGAAGCCAGCGACATTCGATGGATCGCGCCTTTTGCCTCGTCTTCGGTAGTATTTCTACCAACGGTGACAATAAAGTAATTCTTCTTCCGGCCATCCGGGTTTTCATAGAAGACGATTCCGGCGTCGCTGAAGGTGCTTTCGTAGGAGCCGATCTTGTGCGCTATGCGGGTATTTTTGGGTAGCGGCTTGGGAAGTCGGTCTTCATAGGCGGTGTTCGTCATCTGGGAGAGCATTTCGGCGGAGAGGTCCGGGGTCGTGTAGTCGGGATCGGCGATGGCCCGCAGCATGAGCAGGACGTCTTCGGGCGTGGTCAGTAGCGCCTCGTAGTCCGTGTTGTCGGCGCCGAGGTCCGCCAGTTCCGCCTCGATGTTCGCCGTGTCAAGGCGGCGCTCCAACATCACCCAGGCGGTGTTGTCGCTCTCTTTTATAAGATAAGCGGCACACTTGCGTAGGGTCATGGTGGAGCCTACAGGGTAGCCGTTGAGTACGCCGGTCCCATAATTCTGGACGTCCGAGGGGAGGATGGAGATCTTCTCATCCAGGCTCAACTGACCGCGCGCGGCGGACTTGTAGAGCGTAAGCAACACGGGAAGCTTCGCGAGGCTCGCGGCCACAAAGCGATGCTTTGCATTGATCCCGACGGTCTTGCCCGAGGCGGGATCGAAGACTATAGCCTCATAGCTCCCCTGATGTGAACTGGCTATCTGCTTGAGTTGCTCATCCAGGTTGCTAATAGCAAGAGGCGGGGCCAACTCCGTTTGCACGGTGGGGACCTGTACACGGTTCACCCGCCCGGGACCGGTATCTACCGTCAGAAACAGGAGGATGACGACCATCAAAAGAATCAAAAGCACTGTCCAGCGGCGACGCCTGAAGATCTTTCGCCGAACTGCCCTGATCTGCTTGCGGCGCCGTTCACGAATCTGACGGCGCGTTTCCACTTCGACAGGTGTGCGGGGCGTCTTTGGTTTAGGCGCCGGTGCGTAAATAAAAGGTCCCCCCTACGCCGTGAACGCGATCCGGCGTCCCGGCGCCGGAGCTATTTGTTGATTGACCTGATAAAGGTAACTATAAAGATGGCGGAAATCAACATCAGCCCTCCGGCGGCGACGAGGCCCAGGGTAACGAAGAAGATGGTCCCCGCGTTCGCGTTCCCCCATTCGTTCGTCGCCCACACGAAAGCGAACAGCGAGGCGAAAAAAGTCAGGAGGATCAGGATCATCCCGCCGGGCAAGTCCCGGATCTGGATCGCCGCCCGCTCTACCGTGTACGGGAGTCTGGCTTTGGGGTAGCCGGTCTCTCGCACTCGCCCGATGGTCCGCTGAAACTCTTCTTCTCCCGTAAGCCCGATGACCCGCGAGAGGTAGTACGCTTCGTTAGGGGATTTTCCCATGCGGAGCAGCGCCAGGTAGTTGCGCCGGTACAACTCCACGGCCCCGGAGTGAGGGGAGGCGAGTTGCTTGAGGAAAGCATGGGTGTCGAGGCGGGTGGCGTAGCGGCGAGCCTCTTGCTGCCTGGCCCTGCCATCCCGGCCATTTCCCCCAACACCGCCAGATATCTCGGAGACTTCAAGGAAGAACATCTCCCGGGAGAACTCGATGGCGCTCTGGCGCTCTCGGCGGCGGGAGGAAATCTCTGTCCGTATCCCCCGTGAGCGGTACTCCTCACGCCTCAGCCTGAAAACCTGCTCCTGATAGAAGTCGCGGTTCTCAAGCTCCTCGGCCGTATCGCGCAGCCTATAAGCCTCTTCGAGGGTCTCTGGGATCTTTCTGTCTTCC
>JBBPZZ010000171.1:0-6406 GCA_038198445.1 Rubrobacterales bacterium
GAGCCGTGGGTGATGCTTTGGCGCTACTGGAAGGCGTTCTCCGACAAGCCCCCACCACCAGAGCTAAGAGTGCTGCTTGAGCGCGTGTTTTCGGGGAGAGGGCTCTATCTCTATGCCCGCTAACAACAAACTACCGCTAGTTCTAAACTCCGCTCTTTTCAGGGAGGATGCGGGAACGAGCGATCCCTTTACGAACCTGGGCTGACCGCACCAAGAGAGGCGGGAGCATTTTACCCGCCTCGTGGCCGGCGACCGCGGCTTGTGTCTCGTAGCCAGATCAGCCGGAGAGATAGTAGGCTACCTCGCGGGATACGTAAAAGATGGGACCAGTCTCAGGCCGGTGAAAGTGGCGGAGTTGGAGAGCATGTACGTCCGGGGAGAGTATAGAGCTCTTGGACTGGGCGGAAGGTTGATGGAGAGGTTTATGCAGTGGGCTGGAGTACAGGAGGCGGAGCGAGTATCTGTCACCGCGTACGCGGCCAACTCGCGCGCGATCCGCTTCCACGAAAGGTCCGGATTCCAACCAAAAAGCCTGTCTTTGGAGGCGGCGGTCGACTAGCGGCGCAGGCTGTACGTCGTCTTGCGGCCGGGCACCCTCACGCTTCGAGCGGACCATTGTCCGGGGTGTTATCGGAGTCTTCCTCGGATGCTTTGCGGACTATGACCTGGGCGACGCGGGGGCCGTCTGTCTCGTCCACGCGCAGGAGGTATCCGTCGAGGCGGACTTCGTCGCCCGCTTCCGGGACGCGGCCGAGGTTGCCGAGGACGAGCCCGCCGATAGTCTCGAAGTCCTCGCTCTCGAATTCCGAGCCGAGGGCCTCGTTGACGACACCTATGGGGATACGGCCGTCTATGGAAAAGGAGCCGTCGGGGAGTTTGCGGACGGCGGGTTCTTCCTCGTCGAACTCGTCCCGGATCTCTCCAACTATCTCCTCCAGGATGTCCTCGATGGTGAAGAGACCCTCGAATGAGCCCCACTCGTCTATGACGATCGCCATCTGGATCTCCCGGCTCTGAAAGTCTTCGAGGATCTCGTCTATGTGCCGGTTCTCGGGGACGATGAGCACGTCCCGTTTGAGGTCGCGGGCTGTTACGTCGGCGTCCAGGCTCTCGCCGGACTCGACGGCGCGCAGCACGTCCTTGACGTGGACCATGCCGGTGATCCTGTCTGGCGCGTCCTCTTCGTAGATGGGATAGCGCGTGTAGTTACCCGCGGCGGCTACCGAGACGACCTTCCTCAAGGACAGGTCCGCCGGGATTGAGACCGTGTCGGGGCGCGGGACCATAATCTCCCGCGCCATCTTATCGTTCAGCTCGAAGACAGCGCTGATCATGCCTGCCTCGTCCCGCTCCACCATGCCCTGACTAGTCGACTGGTGGATGAGCGTCCGGATCTCACCCTCCGAGTGCGTTTCCTCTCCCTCGGAAGCCGGCTGGAAACCCAACATCCTGGTAAAAGCGTTCGCCGTTCCGTTGAATAGCACGGTGCCGGGCATCAACAGGTAGTAGCAGAACCGCATGAACGGCGCGATGAACAGGGAGGTCCTCTCGGTACTCTGGATCGCAATGGTCTTCGGCGCAAGCTCTCCGAAGACGACGTGCAGGAACGTGATGACGGCGAACCCTATCACCAGGGCGGCCGGATGGAGCAGACTCTCCGGTATCGAGAGTAGTTTGAAGAGTGGTTCGATCACGGACGCTACCGCCGGTTCCCCGAGCCAGCCGAGACCCAGCGAGGAGATCGTTATCCCGAGCTGGCACACGGCAAGGTAAGCATCGAGCTTGCCCGTCGCCTCCTTGACGAGACCGGACGAAGTGCGGCCTTCCTCGACGAGCCTGTCCACCTGCGTAGCCCGGATCTTTACGAACGAGAACTCCGCCGCCACGAAAAGCCCGTTTAACGCTACAAGGAACAGCGCGGCAAGGATACGCAGAGCAGGAATAATTACGTCTCCCAGAGCGACTCCTCGAAGAGGGGCCTACGGGTGCGCCCCGCGGGGCGGGACGCGCTGGTACTCGATGTCTCGCTGAGTTCCATGCTGATGGGATGGAAAATATACCATCCCACCCGCTTTGGCAAACCGGCTCCTCTAGTAGAGCAACCGCTTGTCCAGTTCGTTGACCAGAGGTTCCCCCGCCAGGTAGCGCCGCAAGTTATCGCAAAAGAGGTCCGTCAGGAGCCGATTCGCCAGCCCCGGCACGTTGTCCGTCGCGTGAGGACTTATTATGACGTTCTCCATCTCCCACAATGGGCTCTCCTCCGGCAGCGGCTCCTCCTCGAACACGTCGAGCGCCGCCCCGGACAGATGCCCGCTCCCGAGAGCCTCCGTCAGCGCCGCCTCTTCCACCACCTTGCCCCGTCCCACGTTCACGAAGTAAGCACCGGACTTCATCGCCGCTATCATCTCCGCGTCCAGCAACCGCTCCGTCTCCGCCGTGCCCGGCAACGTTGCGGCCACGTAATCCGCCTCCGACAGGGCTTCGCGCAGTTGTCCCGTTTCGTACAGTTCATCCGCGTAGTCCCACGCGGCGTCGTCTTTGCCCACCGTCCGTTTGACCCCTACGACCTTCATGCCGAAAGGCCGCGCCCGCGTGGCTATAGACTGGCCGATGCTCCCCATCCCGACTACGCAGAGCGTCTTATCCGCCAGTGTATCTACGTGGCGCTCATCCCAGCGCTTCGCCATACGGTCGCGGCGCAGCCGCTCGAAGTCTTTGGCGTGGTGGAGCATCGCGCCCAGCGCGAACTCCGCGAGAGGGCCGGAGAACACGCCGCCCGCCGTGGTCACGGTAACGTCCGTCTCCTGAAGACCCGCCTTCTCGGTGACCTCACCGGCCCCGGCCATGCTCCCCTGTACCCATCTGAGCTTCGGGGCGGATTCCGTGAGGTCCCGTATGTGTCCTCGCGGGAAGTCGAGAAGCACTTCCGCCTCTCCCAGCATCGCCAGGAATTCCTTTTCCTGCTCGGACGTCCGGCTCCATTCTTTCGGGCCTGTATGGTCTCCATCCCACTTTGGGGGCGGCACGAGGTCCTTCTGGTACTGTACATCGACTTGCTCGTCCACCTCCCGGATCTGTCGCAGGTATTCGTCCTCGAAGTAACTTGCCACGACTACCGTGACCATGACGTCTCCTTTCCGGTATTCAGAGATCAGCGTTCATCTTATCCCGCGCGCGGCCGATGGTTCAGATGTTACCCTGATGCGGATGGATGAGAAGATAGACGTTCGGGATGAGTTTGGAGATCCGACCGGCGAGGTGGTCTGGAAGAGCGAGGCGCACCGGCTGGGGCTCTGGCACCGGTGTTTTCACTGTTGGATCTCCGGCTCCGACTCGGATGGTCCGTACCTCCTCGTCCAACGCCGCGCCGCCGCGAAGTCTACCTGGCCCGGCTGCCTGGACGTCACCGCCGCCGGACATCTGGCCGCCGGAGAGAAGCCCCTGGACGGTCTGCGAGAGGTCGAGGAGGAGCTTGGCCTGAAAGTGGAGGCCGGGCGATTGATCCGTCTCGGCCTCCGCCGCATCGAGCAGGAGATACCGGCCGGCCGAGATCGCGAGTTCCATGACGTCTTCCTCCTCCCGGACTCCACCCCGCCCGAAGACCTGCGGCTCCAGGAGGAAGAGGTCGAGGCGGTAGTACGCATAGGGCTCGAAGACGTGGAATCTCTGGGCGACGGTGGGACCATAATGGCGCGAAAATACGCGGGTGGAAAGTCCATGGACATAGAGGTGAGCCTGGCGGACTTCGTGCCGAACGAGGACGGCTATCTCCTGAGCGTGGCGCGGGCGGCGCACAAGGTCTCCGCCGGAGAAACCCCCGACCGTATCTTCTAGCCTCGGACTAAGCCTTCCAGGAACTCGTCCGCCTGCCGGGCGGCGAGCCCGGCCCGCCATCCTGCGGCGCGGATGTCTCGCATCACGTAGTCCGCGTACGCTCCTTCGAGCGACTTCGCCTCGGTCTCCACGAGCGCCGATAGATCTCCGACCGCATCGACGGCCTCTCGGACGGCTGATGCGGTCCTGCGCGCCGCATCGGGCGTAAGTTCGCGGAGGATGCACGCCGCGAGCGTCGCCAGGTCGGCGCAGGCGAGCGCCGCTTCCACCAGCGAGTCGGGCGGTTCACCGTTCTCCCCGGCGTAGCGGGCCAGGACCTCTAGCTGTTGGCGGATATCACGCGCGAGGTTCCCGACGACCTCCATCCGTAGCGAATCCCCGGCCTCCATACCCAACCGGCAGGCTTCTTCCAGCAGGCTCGCCGCGCGCGCTCCCGCGAGGGCCGGAGCCCCGGAAGGAGTGTCGCAAGAACGGTCCTGGTAATTCATGACGAACGCTATTCTACCGGACCGTGCACGGCTCTCTCGTCCGGCCGTGAATGAAGCCCTTTCGCCCGTATGCCGTCTCGCCTATATTGTTTACGCTAATGAGGCGTGGAATTCCCGGACTTGGCCCGGATTTCAGGAAACTCTTCGCAGCGAGCGCCGTCTCGAACCTGGGAGATGGGATCGTCTACACGGCCGCCCCGCTGCTCGCCGCCAGCCTGACGCGCGACCCGGTGCTGGTGGCGGTGGTGATGTTCATGCGGGGCGTGCCCTGGCTCCTCTTCTCCCTGGTGAGCGGAGTGCTCGTCGACCGGCTCGACCGCCGGAAGGTAATGGGCGCATTCAACTCCCTGAGGGCCGCCGCCATTGGATTCCTGAGCCTCGCCGTGCTCTTCGGGTTCGCTAACCTGCCGCTCCTGTATCTGGTCTTCTTCGTCATCGGCACGTGCGAGACGTTCTTCGACAACGCCTCGCAGACGATACTGCCGGCCGTGGCCTCACGGGAGAACTTCGAGAAAGCGAACGGCCGGCTCGAAGGAGCGCGCATCGTGACGAACGACCTCGCCGGACCTTCTCTCGGCGGACTTCTCTTCGGCGTGTCTGCCGCGATCCCCTTCCTGTTAAACGCCGGCGCATTCGCCGGGGCCGCGGCGCTCATACTGGCCCTCAAAGGCGACTTCCGTGGTCGTGGGGCCACCGCCCCGGCAGGCTCGCTCGTGGCGGACATCAAGGAAGGACTCGGGTGGCTCCTGCGCCACCGGTACCTGCGGTTGCTGGCGCTGATGGGTCTCGTGCTGGGCCTGCTGGACGAGGCGGTCTTCGCCGTCTTCGTCCTCTACGCCCAGGACGTCCTCGGCCTGACGGCCTCCGGTTATGGCCTTCTGTTCGCGGTCGGCGCGGCGGGTGGGATAATCGGGAGCTTCGTCGTTGACAGCGTGGTCAGAAGAGTCGGCTCCGGCGGCGCCATCTTCCTCTCACTCATCCTCGGACTACTCTCGTACATCGGCATCGCCCTGGCCGGGAACGTCGTCTTCGTCGGCCTGATGCTGATCGTCAACGGCTTCCATCTGGTCCTGTGGAACGTGACTACCATATCTCTCCGGCAGTCCATTGTCCCGGCGGGGTTGCTCGGGCGCGTGAATAGCGCCTACCGGTTCGTGATGATGGTCGGCCTTACGTCAGGCACCCTCGCCGGAGGCGCCATCGCCCGGACCTTCGGACTCACCGCGCCTTTCTGGTTCGCCGCCGTCCTGCTGGCGATCCTGACGCTCGTTGCCCTGGCGAACAACCTGTCCGCCGGTCTTCGAGAAAGATAATGACAGTATAGCAATATTTGACTCTAAAAGACTTAAATGGTAAAATCCATGCAGGGATTGAGGCGAAGGAGGCAGGTGAGGCCTTGGTTCCTACAAGGATACTGCTCGCCACCGATGGTTCTCTAGAGTCGGCGCGGGCGGCGCGGGTGGCGGTTACGCTTTCAGGGAATCTGGATTCGGAATTGCATATCTTGCATGTCGGTCATGTGCGTCCCGTATACGTGGCCCCGGAGGCCATGATCGTGGACGCCGAGCTAGAGCAGAGAATACGTGGGGAGGCCGAGGAAGAGGCCCGTAAGACCCTCGACGGGGAGGTGGCTAAGATAGAGGAGATGGGCGGCGTCGTCGCGCGCGCCCACGTTGAGATGGGCCGCACGGACGCGGAGATCGTACGTGTAGCCGAGGAGATCGGCGCGGGTTTGATCGTCGTGGGCAGCGGGGGACTCGGGCCTCTCAGGCGCGCCGTGATAGGGAGCGTTTCTTGCTCCGTGGTGCAACACGCGCATGGTCCCGTCCTGGTGGTTAGGGGCGACGGGAGTGAGAGAGACTATCTGCCGGGCAAGGTACTGCTGGCTCTCGATGGGTCCAGGGAAGCGGACGTTGCGGTGCGGGCGGCCGTAGAAATCTCGGATGTCACCGGATCCGAGCTGCACCTCGTCTACGTCTTTCAGGCCGAGCCACCGGTACCCTACCCAAATCCCGTTATGGGAGAGAGTTGGGAGGCCAATTTCGAACGAATCAAACATGAGTGCGGGAAGTTCGTAGATGAGC
>JBBPZZ010000172.1:0-8118 GCA_038198445.1 Rubrobacterales bacterium
GAGGTCGGGACCTCTGGCTATAGCATCGGAATTGCACTCTGAGCAGGCACTTCGCCAAGTGGCTCCACCCGCGCCCCGGAGAGGTCCACGTCCAGAGCCCAGGCTTTCGCACGTACCCCCCGCAGCTCGAAAGCCGCGCGCATGGCGGCGGCTATCTCCCGGGCGGGAGCTTCGGGCGCGAAGGCCAGCACCGTCGGCCCGGATCCCGAGAGACACGCGCCGTAAGCCCCGTTAGAGAGCGCCGCCTCTATGACGTCTTCGAGTCCGGGGATGAGATGTGAGCGGTAGGGCTGGTGCAGCCTGTCCTGCATCGCTACTCGCAGGAGATGGTACTCGCCGGTAGCCAGTGCGCCGAGCAATAGGCCGGAACGGCCCACGTTGAAGACCGCGTCGCGGTGGGGGACTTGCTCCGGCAGGGCGCGCCGCGCGGCGGTGGTCGAGACCTCGAAGTCCGGGACGGCGACGACGGCCTTCAGGTTCTTGGGTTCGAGCCGGACGGCGCTCACGCCGTTTGGGGTGAGGGTGCCGATGACGAGTCCGCCGAGCAGGGCCGGGGCGGCGTTGTCCGGGTGGCCGTCGAGGTCGCAGACGAGGTTTAGTAGGTCGGGCGGGGCCAGGGCGCGGCCGAGGAGGTCGTTAGCGGCGACGGCCCCGCCGACGAGGGCGGCGGCGCTCCCACCGAGGCCGCGGGCGGGCGGGATGGAGTTCTCCTGGATCAGGTGGAACTGAACATCCGGCTCCTCGACAAGCTCCGCCACGAAGCGGGCGGCGCGGTAGGCGGGATGGTCGGGGCCGTGAGGGATCAAGTCCGCCCCTTCACCGTACACCTCGACCACCGGCGCCGGAGAGCGGTCCAGGCTTATCCGCATACTGAGACTAAGCGCGAGACCGACCGCGTCGTAGCCCGGCCCCAGGTTCGCCGAAGTGGCCGGGACGCGGACGGAGATCATCCCGCTGCCCGCTCCAACCTACCGGAGATCGCCTCGAACGTCGCCTCGACCGGCTCCGGAAGCCGCACCCGTTTCAGGATGATGTCCGGGTCCTTGAGCCCATGTCCCGTGAGCACGCTGACGACGGTTCCTTCCGGTCCGCGTCCCTCGCGGGCGAGTTTCAGCAGACCGGCGATGCCCGCCGCCGAAGCAGGCTCGCAGAAGACGCCCTCCTCGCGGGCGAGCAACTCCTGGGCGGCCAGTATCTCGTCGTCGGTGACGCTCTCTATCGCGCCGCCGGACTCGCGTGCGGCGTTTAGCGCGCCTTCCTTGCTCGCCGGAGAGCCGATGCGGATGGCGCTCGCAACCGTCTCGGGGTTCTCGAAGTCCTGGCCGGTCACGAGCGGCGAGGCGCCCTCGGCCTGGAAGCCGAGCATCCGGGGCGCGTCGTCGGCGTATCCGGCCTCGCGCCACTCCTTGAAGCCCTTCCAGTAGGCGGTGATGTTTCCGGCGTTGCCTACCGGCAGGGCGAGGGCGTCCGGCGGTCGTCCGAGGACCTCGCAGACCTCGAAGGCGGCCGTCTTCTGGCCCTCGATGCGGTCCGGGTTCACGGAGTTAACGAGGGCGACGTTGCCCAACGCCTCGGCGGCCTGGATGGAGAGCTTCAGGGCCTCGTCGAAGTTCCCTTCGATCTGGACGATCTCCGCGCCGTGCGCGAGTACCTGGACCGCCTTGCCCAGTGCGATCTTCCCAGCAGGCACCATTACGAAGCACGTAACGCCGGCCCTGGCGGAATAAGCAGCGGCGGCGGCGGCCGTGTTCCCGGTCGAGGCGCAGATGCTGGCCCGGCTGCCGTTAGCAACGGCGCGGCTCAGGGCGACCGTCATGCCCCGGTCTTTAAAGGAGGCGGTGGGGTTCATCCCCTCGAACTTCAGGTGGACATTCGCACCGATGCGCTCGGAGAGTCTGGGAGCGGGGATCAGGGGCGTCTCGCCCTCGCCGAGCGTCGCGATCGCTTCGTCCGGTATCTCCGGCAGCCAGCCGCGATACCTCCTGATCACACCCTGTCTAAACGTCCGCGACTGTACCGTCAAAGTGAGCCAAGCCTTTCATCTGGATAGTACCGGAGAACTAACGAGCAACACCAGAAGCGCATCTCCTATTGTCTGGAGTTCGCGCGAGGTGCGTGGAAACGTGGATATTCGCGTTCATAGAGTAAGAAAAGTATCACGCCTCGCCTCCCGGTTTCAAGAACGCGGCGATAGCTCCGTAAGCCTGGCGAATTACCGCCCGTCTGGAACAAGATGTTCTTTCGGGGTTCGTGGACGGTGGTATACCTTGAGTGTTCTATTGGAGCCCTGGCAGGGGAGACCTTTGAAGCAATTCAAAGTAGGAGTAGTCGGCGCGGGATATGTCGGCCTGGTTACGGGTGTTTGTCTGGCGTACATCGGCCACCGGATAACGATGGTCGATGTCGACGAGGAGCGGATAAGCGCCCTGGAGCGCGGCCGGTCGCCCATCTACGAGCCGGGGCTCGAAGAGAAAATGTCTGAGGTCTCCGGCCGGATCGGGTTCACGACGGATCTGGGTTTCGTGGCGCGCGAGGCGGACGTAATATTCATAGCGGTGAAGACGCCGTCCGGCGAGGGAGGGGCCGTAGATCTCTCGAACGTGACGGACGTGGCCCGGACCATAGGCCGGGAGACCTCCGGGTTGGAGAGAGAGCGGCCGCTCGTGCTGGTCAACAAGAGTACGGTGCCGGTTGGGAGCGGCGACTACGTTTCCAAGATCATCCGCGAGGGTGCCGGGGAAGCCGGTAACGGGGACGCCAGTTTCCAGGTCGTCTCCAACCCCGAGTTTCTGAGGGAGGGGAGCGCGGTACATGATTCCCTGTTCCCGGACAGGATCGTCCTCGGGGCGGACTCGCAGGAGGCGCTCGACACCATGCGGGCGCTCTACGAGCCGATCATCGAGCAGAGCTTCCCTGGTGGTTTCGAGATCCGGCCCAGGTCGGCGGTGCCGTTCGTCACGACGGACCTGGCGAGCGCGGAGATGATCAAATACGCCGCCAACGCCTTCCTCGCCACCAAGATCAGCTTTATCAATGAGATCTCCTCTATCTGCGAACTGGTCGGCGCGGATGTCGGTAATGTTGCCATCGGCATCGGACTCGACGAACGTATCGGCCACCGCTTCCTCAATGCGGGTATCGGCTGGGGCGGTTCTTGCTTCCCGAAGGACGTGGCGGCGCTCCGGGCGATGGCCGGCGAGTACGGCTACGAAGCGGAGTTGCTCGCCGCGACGGCCAGGGTAAACGAGGGCCAGCGCAAGCGTGTGATCTCTAAACTCCAGCACGACCTGCATACTCTGAAGGGCAAGCGCATAGCCCTCCTCGGTCTCGCCTTTAAGCCCAACACCGACGACCTCCGGGAGGCCCCGAGCCTTGAGATAGCGCGCGAGCTGGACCTCCTCGGCGCGCGGACTATCGGCTACGACCCGGTAGCCGGTAAGGCCGCTGTCCGGGCCGTAGCCAGCCTGGAGACCTCCCGCGATCCCTACGAAGCCCTTAAGGGAGCCCACGCCGCCGTCCTGGTTACCGAGTGGGACGAGTTGCGCGCCCTGGACCTGAAAAAAGCCGCTTCCATCATGGCGGAGCCGCGTCTCCTGATAGACGGCCGCAACGTCTTCGAGCCTGAGGCCGCCAGAGACGCCGGATTCCTCTACCGGGGTTTCGGCCGTGGCTGAGTCCGGTACAAAACCGCGCGCGCTGGTAACTGGTGGGGCGGGGTTCATCGGGAGCCATCTCTGCGAGCGTTTGGTCTCCGAGGGCTACTCCGTGGTGTGCGTGGATAACCTGATCACCGGCTCTTACGAGAACGTCACCCATCTGGAAGACGAGGACTTCGAGTTCGTGAACCACGACGCGACCAACTATATAGGAGTCTCGGGAGATCTAGACGAGGTCTACCACTTCGCCTCACCGGCGAGTCCGAAGGACTTCGAGCGCATCCCGATACAGATCCTCAAGGTAGGCGCCCTCGGGACCCACAACGCCCTGGGGCTCGCCAGGGCGAAGGGAGCCCGCTTCATGCTCGCGTCCACCTCGGAGGTCTACGGCGACCCGCTCGTGCATCCTCAGCCGGAGAGCTACCGGGGAAACGTGAACCCCATCGGCATACGCGGCGTCTACGACGAAGCCAAACGTTACGCCGAGGCGGTGACGATGGCCTACCATCGCTATCACGGACTGGACACTCGCATAGTCCGCATCTTCAATACCTACGGACCCAGAATGCGTCCCGACGACGGGCGCATGATCCCGAACTTCATCCAACAAGCTCTTACCGGCCAGCCCCTGACTATCTACGGCGACGGGAGCCAGACCAGGAGCTTGCAGTACGTGGACGACCTGATCGAAGGCGTAATCCGCCTGATGCGTAGCCGGGAGACCCGGCCCGTGAACATGGGCAACCCTCGGGAGTTCTCCATCCGGGAGATAGCCGGAATGGTGCTTGAGATCTCCGGTAGAGAGGGCGGTATGGTCTACGAGACGCTGCCCGAGGACGACCCCAGACAGCGTCTCCCGGACATAACCCGCGCCCGGGAGAGCCTGGGTTGGGAACCGCGAGTCCCGGCGGAGGAGGGCCTGCGGCGCACGTTCGAGTGGTTCGCCGACCGGCGCGAGCGCACGGAGGTCTCCTGAATCCTCCGGCCGCCGGTAACGAGTACGTGGCGACTGAAGGGCTGGTCTAGTAAATTACTGGCGGACCAGAGTGGATCGCCGGAGACCCGCAAGACGAA
The DNA here is from genome assembly GCA_038198445.1 of Rubrobacterales bacterium. Lineage (GTDB taxonomy): Bacteria > Actinomycetota > Rubrobacteria > Rubrobacterales > Rubrobacteraceae > JACDDK01. Next base: position 4,731 of record JBBPZZ010000172.1, read on the forward strand.
AGCCAGGCTCTGGCAGCTGAAGGATAATAGCCAAAGGAGAGTGATGGAAGGACCTGAACGCACCATTATGGTGACCGGCGGCGCCGGGTTTATCGGGGGCAACTTCGTCCTCGACCTCGTCGGGGCCGGAAGCTACAGGGTTTTGAACCTCGACGCCCTCACATACGCGGGGAACCTGGCTACCCTCGCTCCGGTCTCCGGGAACCCGAACCACGTCTTCATACACGGCAACATCGGCGACAGGGGTCTGGTCGACCGCCTGCTCGCCGAGCACCGGCCCGTCGCCATCGTGAACTTCGCCGCCGAGAGCCACGTTGACCGCTCCATAGACGGCCCCGGAGCCTTTATCCAGACGAACGTCGTCGAGACCCACGACCTCCTCGAAGCGGCGCTCGTCTACTGGAACCTGCTCGAAGGCGAGGAGCGCGAACGTTTCCGCTTCCTGCACGTCTCCACGGACGAGGTCTACGGTACGCTGGGACCGACAGGGTACTTTACCGAGGAGAGCCCATACCGGCCGAACTCTCCCTACGCGGCGTCGAAAGCGGCCTCGGACCACCTGGTGCGGTCCTACCATCACACTTACGGGCTGCCGACGCTCACTACCAACTGCTCCAACAACTACGGGCCGTACCACTTCCCGGAGAAGCTGATACCGCTCATGATCACGAGCGCCCTCGAAGGCAAACCACTGCCGGTCTACGGCGACGGACAACAGGTCCGGGACTGGCTCTATGTGAAGGACCACTGCCGCGCCATACTCACCGCCCTGGAGAAAGGGAAGACCGGCGAAGTGTACAACGTCGGTGGACACAACGAGCGGGCGAACCTAGACGTGGTGAAGACCATCTGCGTGTTGCTCGACGAACTGGTCCCCGATTCGCCGCACGCGCCGCACGATTCGCTCATCACGTTCGTCGCGGACCGGCCGGGCCACGACCGCCGCTACGCCATAGACGCCGGAAAGATCGCCCGCGAACTCGGGTGGACTCCAGAGGAGACCTTCGAGAGCGGGATGGAGAAGACGGTGCGCTGGTACCTGGAGAACGCGGCCTGGCGCCAGGATGTACTCTCCGGCAAGTACCGGGGCGAGAGGCTCGGCCTGGGGAGCCGGTCATGAAGGGTATAATCCTCGCTGGTGGTTCCGGGACGCGGCTCTATCCGCTCACGCGCTCGGTCAGCAAGCAGCTACTTCCAGTCTACGACAAGCCGATGGTCTACTATCCCGTGACCACTCTAATGCTCGCCGGAGTCCGGGACATACTCCTCATCTCGACGCCGGAGGACCTTCCGCGCTTCGAGGAGCTTCTGGGCGACGGCTCGCAGTGGGGCGTTAGCTTCTCTTACGCCGTGCAGCCGAAGCCCGAGGGGCTGGCGCAGGCGTTCATTATCGGGCGGGAGTTTGTCGGCCGGGAGAACGTTTCGCTAGTGCTGGGAGATAATATCTTCTATGGTCATGGCTTCTCGGGTCTTTTAGAGCGGGCTTCGGGCCGCGAGAGCGGGGCGACGGTCTTCGGGTACTACGTCCGGGACCCGGAGCGCTACGGCGTGGTCGAGTTCGACCGGGACGGGACGGTCCTCTCCATCGAGGAGAAGCCGGAGAGACCGCGTTCGCACTACGCCGTCACGGGTCTCTACTTCTATGACAACCAGGTCCTGGATATAGCGGAGAACCTGGAGCCCTCGCCGCGAGGGGAGTTGGAGATCACGGACGTGAACGTAAGTTATCTCGATGGAGGCGGGCTTCAGGTCGAGTTGATGGGCCGGGGGATGGCGTGGCTGGACGCGGGGACCCACGAGTCGCTGCTTCAGTCGGCGAACTTCATCGAGACGTTAGAGCAGCGGCAAGGCTTGAAGATCGGGTGTCCCGAGGAGATCTCTTACCGCAAGGGCTACATAGACGCCGGAGAGCTGGAGAAGCTCGCCTACCCGATGCGGAAGAACGGCTACGGCCAGTACCTGTTGGAGCTTTTGAAGAGCGAGGAGTTCGTCCTTTGAACGTGATCGAAACGAGCCTGCCCGGCGTACTTATTATCGAGCCGAAGGTCTTCGGCGACGCTCGCGGCTTCTTCATGGAGACCTGGAACGGGGCGCGCTACGAGGAGCACGGCATCCCCAACCACTTCGTCCAGGACAACCTCTCCTATTCTGCCCGAGGCGTCCTGCGCGGCCTCCACTTCCAGAACCCGAACCCACAGGGCAAGCTGGTCTCCGTGCTCGAAGGCGAGGTCTTCGACGTGGCGGTGGACATCCGGGTTGGCTCCCCGACCTTCGGCGAGTGGACGGGCGTCACCCTCTCCGCCGAGAACAAGCGCCAGTTCTACGTCCCGCCGGACTTCGCCCACGGCTTCGTGGTGACCAGCGAGGCCGCGCTGTTCTCGTACAAATGCACCGAATACTACGCTCCGGCCTCCGAGGGTTCCGTGCTGTGGAACGACCCGGAGATCGGCATGGACTGGCCTATCGAGCAACCCACGCTCTCCGACAAGGATCGCGCCGCCCCACCACTTCGTGAGATGTCCGAAGACGCCCTGCCCCGCTACCGGAAGGGCTGAAGCCGTGAGCGAGGCTCGTCCCTTCGACTTGCTGGAGGGACACCGCTACATGCGTCTGACGACTTTCCGCAGGAGCGGTGAGGGTGTCCCGACGCCGGTCTGGTTCGTTCGGGTGGGAGATAGGCTGCACGTGGTGACGGACGTGGAGTCCGGCAAGGCCAAGCGCATCCGGAACAACCCTGGGGTTACGCTGGCCCCGAGCAACTTCCGGGGCCACCCGCGTGGCGGGAGCGTCGAGGCCGTGGCCCGCATCATGAACGAGAGCGACGCCGCGGATCGGGCGCTGAGAGAGAAGTACGGCTGGCAGTACCGGGCGTTCAACCTGGTGATCCGGCTGCTCGGCAAGTCTTCGAACCACGGATTTCTGGAGCTGCGTCCACTCCCGAAGAGTTAGGCCCTGGTTCACCTACCTGAAAGACCTCTGGCGCACGAGACCGCCAGCTTCGCAAGAGCCCTCGCCGCGAGGCCGGCGAGCACGGCCGCGCTGTAGATATTCAGGGGACCGCGGGCGCCGTGCTTGCGATGGTAGAGGAAGGCGCTCTTGTGAAGGAGCCAGACCGCTCTCGGTTTGCTGTGGCTGCTGCCGCCGGTCTGGTGTACGACCTCGATCTCCGGCACGTAGTAGACGAGCCACCCGGCTTCCCGGACCCTCCGGCAGAGGTCCGCATCCTCGAAGTACATAAAGAACCGTTCGTCGAAACCGCCGATCTCCTGTAGAGTCCGCCGGCGGACCGCCATGCAGGCCCCGGAGACCCAGTCGACCGGCGCTGGATGGGTCTGGTCCGTTACGGTCGGGAACTGGCTCTTCACGAGCGTGCTCTTCGGAAAGAGCC